>CALXLI010000101.1 GCA_944389155.1 uncultured Spirochaetaceae bacterium | reverse complement strand
CCTGTCGCATACAGGAAGAAGAAGCATCGCGGAGAATGCCAGAGTATAATCACCAAACCAATTTGCTCCATTGATTCCTATTGCAGCAAGGACAAGATTGAGAAGTCCATCTGCTTTGAATATATATTTCCAGATAATTGAAAGAGCAACACTGGATCCAAGAAGAGATGGAATGTAGAAAATTGCCCTGAAAATGCCAATACCAATTAAAGGACGGGCAAGTAACGTAGCAACAATAAGAGCAGCCATCAATTTCAATGGAACAGCAATAACAGTATAAAGGAGTGTACGTGTTATAGAAGTTCTAAATGTCTGATCTTCTGTGAATATTCTTATATAATTTTCCAACCCTACAAAATCCAAGGAAAACATATCAAAATCTGTGAAAGAATAGAAAATTGATGCTCCAAACGGATAAAGGGTAAGTAACAAGAACCCCAAAAGCCAAGGAGATATATAAAGAAAGCCATGAAACTTTTCTGTTTTGATTTTCATAATGACTCCTGTCTAATGACAACTGCCGCAAATATGCGGCAGTCTTAATGCTAGCCTTTCTTTTCCTGAAGAATCTTTGTCAACTCATTGTATAGTTCTTCAGCTGCTTCTCTAGGAGATGAAACACCATAGATAACTTGTTCCATTTTCTGTACGAAAACAGACTGTATAGATGAATCCATTTCGTAATCTCCATTCTTAAAGCCCACAGTTGCATTGGAAATCTCAATACCTTTTGCCATTATCGGGCTGAGCAGATCATTTTCTGTCAGAGTTGCAAGTGCAGCAGAAGAAGCAGGAACACCTCGTTCTGTCTTAAGTATCTTGACTGCTTCCGGATCATTCAGCATCCACTGTATGAATTTTGCAGCTTCTTCTTTCTTAACGTCGCTTGTATTGCTATTTATAGCAACCATCAATGATGGGCAAACTTCCTGTCCTGAAGTCATTGCACCTTCAAACTGCGGAAGAGCAGTTACATCCCAATCATAATCAAGATTCTGGATTTCACCATCAATATTAGAGAAGAACAGGAATACACCACCTATATTACCATTCAGCCAAAGTGGATTGTTCTGAAGTGTATCGTAGATAACACTCTCAGCATAAGGTTGAGCTGTTCCCGAGCTGAAAATCTTAAGGAACTCTGTAAAAGTCTTTTCCATCTCATCAACGGTAAAACCTACAGTCATATCATCCTGAATAGCTATTTTATTAGTAAGCTGTTCAAGCATAGGCTTGAGAATATATCTTACATAGCCATCAGTGACAGCAACAGTCATATAACAATCTGGATGTTTTTCATGCAAATCCTTTCCAATTGCCTCAAATTCTTCCCAGGTAAGATCTCCTAATGTACCATCTTCATTCAAATAATCTGCGAGCAATGTCTTATTATATAGAAAAACAGTTCCATTATATCCAAGAGGAAGAACTACAAGCTTACCATCCTTTATGCAGTAATCATTCAGCATCGTTTCAGGAATCGTACTTACATCAATTGCCGAAAGTGTATTCATATCAGTGAAAGCATTTCCTCTCGCATGAAGTTCTGCTACCCATCCTTGATCAACCTGATATAAATCAGGGGCATTTCCTGAAGCAAGTTGTGTTATGAGTTTTTGGTAATACCCAGAAAATGCAGTGTATTCAGCTTCTATATCTATATTCGGATTCAATGATTCATATAATTGAATAGCCTCCATAGTAGCAGCCGTACGACTATCGCCTCCCCACCATGAAAACCTAAGAGTTATTTTATCGCTACTCTCAGAACTTCCATTTGCAAGCAACAACATGGAAAGCAACAGGAAAAAAACAAGAGAAACCAATAATCTCTTCTTCATATTCTTACCTCCTTAATAATCTCCTTTTACCTAGATTGAAATACGGAAGGGGTTAAACAGCAATCTACGGATTGCTCAGAAAAACATACAAAAAATTCAGAAATATCGGTGTCTTGTTCAAGAATAAACATTAATAAATTAAATCATTATTCAATTTTCAAGCAATGTGATACTAAAATTACTTTCACTTATTATTTTCAAATGACACTTGAAATCAACCTGAGTTCTGGTCAAGTGGAGGGATTTGCATTTGCCCACTTGTCCAATTCTGTGTATGGACAAAGATATTGCTTTGACCTAGATTTACTTACATGCAGCAGACAGGAAAACCTCCTCTTTTCAGCAATAAGTATCTCTTTGCGTTGATTGGTCCTCTTCTTATAGAGACTCTTCTTTCCGTTACGATCGGAATGATGGATACGATAATGGTTGCGCGTGTCGGAGAGTTCGCTGTATCGGGCGTATCGCTTGTTGATGCACTGTCGAACCTTATCATATTCCTTCTATCGGCATTCGCAACGGGCGGTGCTGTTGTTGCATCCCAGTATCTTGGCAAGCAGGACAGAAAGAGCTCATGCTTTGCTGCAAAGCAGCTCATATACATCTCACTCATATTCTCTGTTGCAATCTCACTGCCGCTTTTCATATTCCGTGAAGGAACTCTGGGCCTTATATATGGAAAGACTGAAGAGAGCGTTATGGGAGCGGCTGTTGACTACTTCACACCTATTCTCATCTCCTATCCTTTCCTTGCCCTTCTCAACAGTGCGAACGCTCTTTTCAGGGCCATGGGAAAGAGCCGCATAACGATGGTTGTCAGCATGATAATGAATGCCATCAACATCTCAGGAAACGCTTTCTTCATCTATGTTCTCGATATGGGGACATTCGGTGCAGGACTTGCCTCTCTTATATCCCGTGTAGTCGCATGCATCTTCATGCTCTACAAGGTCACCAGGACAAAGGAAACAATACACGTTGAGCATATATTCCGCCCTGAACTCTCTGCATCGATGATCGCAAGGATAATGAAGATAGCTCTTCCTTCAGGTATCGAGAACTGCATATTCCACATCGGAAAGATCCTTGTAAGCTCAACCATCGCATCGTTCGGAACCGCATCCATTGCCGCAAATGCTGTATTCAATGCGCTTGGCACGTTTGCAAACATCCCAGGTACTGCCGTTGGCATGGCATCTGTTGCTGTTATAGGACAATGCTGCGGCGCAAGAGACTACAAGGCAGCTGAGCACTATGGATGGAAGCTGCTTGCACTGACATACATAATGATGGGAGTGACGAGTGCAGTGATGTTCATCCTCTCTCCAGAGCTTGCAATGCTTTACAATCTTTCAGATGAAGCTTACTCCCTTGCTGTCGAAAGCATCAGGCTGAACATGGTGCAGACGCTCTTTGCATGGCCGCTGGCATTCACTATCCCAAACTTCCTGAGAGCTGCAGGAGATGCAAAATTCACGATGTATGTCTCAATAGCATCCATGTGGCTGTTCCGTGTCCTTCTTTCAAGGGTACTTGGCGTAAACCTTGGCATGGGATTCATCGGGGTGTGCTGGGGGATGTTCATAGACTGGTACTGCAGGGGAATATTCTATACAGTACGCTTCATAAAGGGGAAATGGAAAACAAAGACAGTAGTATGAGAAAAGGCCTCGAAAGGCCTTTCTCACATCAGATTCTCAGTTGCTTTCCAGAGTTTTTCGAGGTTATAGAAACTTCTCAGCTCCTCGCTCATGAGATGGATCACGATACTTCCGCAGTCAATGAGCTCCCAGCCATCACTGCCAGGTGTCTTGTGCCTGTTGTTGACCTCCAGCCCAAGATCATTGAGCTCTGTCCAAAGCTGATGGACAACACCTTTCAGGTGTCCGACTGATGATACCGTGCCAATCACGAACGCATCTGTCCAGGAGCATTCATTCTCCATGTCGATGACAACAACATCAGCACACTTATGATCCTCAAGGTACGCCTTGAGCTTATCTGTCTTTTCCTTGATCTCGCTTTTCATATTCTTCTATTCCTTACGCAAAGCATCCGCCTTCTTTCAGAAACTCATAGAGCTCCACAGAGACTTCAGCTTCCTTCATTCCTTTTTCCTTGAAATAAGAGCGCTGCATATCCATTATATGCATAACCATCGCTTCAAGCGTCGGTAGAGATATTATCCTCCCTCTCTCCTCATCATCAAGATGCTTTCTTCCTTTCTCCGCATAATCCGCTATATATACAACAGCCCCATACTTTCCCATATCCTTATGCCCAAGGGTATGATGACGTACAGCTATCTTCCATTTCGAAGGAACAGGACCTGCAACTTCATCAAAGTGAAGAGCTGCAAGAGCTCCATGAAGAAGCATCGGTTCTTTCTCCTCTTCAGGAAAGACTTCTATGCCGCTCTTCCGGCAAAGCTCCGCTGTGCCTTCATCGCAGTCATAGCGATATGCATCATGGAATATCGCAATGCACGCAGCATCTGTCACAGACAGACGGAAGAGGGATGCCAGGTGAATGGACATCTCGACAACTCCCAAGGAATGGTTGTATCTCTTCTCCGGGAGCTTTTCACGTACAAACCTATTTAGCTCTATATAACCCACGCTCATCTATATACTCCCTGACGCTCCTTGAAAGCATCCTCCTGTTCCCATTCCTGACTGCTGTTGACGAGGCATCAACAGCATCGTTTCTTATCATCATGACAAGAGCGGAAGCCGGTGGTACGGCCATTCCATCACGTGTGAAGCACCAGAAACGCACGTTATCCTTCAGATAATCATAATCATGCCATCTGTCGAGTGTAGGAAGGATATCATCACCGATGATGAAGTTCACGCGCCCCTGATCCTCTGCCTGATCGAAGAAATGGCGTATCGTCTCCGATGTATAGCTTACCCCGCCTCTCTCACCTTCCCATCTCGATATCTCAACAGAAAGAGCATCGGCTGGATACATCGCCCTATAATCCTCTATCAGAAGCGAGAGCATATGCACTCTCTCTTCAAAAGATGCCGGATGGCTATCTCTCTTGAAGTTTGAGATATTAGCGGGAATAAGCACCAAACGCTCAATCGGAGTGAGAGATGCAACAGAGTGAAGGATGTGAATATGACCTAAATGGGGAGGATCGAACGTTCCTCCCATCAGCGCAGTCCTAGGCTTCATCCCTGTAATGGGCATCGTTATCCATCCTGGATGTAAAGCCACCATCGTCCTTTCTTCCACCAGAAAGCTCAAGCAATGCCTTCTTCACGGAGAGGACCGTATCATCCATGTAGATCGAGAGCGGCAGGACCTTCATGTCCTTGTACTTTGACCGCAAAGCCTCAAAGCGCTCTTCTGTTCCCTCTTCATCGATCTTGGATCCGATGAGTATGCAATCCTTAGAGCTCAGCTCAGTGCTGTACTTTGCAAGCTCTGCAGAAAGGACATCAAAGGCATCGAGGTAATTGTCATCTGAAAGATCTACCATGTAGCAGAGGCCTTTCGTCCTTGAGATATGACGCAGGAACTTATAGCCCATGCCAGCACCTTCGCTTGCGCCCTCTATGATTCCTGGGATATCAGCGATGACAACATCCTGATCTCCATCACGAAGGACACCAAGCACCGGGATCTTTGTAGTGAATGGATAACCAGCGACCTTGCTTCTAGCGTTCGTGAAGAGATTTATCAGTGATGACTTGCCAGCATTCGGGAATCCAACAAGACCGATATCCGCAATGATCTGCAGCTCAAGTCCTACCCTCATCTCCCTGCCAGGCTGCCCCGGCTGCGCAAATTTAGGCGCTTGCCTCACAGCTGTACGGAAATGCCAGTTGCCAAGTCCACCTTTGCCACCTTCAAGGAAGACAAAGCGGTCAATACCCGTAAGATCCTTGATAAGCTCACCGGTCTCAGCATCCCTGATGACAGTGCCAGGCGGTACCGGAATCTCAACATCCTTACCATTTCTTCCCGCGCATCTTGCACCCTGCCCAGGTCTGCCGTTTTCAGCCCGGAATGAACGGATAAGCTTTATATGGCCCAAAGTCCTGAGGTTATCTTTCACAACAAAGACAACGTCCCCTCCGCGACCACCGTCACCACCGTCAGGACCGCCTTTAGGGACGAACTTCTCCCGGCGGAAGGAAACACATCCATGTCCCCCATTGCCGGAAGCAACGTCAATGTATGTTTCGTCGGAAAAACCGAACATTTACTCGGCCTTAGCCTCGCTCTCCACGATTGAGCAGAACTTCCTGTTCTTTCTCTCATGGAAAAGAACTGTGCCTGAAACGAGAGCAAAGAGAGTATAATCCCTGCCGCATCCGCAGTTCTTGCCTGCATGGATCTTCGTTCCGTGCTGTCTTACGATAACCTCTCCAGCATTCACATACTGGCCACCGAATCTCTTAACACCAAGGCGCTGTGCGTTGGAATCACGTCCGTTGCGGGAAGAACCGCCACCTTTCTTATGTGCCATTGCCTGCCTCCTTAGCCTTCGATCTTATCGACCATGATCATGGTGTAGGTCTCTCTGTGTCCCTGGGTTCTTCTATAACCCTTCCTTCTGCGGAACTTGTAGACCTTTACCTTTTCGCCTCTGAACTCCTTGACGACAGTTGCCAGGACCTTTGCACCCTCAACGTATGGAGCACCGAACCTAGCGTTCTCGCCATCAACAACCGCCAGAACCTTACCGCTCTCGTAAGAAGCACCTTCTTCGAGAGAAAGCTTATCGACAATCAGCTTCTTGCCTTCTTCTGCCTTGTACTGCTTGCCGAGGATTTCTACTAGTGCGTACATTTGTTTTCCTTTATCCTGCACATTTCTACAGCAAACGCAGATCTGCGGCAATAGCTTTTCGGAAGAAAGAGCAGAAAAGAATGGGAAAACCATCTTTTAAACCAAACGTTCGTTTGATAATATATGGCTATGAAACTCACGGGAAAAGATCCGATAGCATCAGCTGCTCTTGATATCATAGCATTCGATGGAATCGACAAGCTCACGATGAACACCCTTGCGGAAAGCCTTGGAGTGAATAAATCAAGCCTGTATCATTGGTTTGCATCAAAAGATGAGATTCTTGAATACATCTACAGGAAAGGACATGAGAATCTTATGAAAGGAGGATTCAAGCTCTCGCTTGAGGGAAGCGCAGAAGATGTGCTTGAACGTGCAGCGGAAGGTTGGAGGAAGATATTCTCCTCTGATGATACGGTCCCCTACCTCAGAGCTGTCTACTCCCTCAGGTTCTCTGACGGAAGAGCTGAAGAGGAAGCGCGCTCCGTACGTCTGATGATACAAAGCCAGACTGATGTGATACTTTCATCGCTCGGTACGGATAACCCGTTCCTATCCTCACTGTTCTCATCGCTGCTGCTACAGCATCTTGAACGGATGCTTGAAGGCGAAGAAAGCGACTTCTCGCGTGATGCAGCTTCATTTGCAGCCCTTTTGGAGAAATCTTAACGAAGATTTTACCCAATCTTGATGAAAAACAGACAATCAAGCCCTAACATGTACTTATCAAAGGCCTCCAATGGATACAGGCCGACAATACAAAAGGAGAGGAACGAGGATGTTCCTCCTTTTTTATGCTAAGAACAATGCTTATAGCAGATATAGCTCTTCACCGTTTATCAGATGATAAAGCTCAGAGGAAAAATCAAAACCGGCAGCTATTCCATTTATCTTCATTCCAGGAATGAAGGTAAACGGAATAGCTTTTGTATCAGCTACCGGTTTTGATTTC
>CALXLI010000100.1 GCA_944389155.1 uncultured Spirochaetaceae bacterium | reverse complement strand
TTAAGCTCTCTTGCAATCATATCTTTTTGATAACCTGTTGCGATAATAGTAAAGATTTCCCTTTCCCGTCGAGTCAGGCTCTTTGCAAGGGAATCAAAAGGACCGCAGGTCTTGCCATCATCAGCATCAATATATTTTTTCTGCAATAGCTTCTTTATCACATCAGGAGAAATCTGTATCATACCGCTTCCAAGCGAACGGATTGATAACAATAATTCTGTAGGAGACACATCTTTAAGAAGATACCCAGAAGCTCCTGCAATCAGCGCCTGCCTTACACTATCATCATCTCCATATGTAGAAAGCATAAGTATTTTTACATCGGGATATTTCTGATGTATCAGCTTTGTGGCATAAATGCCATCCATTTTCTTCATATATACATCCATCAACACAACATCTGGAGAAAAAGACTGGACCATCTCAAATGCCTCTGAACCATTGCTGGCTATTCCTACAATGGAGATATCATTTGCATAATTCTCAATTGTCATCTTCAGGCTTTGGGCAAATAACATCTGGTCATCAACAAGCAGCACTTTTATCATAACAATTCTGTTCCTTTCTTCATCGGTATAAATGCGGTAACGGTAAATCCATAGGAATTGCTGCTATATTCAAGACGGCCATTATAAATGTTCACTCTTTCCTCCATCCCGGAAAGACCTATGCCTTTGACTATCTTGTTGCAGCTTCCTTTGCCATTATCCTCAACATGGAGAATCAGCTCATCTTCCTTGGAAATCCAAAAGGAGATATGGATTTCCGTAGCATGTCCATGCTTTGCAGAATTGACCATGCATTCCTGTATAATACGGCATAAAGTAACAACATAGCTATCTTGAAAACTTGACGGCAGATTCCCCCAGCTTATATCAACATGTATATCTGTACATGCACTGAATATTCTCACGATTGAAGTTATTTCCGTATAGATGCTAGCCCTATGGGTAATTTCGAAAGTATCACGCAATTCATGCAAAACGCGTCTGGAATCTATAAGCCCTTCCCTTGATTGCTGGAGAATCTGCTGCAATATATCCTCGATAACAGACCACTCTTGATTGCTGCTGCTTATAGCTGCATTGGATAGAGCCATTATATTCGTAAAATGATAACCATTGGCATCATGCATTTCCCTTGTGATCCTGTTCCGTTCTGCAAAAGCAGCCTCATCACCATATCTTTTAATATAATTCTGCAGGTCAAAGTTGAACTCAATCAGCTGTTTATTCGTATTCTCTTCTCTCCGCAGATCATCAACTACCTCTTTGAACGTATGGCTTTTTTTCTTATTCGAATAGACAAACAGGCCAAAGGATATAGTCAGCATAAAGATCATGATATTCCAGCAAAAGGAATTTTCCGATATGAATACTTCTCCTATAAATCTCAGATTGCTTGGTGGCAGATCAAAAAAGAATACGAAAAAGAAAAGTGCAGAATAAGTAACGGCAATATACCAAAAAGGAAGGGTGCATACATTGAAATAAACAAGGGAGAATGCATTCCAAAGCACAAATTCTATTGCGTATTCAAAAGGAATCATCATACGTATAAGCAATGAAAGGAATCCGAAAGCAAATAACACCATGAATCCAGCAAGGAAATTCTCATGAAATAACAAGGTAAGCAAAAGAACAGATATTGCAGCAAAGGAGAAAACCAGGATCGAATACTTATAGAGTATATATCTTCCACTGCTGAAGCCATTCATTGCAAAGTTTATCGTATTGCATATCATCAGCATGTATATAGCTAGATGTGATATTACCAATGTATGATATGCAGAGAATCTTATTTTCATAATCAGCTTCTTATAATACCATAGGTTCTTGCTTCATCATCATTCTTCTGGTGAATCATCCGTATGATGAAAGCTGATAACTGCATGCGACTGGTTTTCATTTCATTGCACAATAATTTACATATCTTTAACACAGATAATGTAGCGCGTATGCAATAGCTGAAATACAATCAGATACGGAGGGATTTATGAAAAAAGGTAAATTACTTACAGCTATCGCTGCTATTGCATTGCTATCAGCTATGTCTGTGTCGGCAGATGGGCTTGAATTCGCCGCACGTTATTCATCTGGATTGTTCAATGTAGACGGCGGCGTCATGGAAATTGTCGATTACGCGCCCATCCAGCAGAAAGCGTATGCCGTAAATGGAACGACTGGGAATCTGGCCATCATATCATATGATGGGACAAGCGAGATGAAAGCAATTGATTTCAATGTAAGGGATGCTGTCGAGAAAGCAGACCCGTCATTCGCCTATGGTGATATGACATCAGTTGCGGTTTCGCCGGATTCATCAAGATTGGCAGTTGCTCTTCAATCCGAAGCCTACAATGAAAGAGGAAGAGCTGCAGTATTCGCAATCAGGGATGATGGCACGCTTGCGCTGCGTGTGATTGCCGTTACAGGTGTCCAGCCTGATATGATCACATTTGCAGACAACAACACTATCCTTACTGCTGATGAAGGAGAACCAAGGGAAGGATATGGAGCAGAAGATCCAAAAGGATCGGTAACGATCGTAAATCTTTCTGTCCCATCCTCGATCATCGTTACATTCGACAGATTCAACTGGGATAGAAGCAATCTGGTGGAAGATGGGATAATCATAAGGAAAGGTTCTATGCCTTCTACGGATTTCGAACCAGAATATATAGCTGTAAATGGTGGTTATGCTTATATAACGCTGCAGGAGAACAACGCAATCGCCATTCTCGATATCGCAAACCGTAAATTCGTATCTATCCAGAGCGCAGGATTTGAAGACTATGGAAAGACACCTGTAGATCTGGACAAGAAAGATGGCAGATATTCCCCTGCTCTTCATGAGAATGTGCTTGGAATAAGGATGCCTGATGGCATTGCCGCATTCACAGCAGGGAATGAGACATTCCTCATCACTGCAAATGAGGGCGATTCCCGTGAATGGGGAGACTATCTGAATGAAATCGAGGTTGATTTCGCCGATGGGGAGACATCACCAAGAGGCAATCTGACAGCAGAGAGCGGAATAAACGGCAAGGTTGTCTTCTTCAATGCCGATGATTATGATGGACTCGATGCATCCAAGGACTACATCTTCGGTGGACGCAGCGCAGTCCTGTACAAAGTTGAAGATGGAAAGATAACAGAAGTCGTATCTTCCGCTGACAATGCAGAAAGAATCACAGCAGAAGCGCTCCCTGGATATTTCAACGCATCAAATGACAACGCTATAGCAGATGACAGGTCCGGAAAGAAAGGCCCAGAACCTGAGAGTGTTGCCGTAGGAGAGGCAAACGGCAGGACTCTTGCATTCCTTGCGCTGGAGAGAACCGGTGGGATAATGGAGTATGATGTGACAGATCCATACAATCCTGTATTCATCTCTTATACAAATACAAGGGATTTCTCCACGATAGTAGAAGGCTCTGAAGTCTATGAAGACGGTGAGCTTGATAAATGGGTAACAGGCGGTGATGTCGCTCCTGAGGGACTGGCATTCATTGCACCTGATGAGAATGCGTTCGGACTTCCGATACTTCTTGTCGCATCAGAGGTTTCAGGAACAGTGACAGCATTTATAGTCAAGTAAGTCCAAGGGGCTGGAAACAGCCCCTGCAATCAAAGCTGATCAGAGAGCGTTGCAACCATCACGGCCTTGATAGTATGCATCCTATTCTCAGCCTCATCGAATACAACAGAGGCATCGCTTCTGAAGACCTCATCCGTGACTTCCATCTCACTAAGGCCGAACTTCTCCTTCACCATCTGGGCTGTAGTTGTATTAAGGTCATGGAATGATGGCAGACAGTGCTCGAATATCGTATCCTTTCCAGTCGACTTCATGAGCTCCATCGTCACCTGATATGGCTTCAGGAGCCCTATACGTTCAGCCATCTTATCCTCCTCACCCATTGAGCACCATATATCCGTATAAATGATATCAGCACCGGCAACAGCTTCCTTTGGATCTGTCGTCACTGTAATGGTTGAGCCATTTTCGCTGCTCCATGCCTTGCATTCAGCGACAAGGCTTTCACTTGGGAAAAGAGATGAAGGTGATGCAACTGCATAATCCATCCCAACTTTTGCGCATCCTATCATAAGAGCATTTGCGACATTGTTCCTGCCATCACCTACATATGCAAGCTTCATTTCAGAAAGAGGCTTCTTCAGATGCTCCTGAGCTGTAAGGAAATCTGCAAGCACCTGCGTTGGATGATCATCGTCTGTCAGTCCATTCCAGACAGGAACGCCTGAGAACTTCGCAAGATCCTCAACGATGCTATGTGCAAAACCTCTGTACTCTATCCCATCGTATAGTCTGCCAAGCACCTTTGCAGTATCCTCAAGAGACTCCTTCTTGCCCATCTGGGAATTTGTAAGATAAGTCACATGCGCACCTTCATCATAGGCTGCAACCTCAAAAGAACATCTTGTCCTTGTCGATGTCTTATCGAAAAGCAATACAATGTTCTTCCCTTCAAGAAGCTTGCCTGAAACAGCAAGGGAACCGGCACCTTTCTTCTTCGCCTTAAGCTCTGAGGCGAGGGAAATCAGATACAATATCTCTTCCTTGGAATAATCCTTCAGTGTCAGGAAGCTTCTTCCTTTAAGTGTCATACGATGTCTCCTATATTCAGGAATATTAAATATTCATGCATTTTATGTCAACTATGCAGCCATATTTATGCATATTTATTCAATTTGCTGAGGTGGCTGAGAATAAGTTACTTCTATACCGACCTCATCGGGCAGCTCTATGCGCTCAAGCTTGCCTGTTATCATCGAATTGCGCTTAACAGCATCATTTATCCTGTCAGATGCTCTCTCAATAGCACTCTGAGTCTTCTCGAGATCCTCCCCGAAACGGAAGAACTGTGTCTTGAGGTCCTTGAACAGCTGCCATATACGCTTTGTGTTCTTCTCCACCTGAAGCGTCTTGAAGCCTATCTGCAGGGAATTGATAAGCGCAGCGAAATTAGTAGGACCTGTAAGAAGCACCCTATATGAATCCTGAAGTGTCTCTGCAAATCCATCAATCCTCAGGAGCTCGGCATAAAGGCTTTCCGTAGGTACAAAGAGTATTGCGAAGTCTGTAGTCTTTGGAGGGACTATGTATTTGTCCCTTATGTCCCGGGCCTCTGACAGCACGCGTGAGCGAAG
>CALXLI010000099.1 GCA_944389155.1 uncultured Spirochaetaceae bacterium | reverse complement strand
GTAAGCCGATGGATATTTTCAATAATCCTGAGAACATATTTGTTGCAGGGTTTATCGGAATGCCTCCGATGAATTTTCTCCATGGACGTCTGGACGGTAATCGATTCATATTCAAGGACCAGAGCCTTGAAATTCCTTCCCGCAGGATGAAAGCCCTTGCAGGGTATGATGGTAAGGATGTGACAATGGGAGCAAGGGCTGAGATGATTAGCCTTGCCAATCAGCCTTCATCAACAACAATGAAAGCAGAGTATTATACCCAGGAGTGTCTTGGCAGTAGCTTTGATCTCTTCTATAGGATGGACAATACATTGGTTCAGGTTTCTTCTCTTGTCGCGGCTCATAGTGGCGAGAAGTTCCATAACCTGTCTTTTGATATGGATAAGGTCCATTTTTTCGATCAGGAAACAACAAAAAGGATCAGATGATGAAGAAGACAGAGAATATATACAGGACACGCTCATTCACACTCCCCGATATCTGTGGGAATATTGCAAAATTGCTTGTATCGGCAGTTGCCATTCTGCATCTCATAATCAGCCCGGTCCATGTTACTGGATTATTGCTTCTTGAGAATCTGATATGCGGTTTCGTCATGTTCCTTTTTGTCCTGCTAGGGCTTCTTGCTCTTTTCAATGCTCTGCGTACGAAAGAAGGACAGGTTGTATCCATGATTGCAGAGATTGCAATATTGGCAGTTGTCATTGTTGTTGGTGTTATCCTTTCTTCGATTTATATCGATGCAATATGGAATCAGGCGACGCTGAGCGATGTTGCTTCTGTTCAGAAAGCTTTGATTCTATCGATAGTTGTCTGCTCGCTGTATGGTGTTGGGATACTCCTGTATCTGATTGACATCATCGGAGAGCTCCAGGATGGAAAGTATGTCAGGAAATAAGAGGCTTTCTGATTCTGTGAAGATTGGAATATTCCGATGGTGGTTTGCCGGTGCTGTATTCTTCTTCATCGGCTTCGGTACTACCATTGGGCAGTCCTCTTCTTTCGATCTGATGTTCGTGCTTGCGATTATACTTGGGTTGGGGACGGCCTTCGTGTTCAACCCGATTATATACCGTGTGTTCGATGTCAAGGTTTCAGGCAGGATCATAAATGCTGAGTATTTTGCCCGTCCATTGCTGCAGCGTGTGCTCTTTGATCTTCTTGAGGTCATAAAGGCTTTCGTGATCGTTGCGCTTATATGGATTACCTATGTGGTGCTGAATATGGTCATAAACACAGCCGCTGGCAATAGTGCGGATACCGTATCTCTTCCGGTAGAACCGATTTTGTTTGCGACATTCTATCTTTGCTATTTCACTCTGATTACAGCTATTGGCAGGGGAATCCGCCACCTGTTCGGCAAAAAGGAGATTTGTTGATATGGACATGTTCGTTGGGAGTTTTGATCGTCTTAAAGATAGCTTAGGGCAAAGGCAGACGCAATTCAAGCGATTGCTCGATGAATGCAGGCGTGAGATGGAAGGCCCGCATTATGATACACACCCGGCAATGAGCATCACGTTCATGGCTCTCTATATGATCAACCAGGCTGTTGCTTACAAGATGACCGATGATAAGAGGTATCTTGAAGAAGCAATTCGCTGGATGGATACAGTGGAATCGTTTGAACACTGGGGAAATGATGCGAAGATGGAAGATGTAGACCTTAGTGCGTCATGGGTTCTATTCGGCCTTTCCATTGCATCAAGCTGGCTAGAGTCAGAGCTTTCTTCTGAACAAAGAGAACGATATGAAAAGAAGATCGTTCATCATGCTTCAATCTTCCATCGGTATTGGAAATCAACATACGGCAAGGGCTGGGCTACAGAGTATTGGCAGAATCATAACTGGATAAACATGACAGGACTTGCCGCAGCTGGATATCGTATGAAAGGCAAGGTTGATGCTGCAGATATCTGGATCAAGGATACAGAGGCGAACTTCCGTGAAGTCTATAAGTATATGGCTGATGATGGAAGCAATTACGAGGGCGTCTCATATTGGCGCTATGGCGGTATGTGGCTCTTCGTATACGCCTATCTTTATAGGGCTGAGACGGGATTTGATTATTTCTCTTCATCTGAGTATCTGAAGAATACATTCTATTATAGGCTCTATCAATCTTCCCCTGATCTTGCTACGCAGCTGAACTTCGGCGATGCCCATGATAGATACAGCTGTCATTGTGCCTGCGTGTATTATCTGGTTGCAGCTGAATACCGGGATGGATACGCACAGAAGTTTGGTAATCTTGCATCGGGTCGTTTCCTTAAGGATGAGGCGGAGAAGAGCGGGGTGCATCCTGGAATACTTCCTGAAGCTGGCTTGGAGTTCATCTGGTATGATCCTTCTGTTGAGGAGAGAGCATTCGATGATCTGCCGCTCTCCAGATTCTTCCCGGATCTTGGCCTTTATACAGTCAGAAGCGGCTGGTCCGATTCAGCAAAGGTCTTTTCGTTCAAGTGCGGTTATCCTGGCGGGAAGAAGCAGTGGACGAATGGCTGGAGGCTCAATAGGGCAAATGGCTGGAGATGCATGTCTCTGTCTCATCATCATCCTGATAATCTTTCATACATCCTATGCAATGGAAAGAAATATTTTACATGTGAAGATGGGTATGACAGGAATCTGATGGCTTACTGCCATAATGCAATACTTGCAGATGGCAGGACTATAGATGTTGAGGGTGCAAGCGATGCATATCTCTCATCGGTCTACAGCAGATTCGATTCAGATCCTTCGTTCCTTCCTGATAGGGAATATGTCGGAAACATGAATGTTGTAGCCGAAAGCCGGGATTTTATACTGCTTGAAGGCGAGAGCAGCGGTACATATGCTGCTGATCTTGGCATCAAGAAAGCTTCAAGGCTTGTATTCACAGTCCCTTCCTTGGATTTCATTGTCTTTGCTGATGAAACAGAAAGCGATAAGGAGCATTCATGGACTGTCCTTTGCAACACAGATGAGAAACCTGTCAGGGATGGCAGTGCCTTTGTGTATAGGGACAGCGGTGTGCGGTATTCAGTCATCGCTTCAGATGATGTTTCCTGCAATGAATCCGTACATGAGGTCAGAAGCATCATGACACCGCAGGAGCCT
>CALXLI010000098.1 GCA_944389155.1 uncultured Spirochaetaceae bacterium | reverse complement strand
TTATTATCAGGCATTCTCTTCTGCTTCGATTTTCCTTACCTGCTCATCGGAGAGGAATGCAGAAGGAGCAGGTTCAACACCCATCTTCCATTCGATGAGATTGACGATGAAGAACGTTACAGCACCTACAGCACATCCGAATACAACAGGAAGTATACCAAGGTAGAAGTCACCACCTGAGAGAATCTGCCAGAATACGACTCCGATCGTACCTGTCACGATTGAGATGCTTCCTGAATGCTTTGTAGCTCTTGGCACTACCATTCCCAAGCCGTAAGCCGCAAAAGGACCTGCACATCTGATAGCAAATGCAAATGTGTTCATCATGACTATATTGATTCCAAAAAGCGAGATGAACATGGCGACAACGCAGAAAGTGACATTGCAGAAGCGTGTCCAGAAGATTGTCTCCTTATCCGTGAAGCTCTTTGCCTTGTCACTGAATTTGATAAGAATATCATTCATGAACATCGTAGACATGCACAGAAGGTTTGAGTCAGCGCTGCTCATAGTTGCGGAGATTATAGCCGCAGAGACAATACCTGTGATGATCGTAGGAGCATAATACTCTGTTACGCTCATCATGGCTGTTGCGCCTGTAATTCCAGGAATCTGATCCTGAAGGGCATAAGCTGCAAGGCCAAGAAGGGTTGGGAACACTGCCATAGCAGCCATCAGAACACCTGAGAGAAGAGATGATCTGAAAGCAGTCTTCTCATCCTTTGCACTCTCAAAGCGGCTTATCATCTCAGGACCCGAGAGGAATGTACAGAAATAGTTGAATATATAACCGATGATTACAACCCAGCCAATGCTGTCGAAATCAAGCTTCTCGCCTGGGAGAGCCGCAGAGATAGCATCCCAGCCACCGCAGCCATGGATGACAATAGGAGTCGCTATGGCAAGGCCGACAAGGATGATGATGAACTGCACCAGGTCTGAGATCTGGTCTGCAATCATTCCACCAAGGGTTGTATAGATTATGATTACCAAGCCTGCGATGATCAGACAGACATTCATCGGAATGCCGGTGAGCGTATGCACAACAGAGCCCGATGCTGCAACTTGGCTTGATGTAAGGCAGAATAGCGCGAGGATATTGAGTACAGCAGAGAAGACAGAGCTGGCTGAACCGAACCTTCTTCCGATAACCTCAGGTATTGTCAAAGCCATCGTCTTTCTGATGCGAGGAGCAAAATATGCAAGAGGAATCATTGCAATGGCAGCTGCAAGCACGTACCATATAGCGCTCATTCCCCAGCTTCCGAATGCCTTATCTGCAAGACCTGTCGTTGAGCCTCCTCCGATATTATTCGCAGAAAGCGAGAATGCAACCATAAAGAGTCCCATTCTCCTGCCAGCAATCATATAGTCCTTACTGTTCTTGATCTTGATCTTGCCTACGACAAAACCGATGATAAGCATGCCGATAAGATAACCGGTTACAATTATCAAAGCTCCGATGTTAAGGTCCATTAGAACCTCCTTTGTGTAGTATATATGAAGTTTCAGCCATCACTCTGCATTTTTCAACAAAAAAAAGCTTTTGTGAGAAATCTTCTGCTTCATATCCAAATAAAAAAAGGCGCCATAGCAATGCTACGACACCTTTGTCTGACTCAGGCATACCAAAGATGAACTCTGTCGTCAATATAAAAAAACACGCAAAAACAAAGAAAAGATTGACTACAAAGTCCTTAACATCTATCTTATTGATAACGATTATCATTTATGGAGGAATACCAATGAAGTACGTTTGCAATCTTTGCGGATATGTATATGACGAAGCTGCTGGCGATCCGGACAACGGAATCGCTCCAGGAACAAAATGGGAAGACGTCCCAGAGGATTGGGTATGCCCACTCTGCGGAGCAGGCAAGGAAGAGTTCTCACAGGAGTGAGGAAGAAGAGCAGGATCGTAACAGGTTCTGCTCTTTTTTCAGCATTCTGTCATACGATCAATGAGATCCCTTGCTGTCATGATTCTCTCATGATCAGGGAAATGTTTCATATTGCCTGTAACGAGAATAATATCATCATCTGCAAACATAGCTTCCAGAAACGGGCGATCCTTCTCATCAGACAGTTCAAGATCGGCATGGCGCGGAACAACGCAGATTGACCTTCTGGCAATATCCTCAAGAAGAGCAGACACACACTCTTCCGGGAAGTGGAATTTCCGTCGTCTGAGAACATCTCCGTATTCCATGAGGATATCATTCGTGACAATTGGGATGATGTTTCCCTTAAACGGCAGGTCAAACACTCTGACAGTTGCCGCTTCATCATTACTGGAGAGAAGAGCCGAGACAAGTATGATTGTATCGATGACTACCTTCGCAATCATTCGCTGTTTTCTTCCCTAGCCTGCATGATCTCATCATTGATCTCATCCAAACTCATATCCTGTATTCCATTTCTCTTGGCAGACAGCCGCAGAGCGTTAAAGGCATCCATCCCGCTATTGCCAGATTTGATTTCAAACGGAATACGGCGTTCCCGGACTACAGCCTTAGCAAAAACGTTTATCGCAGTAGTGGAGGACATTCCAAAATCCTCACATACCGAATCGAAAGCCTTCTTGAGTTCACTGTCCATTCTAATGCTGTATGTCGACATCTGAGACATAATAATATCCTCCTATATTTGATAATACTATTACATCTTAAATAAAAAGCAATAAAATAAGCTGTTTGGGAAAACATCGACGACTTCTTTCATTCCGCAAGATTGCACTTATGATGGAAAACCAAAACAGAAGCCCCCAAGCATTCAATATGAAGGATGGAGCATATAAACAGAAGGCAAGAGCCTGAGCGCACGAGAGGCCCTCGCCTATGGGTTATCCTTTAAGTCCGCTTGCTGCAACTCCCTCTACAAAGTACTTCTGGAGAGAGAGGAATACGACAAGCACAGGTATCATCGTAACGACGCTTCCTGCCATGATAAGCCCATACTCAGATGAATACTGCCCGATAAAGCTTCTCAGCCCAAGCTGGATTGTCTTCAGGCTATCCCTTGTCAGGTAGATATATGGACCAAGGAAGTCATTCCATGTATTTACGAATGTGAATATCGTGAGCGTTGAAAGCGCTGGCTTGGCAAGCGGAAGCATGATCTTTGCATAGATACCATACTCAGTCATGCCATCGATCCTCGCAGCTTCACAGAGCTCTGTAGGCACGCCTTCATAGAACTGCTTCATCATGAATACTCCAAATGCACTGAAAGCCTGAAGTATTATGATTGCAAGGTGCGTATTGTTAAGCCCCATGCCGCGAAGCATCATGAACTGCGGAACCATGTATGCCTGCCATGGAACAGCGATTGTAGCTATGTATCCCAGAAAGAGCGTATTCCTCAGCTTGAAGCGCAGCTTTGAGAATGCATAAGCTGCAAACGATGACGTGAAGAGCTGCAGAAGCGTAACGATGATCGTGAGCTTGAATGTATTGAATATGTACGTAAGAAGCGGTATCTGCGTCCATATCCTGCTATAGTTCGACCATTCAGGATTCTCTGGAATCCACTGTATCGGAAATGTGAATACATCCCTATCCTGCTTAAGCGATGCCGAAAGCATCCACAGGAAAGGCAGAAGCATCACTGCTGCCATTATCACAAGGAAGACGTACAGAAGGACACGTAGGATTTTCTGTCCTGTAGATTCAATCATCATATGCGTTCCTCCTTATTCCTTATCCAGCCTGAACTGGATGATCGTTACGGCAAGGACTATCGCGAACAGCACAAGGGCCTCAGCTGATGCAACACCAAGCCTCCAGTACCTGAATGCGCTGTTGTATATCTCATAGACGAGAACAGTTGTTGCTTCCGAGAGAGCTCCAGAGCCAGCTCCTGCAAGCATATATACGATGTCGTAGACCTTGAAACACTGTATAGTAAGCATTATCAGGATGAAGAATGTCGTGTTCTTCAGCTGTGGAAGCGTTATATACCAGAATTTCTGCCAGGTATTAACACCATCAATAGATGATGCTTCATAAAGCTCTGTATTTATTCCCTGAAGCCCTGCGAGATATATTACCATGTAGTAGCCCATATACTTCCAGATCGAGAAGAGAACGATGGTGAACATTGCCCAATCGTTATCTGCAATCCAGCGAGGAGGATTCTCAACACCAAGTGCCCTGAGCATCTCGTTTATAGGCCCCATTGATGGATTGAAAAGCATGTTCCATACAGCTGTTATAGCAACAAGCGATCCAACGTATGGAAAGAATGAGACAGTCCTGAAGAAGTTACGTCCTTTCAGCTTCTGATTAAGCACAATCGCAAGGAAAAGCGAGACAACAAGCGTCAGCGGTACAGTTCCGATCGTATAGACGAATGTATTTCGCAGCGATGCAAGGAACATCTCATTCGAGAATATGTATCTGAAATTATCCAGCCCGGCCCATGTCATCGCAGTATTGCCGTTCCAGTTCAGGAAAGCCAAGGCAAACGCAAAGACAATAGGTACAAGCGTAAAGACTGCAAAGCCGATGAAGTTCGGAGCCAAAAAGGAATAAGCGATAAGATTCAGCTTGATCTCTGCCCTCTTCGCAGCCTTCGTCTTCACTATCTTTATACTGCGGTCTATAGGCAGTCCATCAGCAGTGAAAGCTGGTATATTCTCCTTTTTATTATTCATAAAACACCTATTGAAAAAGAATCCAGCCGCAGAGGAAGCGGCTGAATCCGTCATTCTTCATCAGTTGGCGAGGACTTCGTCAACCCTCCTACCCATTTCTGCAAGGCCATCAGCAATGCTCATGTTCTCTGTCATGATCTGGTCATGATACTCATTGAGGACAACCTCGATCTCCGCGCTCTTGTCATGGAGAGGCATCTCAAGATAGAGCTGTGAAACAGAGAGAGCATCCTTTGAATTCTGATCCTGAGGGAATCCTTCCATTGATGCGATGATGTTGTTGATCTCATCGTTGGTGACAGCTGGGAAGTTGCCAGTTCCAGCGAGGACCTCTGCCCCCTCAACTCCGCATACGAACTTAACGAAATCCCATGCAGCATCCTGCTGTTCTGTTCCGGCAGGGATTGCAAGCGCTGTGATTGTTCCGAGAGTCGTGCCTGGTTCAACGCCTTCTGCATGAGGATACTTCACAATACCCCAATTCTGAGCATCTGACTGACCTGACTGGTTAGCTGCGATGAGCGATGCGATGAACCATGACCCCATGTTCATCATAGCAACGGACTCGTTGTAGAATACGCCAGTGTAATGGATATTGCTTGTCTTGAGCGTTGCATAGTCCTGGCAGATACCATCTCTCTGCTGGGAAAGAGCCATCTCATAATAAGGAGCAAGATAGCTGTAATCGCCGCCATCTGTAATCTGATGCTGGCCATCAAGGATTCCAAAGAGCTGGATAGCGCTTCTCCAAGTATGATAATGCGCACCGTAAACCTTGGAAGATCCGCTGCCGCTGGTAAGGGAACGTGCAAGCGCATCATATTCCTCGAATGTCATATCATTGTCTGGATAAGGAACACCAGCTGCATCAAAGAGATCCTTGTTATAGAAAAGCACCCAGAAATCACTTCTGAAAGGAAGCTCGTAGAAGCTGTCGCCGACAGATACCTGCTCTACAATTCCTCCATAGATGGATGTATCGATTCCATCAGCAGCCGCAAGAGGGGAAAGATCTACAAGAAGCCCCGCTTTGACAAGGTTGTTGTATCCTGGGATATCCTTGACTGCGACAACATCAAAATCACTGCCGCCGCCTGAAAGCTGGATCTGCAACGCTGTCTGGTAATCTGCAGACCCCAAGTCAATAACCTCGACATCAACATCAGGATGTGCCGCTTCATATGCATTTATAAGCGCATCGTAATATGGAGTTGTGGCGTAATCCCAGACCGCCCATGTAAGAGTTGTTCCATCAGAGCTTGACTCCCGGCTTCCGCCTGCGAATGCAGATGAAATGGAAAGCAAAGCTATAAGAAGCACAGATAGTGCCTTTTTCATATATTTCCTCCTAAAGCTGTTTTTGATTAATCGTATTGGCAGTTTTTTGATTTCAACATGTAAAATCTGCGCCAGTTGATGGAAAATCTTCACAGAAAACAACAGGCAGCATGGAAAATCTTCCAATACCATGCAATTTCTTCCAGTGTACGCTTGCTATGCAAAACGTTGTGGCAAATAATACAGGAATGGGGATATTACACTCAGTCAGGGCACGGATAATAATCATCAGCTTGCTGCTTCTCATTGTATTTCTCTTCGCATACTCATTCACTATATGGACTGTTGCGAACAGCTATGCGCTTGAGAACACAAGCCAGAATCTCTCAATCTCCCTAGGCCTGATCGCAAGCGATATGGAAAGATCCCTTGACAACATAAAGGCCCTCGTGACAAGAATCGCGATCGATAACGAGCTGAAAGGCATACTCACATATGGAGACAGGCCGCTCCGTACATACTATGAATCGTTTTCGGATATGATCCAGTCAAACCCATCGTTCTCAGTCATTGACCGCTTCATAGTGACAGACAGCAGCTTCTCAGAGTTCATACAGGTAGGCTCGAACTCAATAAGCGAGGGCCGGCCTCTGCGACAGGATTATCTTCTAAGGGAAGCACAGCATCTTGATATCTCAGACAGGGATTTCTCAGCGCCATATTTCTCAGAGCTCTCTTACGGAGATGTTCTGGTCATAAGCATCCTCTCCCCTATAATCAACTACAACAACGGTCTTACGCTCGGCTATATATATGCCGCAGTAAGCATAGATCGTCTGCTTTCAAACCTCTATGCCTATCAGCGCATCGATAATTCAGAGCTTTATTTCAGCACAGAAGGGGTTGGGTACCGTGTAGGAGACAACAGCATAATGCGGATAGATGCTGCGATGGATGAAGAGCATGAAGCATTCCTTGAGATCAACAACAGCGTTGTCTATAAAGATGGCGGAAGGTATTGCATAAAGATACGCGCTGATGAGATCACCATCACAGAAGCCTTCAATACTCCATCCATCTTCACCTACTCTCCATCACCTCTTGCATTCCTGGCAGCAACCCTTGCGCTGCTCTCCGCTGCTGTTGCAATCATTCTCTACCTGTATCTCAACAGAGCCATATACCGCCCGATCAGAAAGCTATCTGCAAGGATCGAAAGAATCCAGCATAGTGATTTCAGCATCGATGAAACCATCAATACAGACGATGAGTTCGGCCTCATAGGGCGTGGGATAAACAAGCTTTCCGGAGAAGTGACAGACCTGATGGACAAGAGAGTGCAGGATGAAAAGACAAAGCTTGAGCTTGAATACAGGATGCTGCAGAATCAGATAAACCCACACTTTCTATACAACACGTTCAATTCAATAAGATGGATGGCAAAGCTGCAGGGAGCAGAGGGCATTGAGGAGATGATCACGGCTCTTGCGAGGGTGATGAAGAATATATCGAAGAAAGATGAAAGCATGGCAACCCTTTCTGACGAGGTGGCATTCATCGATGACTATATGGTCATCATGAAATACAGATACGGGAATACGATAAGCTACGTTAAATCAATAGACAAGGATTGCGAGGGAATAAAGCTTCCGCGGTTCACGCTGCAGCCGCTTGTCGAGAACGCGATCTTCCATGGCATAGAACCAAAAGGAACGGGAGCTTTGGTTATTTCAGCAAGGGATTATGAAAACCATGCTATCATAATGATAGCAGACAACGGCACAGGATTTCAGACGGCAGAGGCAAGGAAAGGTGATGGAGTCTTCAAGAATATAGGGATAGAGAACGTAAAGCAGAGACTTGATTATTCCCTTGGTGGAATGGCAAGCCTTTCAATTGAAAGCTGGAGCGGTGCAGGTACAGTCTGCAGGATAAGAATAGAGAAAGGCGGCAAAGAATGAGCTATCGCATCCTTATTGCAGATGACGAGCCTTTGGTCCTTATAGGGCTGAGGGAACTGATAGACTGGCAGCAAGAGGGTTTTGAGATCATAGCGCAGGCCAGAAACGGGAAAGCGCTCCTTGAGGATATAGAGAAACTCAGTCCGGATCTTGTCATCACAGATATAAAGATGCCGATTGCAAGCGGCATGGAAGTCCTTGAGAGGATAAAAGAGGAAAAACGAGAGCTTCCGCTTTTTATATTCCTCACCTCCTTCGAGGAATTCTCGCTTGTGAAGCAGGCTATCGGCCTTGATGCAATAGACTATCTTGTAAAGCTTGAGCTTGAACCTGAACAGCTGAAGGCTGCTCTCCGAAGGGCAAAGAAGAAGATAGAGGAAATAAAAGGCAGCAGCGAAGGCAGTACATTCAATGAAATGAAGATGCTGCAGGAACAGTTCCTGATGAGGAAGCTGTTCTCGATTGAACAGGCAGCATTCACACCTGATGAGATCGGCCTCAATATGAACCAGGATGATTCCTTCTCCGTTGCATATGTGACAATCCCATCGCTTCTCGAACTTGGGAAGGATCAGATGATCAGCCTTTACTCAAGCGCATGCCATCTGATAAAAGAGACAGCTGAACGCTATATCCCCTGCCATATCGTCCAGCTCGATATAGCATACATAGCTGTGATAATACCATTCAGGGAAGAAAGCAGATCAGGGTATAGAAGCTATCTGCACTCTGCATTCAAGGCAAGCTTCGAAAGCCTTAAGAACTACCTGTCGCTTGAGGCTTTTGCCTATTGCGGCCCGCTTGTGGACAATATAAACCTTCTTTCCGAGTCATTTGCCAAGGCAAAGCTCGTTGCAAGAGAGGACACCAAGAAGTCAAGCCACATCGTATTCTACGATCATGCGCATGATATATCAGAGGAGAAGCTTATCCTGGATACAGCTCTTATTACAAAAGCATTCGAAGAGCTTGATGGCGTTCTTCTTGAGAGTGAGATAATGAAAGCCGTAGAAGAGATGAAGAGCAAGGCAATCAGCCGGGTTCTTGCAATGGATGCAGCAAGCACAATGCTTTATATGGCTATAAACCTGGCGCCTGAAGCGGAAAGCAGCCTGATGAGAATCTTCCGCGACAGCAGGAATCCATATTCATACCGTTCGCTTTATCAGGCATGCAATACAGATGAGATAGCGCAATGGCTTACGAAGTTTGCAGCTGGATTCAGGCAGATATTCAACGAGAAGAAGCAGGATTACAGGATGCAGACTGTACAGCGGATACAGACATACATCGATGAGAACGTATCTGAAAAACTCACGCTGACATCAGTTGCTTCGATATTCGGCTATAGCCAAGGCTATCTGTCCTCGCTCTTCAGCCGCTATGCCTCCATAAGCTTTGTCGACTATGTCAACAATGCAAAGATAAAGAAGGCAAAGCAGCTTCTCTCAGATCCAAATGCCATGATATACGAGGTTGCGACAAGCCTTGGCTTTGAATCACAGTTCTATTTCTCGAAGGTATTCAAGAAAATCACCGGAGTCTCGCCATCAACATATCAGAACAGCCACAGGAGCTGATGCTCCTGCGCTCATTTCCTCCTTACCCATATCGGCGTCGTCCAGACCTCGTCACCTCTCTCCTCGGTTGCCCTTACGTACATATAGCCATCTTTCCTGACATCAAATGAACGATGAAGCTCATAAGAGCACTCTGCACTGTCCATCTCCCTGGAAAGAAGCAGCGCAGGTGAAACAAAGCCGTCTATGTACTCTGCAGCACTGCCTTTGGATAAGGCTGCAGAATCATATGAATAATGCCTTTCAACCTTCTTGCCTTCATACTCACACACCACGTCTATGGCTATGCTGTACTCAGAATTGCGCTCAACAGAGAAAGAGAATCCCTGCGTACAATCAGTCGTCGGGGTCGGATTTCCATCTGTCCGGGCTTTCAGGACAATCGAATTTGCCTTTCTTTCAACTTTAGGGACATATCCATCATCTTTTGACTTGGCAAGAGGATCAACGATCATCTCACCTTTCAGCCTCGGCTGCACATCCTTAAGGTCAGCACCGCTTACAGTGAGTGTCACAGTCCATTCGCAGAGCTTGCCTCTTCCGCCCCAGCCTACTGCAAAGTCATACAGCTTGATATCCCCATGATTCGGCCTGAAGCTGCTTTCGCTCAGCACGACCTCTCCATCCTGGATGATCTCTACACGTGAAAGCCTGGACCTTGCAAGAAGATACAGATCAACATCCACGCTATCTGATACCTCAACGATGCTTCCGAATGTCTTTCCATTCAGGAAGAACGCAGTCTCGATCCTGTCTCCGGTCAAAGCTACGGTATGCTTTTCCAGAAGCGCCTTCCAGATGCTCTCCCTATCCTTTCCTACTGCCCAAAGCCCAGTTCGGCCCGAGCCATAGCTTCCTGGAGATGAGCTATGATGATCGGTATTCCCGACAACACCGAACACAAGACCTTCCGCAAGGCCTCCTTGCATTGTATTCTCTCCAGAGCGTGGTCCCATCGTATGGAGATAGGCAGGGAATGCATTCTCGCTCTCGGCAGCTCCGTGCATCGATACAATCTCAACCAATGGGCTTGCATTCTGATTGAATCTCTTCCAGGAGATCCCCCTATAACCCTCTTTGTATCCGATGTGGTGAGGAATCGGCAAAAGCCCGCTTTTCCCAGGATCATTTGAAGCTACAAGCTCGGAAAGCCTATTATCTTCCCCTTCTGGATCTGCAGGGAGTTTCTCATCAATCGCTTTGGCGACTACTGTATAATCACCGTAATCGAAGCTGTGGTACTCATAGCTTGCAAACGGGACAAGACCAAGGGATTCGGATGCGGCCATTGCCTTAAGATACTCAGGCCAGACTCTTCTGAGCTTCGCAAATCCCTCCCTATGATAAGCCTTCACCTCATCAGGTATCCTCATGCCTTCCTTATCCATATCAGGCCAGGCGAAGTGCCCTGTGACAGAGAAGAAATCAAGCTGCCCGCCTGCAAATGCTATTGCCCTTTCAAGCGTACCATGCCCGTAGCTTATACCTGAGTGGTTATGTACATCACCAAGCAGAAGCTGATGGTTTTCAATCCAGTTCCTCTCCTCAGGCTTTGCTGCAAGGGATGAAGAGAAAACCTCAGAAAGCGTAAGCGGCTTTATGCCTTCCACATACTGCGTACGGTCAGATGAATCTGCAAACGATGTGAATATCCGACCTGATACAGCAAGGGTCCGTTCCTTCCTGTCGAATACCGGAGAAAGGGACTTTGCCTTATCAATGAATGCCGGGAATGAAGAATCCTCCGCGACAGAGCCTGCAAACACAAAGTAAGCAGCTTCTCTGTCATATACGCGAAGCTCGGAATCAAAGAGCTGGTCATTGTACGGCACAGCATCTCCGCTTATCCACAGAGCGAGGAATCCATTTCCTTTTCTGAGGAAAATCCAGCTGCCATCTTTGCGGATCTCATCGAATTTACACTCAGGAAGGAAGATATGGGTAAACGGCACAGGATGCGTAAGCGGGATCGAATATACAGCACCGAGCATCCTTCCATCCTGCCTGATAGCTGGCATCACACCATTCCCATACCAGTATCCAGGGCGTGAGGAGCTGGAATCAGAGAAAGCACCTGGATGGTTCACGAAGACAAGCGCCTCCGCAGATAGTGCAGCTGACCACATATGCTGCTGATAGCCATATACCCCAGGTTCAAAATATGTTGTTCCATGGAATCTCTCATTGAAGGACTTTGTATATTCGTGGCTTTCCTCGCTGGCTCTCTTCCCGGAAAGCATGACATTAGTCCAACGTCCCTTGCCATCAAGCCTAGGAGATTGAACAGAAGTCAATATATAATCATTGCTTTTACGGATTGAAATCAACGCATTTCCTGTTGAATACACAGAGTCAACAGCATCGTTCATAAGCGATACGAGCCTATCAGGAATAGCATATGAAGATGTCGCATAGTATGAGAGCCACCCTTCTCCAAATGAAGTAGGCACATCTGGGTTCACAAGGTTCATGAGAGATGCCGCACCTTGCATTGTCGGATATATCACAGAACGGTATACCCTGCCCATTGGAGCCACTATTGCGCCACGGAATGTATGCAGGCTCAGCTCCTCGAGCATCAGATCTGCAGCCTTTCTTGCTCTTTCTGAAATATCCTTGTCAGCATAGTCTATGATATTCAGCAGACATGCAAACGTGACATTCATGTATACAGTGCTCAGGAATTCTTCGAAGCCATACTCCTCAAAATCATCGAACCACTGTGAAACAAGAGTCCTGCCAAAAGCCTCAAGTTCGCGTCCTGTCATCTTCGCTCTTGTAAAATATGAATCAGGATACATCGCACCGACAAGCATTGCCGACGAATAGAACAGAAGCGAATGGTTCTCGCTCCAGAAGCACATGGCATCAGAACCTTCCATCGTCATCCAGTATCTATAGCCAAGCAGAACCTCGTCGATACGTGCTTTAAGCTCTGGATCAACACTGTAGTTCTTCAGGTATCTTATGACACCGGAAACAAGGAAATCAGAACAGTCAAAGCGGCTCTCGATCTGATCAAGGGTCGTCATGAAATATGCCCTGTCGTTAGGATTCTCTATCCCCAAGGCCTTGCGTGCAAGTATGTTCTGTATATAGAAACCGAACTTGCCGCCACGGCTCAAACCTTCAACAGAGGCAATAGCCGCAAGCTTCCTGCGGAAATTATCCTCCCATGAGGATGCTCCGGAATACACAGGTTTGACGGATGCTATATTCTCAATCGTCCTTCTCAGCGTTTCATTCCCGACTGAAAGCTTTATATGGTAGATATAGCAATCATCATGCATCTTCCATGAAATGACATCAGAGGCATCCACCCACACGGTCTTTGAAATGACCTTTGCGATATCAGGGCTGCCGCTATCGCATCCAATGCTTACGCCGCTGCGCCTGCAAGGGAACATGATGCATCCATCCTGCATTGTCGTCCCATCGAGGAATGCTGCAGCAGAAAGCAGTTCATCCTTTTCAGCGGATTGAGGGATGGTGAATGAAACTCCCTCATCTTCCATTACTTCAATTGCGAAAAGGTTTCTAGTATCCCTTACGCCAAGATTCTGCAGACGCACATAGATTTCGTTCGCGCCTTTCTTCAGCTTTGCAGAAAACTCACGTTTTGTTACGGGTTCACAGACTGGGACAGCTACTTCTGCCCATTTCTCTCCGTTCACCCATACATCGACGGCACCATATGTCCAAAGCGTCATATGGCGGACACAATCCTCTTCGGCTTCAAGCTGCGAGACTGCATCGAACGCAATGTACGAAAGCGTTGAGTAGAATGTGCTGAAATCAACAAAATAATCACCATGTGAATAATAGAAGTGCCATGATCCATCATCGGAAAATGGACCAGGATACTCTATATTCCTTACAGCGATCCTGCTTCTGAGGTAGTTCTCATACCTAAGCTGGTCCTTATCATTGCTATCATCGACGTAAGGACGCTCCGTAACATCTGTGACCATGAAACGATCAATGAATTTTGACATATCAACCCTTTACAGCACCCGCTGTCATTCCCTGCATGAAGTATCTGCTGAATATGCAGTAGATTACGATCATCGGCACAATTGCCAGAGTCGCACCTGCAAACATGATGTTCCAGGCAGCAGCTCCATCGCCGTTGTTCTTGAGCATATTGACGCCTACAGTCAAAGGACGCAGGGAATCATTCGTCATGGTGAATACCAAAGGAAGTATGTATTCATTCCATCCTGCCCTGAATGACAGAAGCGCAACTGTTGCGGTTATAGGCTTCAGGAGAGGGAAAAGTATCTTATAGAACGTCTGGAAGAATGTGCAGCCATCTATCTTGGCAGCTTCATCCAGCTCCTTCGGTATGCTGTTTACGTATCCACGGCAGAGGAATATCCAGGTAGCCTGGCTGGTACCTGCTATGACAAACACAACGAACCACAGGCTTGTGTTCATATGTATCTTTATCGCAAGCTCAAACAGCGGACGGAGCGTTACAGAACCAACATTCACGAACATGAAAGCGACAAACGTGCTGTACAGAAGCTCCTTGAACCTGAAATTCTTCCTGGCGAACACATACCCCGCCATTGTACAGGAAATGACAGAAAGGACCATAGTGCCAATACCAAGGAATATACTGTTGATCGTATATACGGAGAAATTTGCAGTCTCCCATGCCTGTGTATAGTTTGAGAATACGAATTTCCGAGGAAGCAGACTTGCTCCGCCAAGCAGCAGCTCCTGGTTTTCCTTGAAGGAGCCAAGCGTTATATAAACAACGGGATAGAGCATGACAGCCGCAAAGAATGCAAGGAAGGCAATTCCTATCCACATCTCGATTATCTGCTTTCTGGATTTTATTGCATGTGCCTTTTCCATATTTCCCTCCTTACACCACATCATCAAGCTTTCTGGCAAGCACCATATACAGTGCTGTCACCGCACCGATGATAAGAGCTGCAACGATGCTGAGCACAGTCGCATAACCTATCTGCGGTGTCGTCGTAGATGAGAAGATCAGGTTATAGATGTAAGAGAACATAACATGGCTTCTGTTGTTCGGACCGCCATTTGTCAGGACCAGTATTGACTGATAATCCTTGAAGGATGTCGTGATAGCCAGGAGAAGTATCACCTTAAGCATAGGAGAAAGCATCGGAAGCGTTATGCGGAAGAACGTCTGACGGGCATTGGCACCATCTATCATCGCACTCTCATACACTTCTGATGATATGCTGGACAGTCCTGAGAGGAAATAGACCATATAGTTTCCAAGGCCACCCCAGACAGCAACAATGACAATCGAGATCATCACCCAGTTCGGGTCGCCAAGCCAGTCGATCGGGGACGATATCAATCCGATTGTCTGCAGCATCGTATTGAGCGGGCCGCGGAAGACAGCATAGATGAATGTGAATATAAGGCTATATACAGATGCGCTTATGACAGTCGGGAGGAAGAATATCCCCCTGAAAACGGAACTTCCTGGAATGTTGTGGCTTATCACGACAGCAATCAGAAGCGAAAGCGGAAGCGTTATTATAAGCTTCAGGACAGCATACTCAAACGTATGGCCAACGCTTGCCCAGAATATCCTATCTGTAAGCATGCGCTTTATGTTGTCCAGTCCAGTAAAGTAAGCGACAAATCCGTTGTAGTCATAAAGGACATACCGGAAAAGCCAGAAAAAAGGATAGATTGATGTGATTATAAGCATAAGAACCGCAGGGCTCATCATCAGCGTTGCCGCGATTCCGCCATCTCCTTTACGTCGGATAGTCCGTGCGCTGTTTCTCATATTGCCTCCTCAAAAAAGGAAATAAGGCCCTGCCTGACAGAACAGGGCCTTAATGTAGTAAGAACTTTTATTTATCAAGATACTCGATCGTTCCAGCAGTTGGGTTAAGAGGATCGAAGTCTGCAATTACCAGCCTCTTCACCTTGCCGATCTGCACATCGCGGTCCAAAGCCTCATTATAGGACTTGTTGAGATCAGCAATGACCTTATCAACATCACCGCCGCTCACAACCACGTTCCAAAGAGCCACTGCATACGGATCGCCTGCAACAGTTACAGCAGGTGCTGCTGGATACATAGCCTCATATGGTACAAGATAGAAGTCAGCCAGACGGCCGATCTTGCTCATATCAACAACAGATGCCATGTACTCTGTAAGAGGAAGTGCGTAGCCATGTTCGATATATCCCTTTACGAAATCCTCGCTGTTGAGATACTTGACTACTTCCCATGCTGCATCCTGATTCTTGCATGATGAGAACATGAACAGTCCCTTCTGAGGACGAGCCTCTACAGCACCGTATGTATTGCCATCCATGGAAGGAAGCTCACTGACTGCCCACTCAAAAGATGTGATCGGGAACTGATCTGTGAATACTCCTGCCTCCTGGCTTGCATTGCCCCAGATTGCGAATGTGCCATTGGCGAACTGAGCTCTCATAGCATCAACACCCTGTGTGTTCGATCCAGGGAACATAGATCCATCAGTAAAGAACTTCTGCGCAAGCTTTATAGGCTCTGCGTAGCCTGAGAAGTCGAATCTGCCGTTCTTGTAGTCGTAATGATAGATACCGCTCTTATTGCAGATTCCCTCAAGCCATCTCTCGAACTGTGCAGAACTGCATGTAGCGATTCCATAGAAATTCCCATTTCCGACAGCTGTTACAGCAGCTGCTGCATCAACAAGTTCCTGAAGGGTCTTTGGAAGCTCTGTAATGCCTGCCTGTTTGAGAAGATCCATATTATAGATCATCCTTGTACCGCTTCTGAGCACGTTGTATACACCATAAGGGACGCCATCGACTGCATTGATACCTTCAATAACATGATTCCTTGCATCTGTTACCTTCGCGAACTCAGGATCATCAAGGACCTCATCTGGATATGGGACAAGCATTCCGCCATCAACAAATGTCTTGATATCAAAGCCAGTTCCCCTTGCGTTCATATAGAAGAGGTCTGGAGCATTTCCGCTTGTATAGCCCATTACGAGCATGTTCGGATAATCCTCGACAATTGTCGTGATCTTTATCTCGATATCAGGATTGGACGCATTGAATTCTGCAATCTTCTCATTGAAGTATTCAGCATCATGCCTATCATTTGTCCAGATATTAACAACAGTCTTACCGTTAGACTGAGCCGAAGAAGATTTATCGCTTGCACCACCTGCGAAGACAGAGCCTGCAAGTACAAGCATAATCATCATGACAGAGAGTATTTTTTTCATGGATACCTCCTTTCTGTATAAGTCAGGATAAGATGCTATCAGTTACTTACCATGACAGTTCTTGCAAACTATGTAACTTTTTTTATTGTCAATTGAAATCCAAAGAGCAACAATGCAGAAGATCCGTAAGCTATACTTATGGTAATGGATAAAGGAAAAGTACTCATTGTTGATGATGAACCAGATATAAGGGAAGGCTTCAGGCATATCCTGGATTGGGACGGGATGGGGCTTACGATAATCGGGACGGCATCTTCAGGAGAAGAGGCCCTTCCTATAATCAGATCCCTTCACCCCGATATAGTGCTCTCTGATATCGTCATGAACGGAATGTCCGGACTGGATCTGATAGAAAGGGCAGCAGATGAAGGCATTGAGGCCCAATTCATACTTATATCAGGATATAACGAGTTCAAATATGCGCAGAAAGCCATTGCGCTTGGCGCATCGAACTATATTCTCAAACCTGTAGATAAAGATGAGCTTGAAAAAGCTGTATTGAAAGCAAAAAGCAGGATAGCCGCCTCAAATACGGCCTCAACTGACATAGAGATACTCAAGAGGAATGCCAGGATGCTGTTCCTTCAGCACATGGTAAACGGAGACCTGCGAAGCGATGCCGAAATAGAAGAAGGCCTGGAAAGCTTCAGTGCGGCCCTTGAAGACAGCGAAGCGGCGGTGATCGCAATTGCATCGAGAAGCGGCAGGCATGTATGTGATTCTCCATCAGCAGCCTTATATATGGGCAAGGAAAGAATCGAGGCAATAGATGATAAGACACGTACGATAATCATAATGAATGGGAGCGAGCGTGTTGTCATCCATTTCGCCCGGCAGCTTATAGAGCTTCTATCAAAGGACGGACTGAAGGATTTCGTTGCGGGTGTAGGCTCAACACAGCCTCACCTTATAAGCATAAGCCAATCATACATGGAAGCCATAGCGGCGCTTTCGTATCAGGCATACGGAGGGGATAAGAAGATATTCACGCAGTGCGATATAAGCAAGGACCGTCCTGCGCTGTCAACATCAAACATAGACATCGGAAAGCTGAAGGAGGCCATAAAAGCATCAGATGCGGAGGCAATCACATCCTATATGGATGATTTCTTCAATTCGATGCTATTTGCTGAAACACCCCCGCCAAGCTACGTAAAGGGAATGCTCCTGTTCCTGATGAACGGAGTCGAGCGAGGGCTTGCTGAAGATGAGGATATCAAGCAGGAGGCATTCGACAGGATACGGCCAAGCATCGCAGAACCTATGCTCATGTTCGAAGAGATCAAGGAAAGGATCTCGGAGTATTTCATCGCTATAAGCCAATCGATCATCCCGGAAGCAAGGCTCAGCAGCGACAGGATAATCAAGGAGTGCAGGAAATATGTCGATGAGAATATAAAAGGAAAGATCTCAGAAGATGAGCTTGCATCCATGCTTGGAATAAGCCAGCCCTATCTCAGTGCTTATTTCAGCAGGACAACAGGAGAGACGTTCCGTTCTTATGTAAACAGGATACGGAATGAGGAGGCAAAGAATATGCTTGGAAGCGGAAAACGTATAGATGAGATATCCGAATCGCTTGGCTACTCTGACTACAGGAGCTTCCACAGGATATTCAAGAGAATGAACGGAGTATCGCCATCGCAATGGAAAAAGCATTCCGCAAAATAAGGCAGCGCTATTCAAACCTGAAGCTGAAGGACAAGATCTCAATCGTGATGATTGTCCTGCTCATCCTTCTATGTTCCGTAATCTGCATAGCTGAGCTTTTCATGTTCTCATATCTATACAGACAGGAAGCGCTCATGAGCTCAGCTGAATGGCTTGAGGTTTCCGCGGAGGCATTCAACCAGGAATGGAGCATGATCTATGACAGCATCCTCAGGACAGTCACGGATAGATCATTCTCAAATAATATCGCAAAGGAGGATAACTCCTACATATCCCTTCTTATTGATATGCAACCTTATATAGAGAAAGCAAAAAGCAGTGCACAGTCAATCTCCGATATATACATACTATTCAATGATGGCAGCGTTATCAGAAGCTATGACAGCATACCTGCCGATCCTGCGTCCGTGCTTTTTGATTATGACACACTCAAGTCTGTCAATGGAATGGCATTGCTGCCGGAAACCTCCTCACCTTTCAAGCATGGCGGAACTGTCATTCCCGTGATCATCCCTATAGAGAGATTAGGTTCTGAAAGATATCTGAGCATAGACAATGACGGCAATCCTGATTTCATCATAATATATCTTCTCAACAGCAGCAGGATACAAAGCATCATAAGCAATACAAAAAGCGCGTTCTTCCAAAGCAGCAATGGCCTGCGTTTCCTGTCCGTGCCGATTTTCCGGGACAAGTCTGATGAATCCGCGATATCACTGAGCACGGAGACTGTAGTTCCCAACCTATCCGTCACTATGGATATCCGCATACCATCATTCATGCCGCAGCTTCTTCCGATACTCATCATTTCGATAATCTGCCTGTTGGCAATCAGTGCGATCGGCATACTTTCAATACGGCGGATATCCGTGTTCCTGACGAACCCACTCTCGATGATAATGCACATGATCGACAGCATGAAGAGCGGCGCCTACGACTACGGGACAAAACCGAAGTTCCAGGATGAGACAGGAAAGCTTATCGAGGAGCTCAATGATATGTATGCAACCATATGGAGGCAGACAGAGAGGATAAAGGAAGAGGAAAGGCAGAAATACACATATCTGGCTGCAATGCTGACAGAGCAGATAAATCCTCATTTCCTCTACAACACCCTTGAAACGATAAACATGGAGATAGCATCCGGTAAAAGAGAGGAAGCCTCCCTGATGATAACCGATCTTGCACAGTTCCTGCGTACAATGCTCAACCATGGGGAATCAGCAATACTGCTGTCAAATGAGATAATGAACGTTGAGGCCTATGTGAGGATAATGAACAAAAGGCTGAAAAGAAAGATAAAGCTCCGGATATCAATGGACAAGGACCTTGAAAGCTTTTCCGTTCCAAAATCCATCCTCCAGCCCCTTGTCGAGAACTCAATCAAGCATGGCTTTGGGGATATTTCACCGGAAAACGGCATAGCAGAACCCGAAATAAGCATAGTTATCGAGAAAAAGGACAAGCTCTTCTCGATCAGCATATCAGATAACGGCAGCGGCATAGATTCGGATAAAGTCATGAAAGCTATAGAGAACGGAAGCAGGACACCGCATGTGGGGCTTAAGAACGTATATGAACGCCTGAAGCTCCACTTTGGCTCTGTCTCTGTATCGATCACATCATATCCATATTTCGAGAACACGATAAAGTTTATGATCCAAATGCCATCTTCACCCAAAGATCATGGGATGAATGAGGCGGGACAATTATAAGGCCTGACTCCTTCACAAAGCCTTTGCTGTACATATTATGGGCATCAGTCGAACAGGTCTGAGGCTCAACGCATATAAAAGAACGCTCTGGTGAGGTGAAGACCACTGCATGGTTGAAATCAGGGCTTCCTGCAATCGTGATTGAATAATCGGGCGATGAAAGCACGCTTCTTATTGAGCTATCAGAAAAGAAGACTGTATCAGTATCGATGCCATCAGCCTTTTTCTCCATGCCAAAATCCGTTCTCCACCATCTGCCAGTCGGGATCTTATCGCTGCCAGCTTCCATCTCATACTCAATGGTTGATGAGAAAACCATTCCCTCTCTCTTGCAGAAGAATGGATGAAGCGCAAGGCCAAACGAGAGCATCTCATTTCCTTTGTTTGCAACAGAGATATCCCATATGACAGAATCATCAGCGATAGAGAGAATCAGTGCGAACTCTCCTTCATATGGGAAGCACTCCCCTAATGCATCGAACGGAAGGACCGCCTTCACCTTTCCTGGTTCCTTATCTGCAATCGTGAACACTGAATGCCTGAGATTGCCATGCATAACGCCCTGCACGGTCTTCCCGTTGAACGTATATGCGTCTCCACTCACCCTGTTAGGCGTAGGGAAAAGAATAGGAATACCGTAAGTTGAACCAGCTCTCTTCCTCTCTTCATCAGCTTCTATTGTCTCCATTCCTTTATAAAGAAGTGAGGTAACTGTCATACCATCGTCAGGATCAGCAATGAGTTTTATGTTTCCAGCATGAATTTCTACCATGCTCTTATAATATTACCTAACAGAGAAGTTTTACAGGATATTCTCAAGTTGCTTAGGGTGAGTATAACCAAATTTATTATCCCGTCTTTAGACTTTTAGCACAATAAATCTTACCTATGAGACATTACAATCCAGAAAGATATGCCCAAAAAGGCATTTCCATAGGGGAACAGCTTTCGTTAATGAGCAATTGGATTTCATACTGTGCACAACAGCATCACATGCTTCAATTTATGCAATGAGCCTCAGAATGACATTCAAATTTTGCACTCTCAAGTTCCCAATTACCAGTGCATGGCCAGTACTCCATGACTCCTTCATCTTACGGCTTACAGCATCCTTGGTGCATCAAACAAGTAAGTCGAATTAAAAATGCGGATAGGTGATAAAATATTTTGGCAATATTGCCATTCTAGAATGATATGCTATAATTTACTTGAACTGAAAATGCGGATTGGCACAAAAAAAATGCATTGTTTGCAGAGGAGTTGCAAAATGATTATTGAACGCAGGCATTATCTAGATAAGCTCATTTCAAAGAAAGATAATGGAATGGTCAAAGTAATCACTGGCATAAGAAGGTGTGGCAAGTCTTTCCTGCTTTTCAATCTGTATCATTCATATCTGAACTCAATCGGAATTGCAGATGAGAACATTATCGAGCTTGCATTGGATGAGGCTGCAAACGCAAGATACCGCAATCCGCTTGAGCTTGATGCATATATACGAACTAAAGTATCTGATAAGAGTGGGAGATTCTATGTCTTTCTTGATGAGATCCAGTTCGTCAAGGACATAAAGAATCCATATCTTGATGAAAGGGGTGCCAGGATAGGCTTTATCGATGCAATCCTCGGCCTGATGAAGCTGAAGAATGTCGACCTCTACGTCACTGGAAGCAATTCGCACATGCTCTCTTCCGACATATTGACTGAATTCAGAGGGCGTGGCGATGAGATACACGTACTTCCCCTCTCATACAAGGAATTCCATGATGCTTTTGATGGAGAAAAAAGATATGCATGGAGAGAGTATCTTACATATGGAGGGATGCCTTATGTGCTATATTTAAAGAACCATGAGGATAAGAGCAAATACCTCAAAGATCTTTTTGAGAACGTATATATCAAGGATGTTCTGGAGCGTAATCGTATACTGAATGACAAATCAATCCTTGAGGATCTCTTGAATATCATATCATCCTCCGTTGGTTCGCTTACAAATCCGACAAAGCTCTCGAATACTTTCCAGAGTGTTAAGCATGTGCAGATCAATGCAAATACGATCAATAGATATCTTGACTGTTTCATTGATGCTTTCATTCTGTCAAAGGCTTGCCGTTATGATATCAAGGGGAAGAAATATATAGAGACACCTCTTAAATACTACTTTTCCGATGTTGGACTAAGAAATGCAAGGCTGAATTTCAGACAGCAGGAAGAGAATCACATAATGGAGAACATCATCTACAATGAGCTTATAGCAAGAGGTTTTGATGTCGATGTAGGTGTGGTCGAATACAATTCAAAAGATGGAAATGGAAAGAAGATCCGCACTCAGCTGGAGATAGACTTCGTTGCGAACAAGGGGAGCAAACGTTACTACATCCAATCTGCCCTCTCCGTAGATGATGAGAGAAAAAGAATTCAGGAGACTAATTCCCTGAACAGAGTGGAGGACTCCTTCAAGAAGATTGTAGTTGTCAAAGATGGGATTATCCCTTGGTATGATGAGCAGGGGATATTTTATATCGGAATAGAGGAGTTCCTCCTTGATGAAAAAGCTATTGATAGCTGACATGTTAAAAAGCATTGCAATGAAACTGCCACATACTGATATTGGTGGTGCGGTTGCAAGACAGCTTAACAAGAGGTCACATCATATCAGTTAAGTTTTGGTGACGAATTCACAATATATTGATTCCTGCTATCCTGCATCGGTACTCCTTTTGGTACTCGGCCCGACTCTGTTTCGGCCCTTCCCTCCGTACCATCTCCCGGAAGCACTATTGCCGCTGCTGACTTCTCACCGTTCGCTGTTGCTATACTGTCTTAGGCTATGTTGCAGCCTCGGCACCGGTGAGACCTCACTGGGTAAGTCCCGTATCTCATATAACCTGTGCCATTTGCATCCTTGGATTCCGTGCAGTGTTGGATTTCGGCCTGTAATGCACCCTCATCCATCCAGAGATGCCTCTCTCGATATAAGCCCGTGGCTTTGCCTGCACCTTCCTTCAGATTCCACCTCACGATGGACACCCTTGGTGTTCAGCTAGCGGTAAGCACTGCAACTCCCGCAGCGGTCTTTTAGTTCATAGATACGCGATATGCCCATCATACATAAGAAAAGGGACCACCCTTTCAGGCAGTCCCAGGAAAAGAAACTTCTGGAGGTAATTAATCTATATAGAAAAGCATCTCACCATATGTTGGATACGGCCAGTTCTTCTGTCCTACGATCAGCTCAAGCTCATCAGCATATTTCCTGACCTCTTCCATTGCAGGAATTATCTCATTGTGTGAGTAATGAGCAAGGGCCGATCCTTCCCTTTCACCTGAAAGGACAACTGCCTTATCAAGCTCTTCGGTTGCTCTGTGAAGCTCAGAGGCAAAAGATTCAATCTTTGCAAGCCTGTCTGTCTCTGCATCAAATGACATCTCGGGAAGAACCTGCTTCTTGGTAGCTATGCCAGCTGCAATTTCATTTGCATATCCAAACACGGCAGGAAGGACCTGACGGTTTATCATATCTATAAGTGTCAAAGCCTCGATATGTATCGTCTTCGAATACTCTTCATTGAGAATCTCGTAACGGGAATGAAGCTCAACCGAAGAATAGATTCCGAACTCCTCGAATACAGAGATGTTCTTAGGAGAGATCAGAGTATCATAAGCATCCGGAGAGCATCTGAGGTTCATCAGTCCCCTCTTCTCAGCTTCCGCAACCCACTCATCTGAATAGTTGTTGCCATTGAATATGATTCTCTTATGCTCGTTATATGTCTTTCTTACGATTTCCGTTACGGCTGCGTCCAGATCCTTTGCACCGGATAGTTCGGAATAGAACTCCTTAAGCTCCTTTGCAACAGCTGTGTTGAGAACTGTATTCGGTCCAGCAACTGAGAATGAAGATCCAAGCATCCTGAACTCAAACTTATTGCCGGTGAAGGCAAATGGGCTTGTCCTGTTCCTATCAGTCGTATCCTTCGGGAATACAGGAAGTACATGAACGCCAAGCTTCATCTGCTCCTTGCTCTTTCCGCTTGTAGCCTTGCCGGAAGCTATTGATTCAAGAATCTCTGTCAGCTCATCTCCAAGGAACATGGAAACAATAGCAGGAGGCGCCTCGTTAGCACCAAGCCTGTGGTCATTTCCAGCTGATGCCGCACTCATCCTTATCAGATCCTGATACTCATCAACAGCTTTTATGACCGCGCTTATGAAAAGGAGGAATACAGCATTGTCTTTCGGATTATCACCTGGATCGAGAAGGTTCTTGCCGGTATCTGTGGAAATAGCCCAGTTATTGTGCTTTCCTGAGCCGTTTACGCCTGCAAACGGTTTTTCATGCAGGAGGCATACGAAGCCATGACGTTCTGCGACCTTCTTCATTATCTCCATTGTAAGCTGGTTGTTATCCACTGCGATATTGGCTGTGGTGAATACTGGAGCAAGCTCGTGCTGTGATGGTGCGACCTCGTTGTGGGATGTCTTTGCATATACGCCAAGCTTCCAAAGCTCCTTATCAAGGTCCTGCATATATTCAGATACCCTTGTCTTCAAAGCTCCGAAATAATGGTCCTCCATTTCCTGTCCTTTAGGTGCACGCGCACCAAGAAGAGTGCGTCCTGTATAGATGAGGTCCTTTCTCTTCGCAAAGTCCTTCTTGTCGATGAGGAAATACTCCTGCTCTGGTCCAACAGTCGTATTTACCCTCTTTACATCTGTTATTCCGAAAAGATGAAGGATCTTCACAGCTTCATCTGATATAGCCTCCATGCTTCTGAGAAGCGGAGTCTTCTTATCCAGCACTTCACCGGAATATGAGCAGAAAGCTGTAGGGATGCAGAGCGTACCATCCTTGATGAATGCATAGCTTGTAGGATCCCATGCAGTATATCCACGTGCTTCAAATGTTGCACGAAGCCCCCCCGAAGGGAATGATGATGCGTCAGGCTCACCCTTGATAAGTTCCTTTCCAGAGAATTCCAGCAGCACCTTTCCACCTGGAGCTGGAGATATAAAAGCCTCATGTTTCTCAGCAGTTATCCCAGTCATTGGCTGGAACCAATGGGTATAATGTGTGCACCCCTTCTCGAGCGCCCAGTTCTTCATAGCATTGGCAACGCTGTTAGCCACGTTGATATCCAGGTCCTTCCCTTCATCAACAGTACGCCTGAGGGTCTTATACACATCTTTAGGAAGCCTCTCCTTCATCACCTCATCGTTAAACACCATTGAGCCAAAATAATCTGACACAGTCTCCATATTTCCTCCTGGAAAATAAAAAGGGTGCTATAGCATATAGCTACAACACCCTTGTTGTGTTCATAGGATTATCAAAGAAAAGGAATATAGTCAACAGTACAGAAATGAAAATCTTTCCAAGAAGTTCATATGATGGGACCTCTGTCAACTGGAAATCACCTCTTCTGCTGATATCATAGTTATGTGCCTCAGTGCAGGATGAATCGGCTTTTTCAGCTTTTGCCCCCTTGGTTGGTTACGGCATTGCCTGTCTCACAGTTTTGCCGAATATAGCAGGATCCTGGCTGTCATCAACCTGCCGGACCAGCTCTATGGAAGAATAAGATTTACAGAAACTCTCAGATAAGGAATGCTTTAATCTTGAAAAGAGCAATGGTAATAATTATCCTTAAATAGACAAAGGCGTCAGGTGTTATGGCGCCTTTTTCTCTTTTTATGGAGGGATCATGCTATACGGAAAGAGTGATGTACTCAGCTACATCAAGGAAAACAGTGTACGATTTGTACGGCTTGCATTCTGTGATATCTTCGGGCAGCTCAAGAATGTCTCGATATCAGCATCGACTCTTGAAAGAGCCTTTGATGAGGGTGTTAAGTTCGATGCATCAGCAATAAGAGGATTCCTGAATATCGAAGACTCCGACCTGCTCCTCTTTCCCGAGCCAGAAACACTCATGCCTCTTCCTTGGCGTCCTGTAGACCATGGAAGCGTAATCAGGCTTTACTGCAGCATAAAGCATCCTGACCTCACTCCTTTTGAAGGCGATGCAAGATATCTTCTCAAGCAAAAGGACAAGGCTCTGAAAGACAAGTCAATAAAGATGATCGCTGGCACAGAGTGTGAGTTCTACCTCTTCCGCAACGATGAGAATGGCTTCCCTACATTCAATCCGATGGACACTGCAGGATATCTTGATGTGGCCCCTATGGATAAAGGTGAGAATATAAGGCGGGAAATATCGCTGATGCTCGAAGAGATGGGCATATATATCGATACAAGCCATCATGAGAAAGGACCAGGGCAGAATGAGATAACATTCAGGCCAGAGCCTTTGATGAGGGCAGCAGATGATCTCATCACTTTCAAGTCAACGACAAAAATGCTTGCAAACAGAGCTGGGCTCTATGCATCATTCCTGCCAAAGCCTCTTTTTGATGCCTCTGGTTCAGGTCTTCACATCAGTCTTTCATGCAGGACTGAAAACGCTTCTTTCGATTCAATGAAGGAAGCAATGGCCGCTGGAATACTTTCAAGGATCAAGGAAATAACGCTATTCCTGAACCCTGTCGCAAACTCATATGACAGACTTGGTATGTTTGAAGCTCCAAGCTCAATAAGCTGGGGAACAGGGAACAGAGGTCTTCTTTTAAGGATGCCGGAGGTACAGGCAGAGAATGCCAAACGCATAGAAATACGTTCAGCAGATCCTTCTTCAAACCCATATCTGGCGTTGCTTCTGCTTTCAGCTGCTGCAGAGGAAGGGCTGGAGAAAAACATGAAGCTTTCAGAGATAAAGGAAGGTGAAGAGCTGCCTGAGAACCTAAGCGAAGCAATCGAAGAGGCAGAAGGATCCAGCTTTGTCCATTCATTGCTGCCCGAACATCTTGCCTCATGCTTCATCTCCGCAAAGAAAGCGGACTGGGAGGCAGCATCTGCATCAGGGTATCCGAAAGTCGCTGCCCGTGATATGGAATTCCTGGTGACGTAAATGAGGGTACTTGCTGTTTCCTCCTCGGAAAAAAGCCTCTCTGGACTGATTTCACTTATCAAAGAGGCTGGCTTCGAGGCTTATCCATGCCTATCTGGATCAGATGCAAGGAGAAAGATCCTGGATGAGGAATGGGATGAGGTCGTGATAAACTACCCTCTTTCTGATGAATCAGGAGCAGAACTTGCCAACATGATCGAAGAAGAGTCAGGAGCTGTATGCATAATCCTCGCAAGAAGCGAGAACATATCCATGATAGGAAGCAATGCGATAACCGTTGAGAAACCTATCATAAAGCCATTGTTCTTCCAGGCCCTGCGTCTTGGATTATCCATAAGAGAACGTCTTGCTGTATCAGAGAAGAGGATAAGAAAGCTTGAAAGCCGCATCGAGGAGATGAGGATAGAAAGCAAGGCAAAATGCATGCTTTCCCTCAAGAAAGGCATGAGCGAAGAAGAAGGCCATCGCTATATAGAGAAGATGGCTATGGATAATAGGATAACATTGCGCGAAGCCGCATATTCGATAGTTTTGGAGGAGTGATGTCTAAGCACATTTTCGTAACAGGTGGTGTCGTTTCAGGACTTGGAAAAGGAATCACAGCCGCAAGTCTTGGCCGTCTTCTCAAAAGCAGGGGCATAAAAGTTGCCGCTCAGAAGCTTGATCCATACATGAACGTTGATCCAGGAACGATGAGCCCGCTTCAGCACGGCGAGGTATTCGTAACAGATGACGGGGCCGAGACCGATCTGGATCTAGGGCACTATGAAAGATTCATAGACGAGGACCTCAACAAGTTCTCAAACCTAACCTCCGGCCGTACATTCTGGAATGTCCTGCAGAAAGAAAGGAACGGAGAATACCTTGGTTCAACTGTGCAGATAATCCCCCATGTCACAAATGAAATAAAAAGCTTCATCTATGCCCTTGGGGAAAAAACAGGGGCAGATGTCGTGATAACGGAAATCGGCGGAACTATCGGAGATATAGAATCACAGCCTTTTCTTGAAGCGATACGGCAGATAAGCCATGAAAGGAAAGAGGATTGCCTGTTCATCCATGTCACTCTTGTCCCTTATATAAAATCCTCGGGAGAGCACAAATCAAAACCGACACAGCACTCGGTAAAGGAACTTATGAATGCAGGTATCTTCCCTGATATCATAGTATGCCGTTCAGATGAACCTATCGAAGAATCCGTGAAGGCAAAGATCGCTCTGTTCTGCAATGTTGAAAGGGAATGCGTGATAGAGAACAGTACTGTAAACATCCTGTACGAAGCTCCTCTTATGCTGCAGCACGAACGCATAGACTCAATAGTAATCGAACGCCTGGGACTCAACGCCAAGCCTTCTGATATGCGGGAATGGACAGAAATGCTTGCAAGAGCACAGAACTGCCGGAAACATGTGAAGATCGCAATGGTTGGCAAGTATACAGAGCTCCATGATGCTTACCTATCTGTCAACGAAGCGCTGAAGCATGCAGGCTGGATGCATCATGCCACTGTGGATATCAACTGGGTGGACTCAGAGAAATTCACTGAGGATGATGTGAAGGACGCTGACGGAATCCTAGTTCCCGGAGGTTTCGGCTCAAGGGGAATAGAGGGAATGATCCAGGCTGCAACATATGCACGTACACACAACATCCCATATCTTGGGATATGCCTTGGCATGCAGATTGCAGTAATAGCATTTGCCCGTTCTGTCCTTGGCTGGGATGATGCGAATTCTGCTGAGTTCAATCCTGACACAACCCACCCTGTGATTGCCCTCATGCCTGACCAAAAGGGAATAATACCAAAAGGCGGCACGATGAGGCTGGGGGCTTATCCATGCAGGATCAAGAAGGGAACACTGATGGAGAAAGTCTACAGGGAAGAGAATATCTCAGAGCGCCATAGGCATAGATATGAGTTCAATAACGAGTGCAGGAAGGACTTTGAGGAGCATGGCATGACAATAGCAGGGACAAGCCCTGACAATATCCTTGTTGAAGCTGTCGAGATAGATGAACATCCATTCTATCTCGGAGTGCAGTTCCATCCTGAATTCAAATCACGCCCAAACAGACCTCATCCTGCATTTCTTTCATTCATCGAGGCATCACTCCTGAACAAAGAGTGAGACATGGCGTGAAGGAGAACGGAGAGAGATGGTACGAGCCCGTCCATCTCTCCCTTCTGAATATGAGAGATAGATATTGTTCCTGCCAAGGACTGCAGAAAGGCCTGATTGTGTCGGATAAAACGATACAGACAGTTCTCCTAAATCGAGGACAAGGCAATCACCTTTCCTCTCAGTCTTGATATTCCCTGCTCTATCGATAGCAAAGAACTCTGCAAGCTCACCTTCATTGCTGCTTATCCAATATATTCCATCAAGTTCCTCAATAAGCGTTTTCTGCTCTGAAATTGACGGAATGGAAGGAGAACCTGCAGATGAAAGCAAAAGAAAGAATACTGCCAATGATACAGTAACTGATGCAGATATGAGGACTGCTGCGGCAAGACGCTTTCTTTCCTTTCCCATGCTTTTGCTGTCTGCATATCCATTCTTCACCTTTATGCTTTTGACTGTCTTATCAAGATCTGTCTTTGCCTGCTCCAGCCTTTCATTGTCCATATTCAAATGATGCATTCATCCGTGCAATGCGCAAGATAAAAGGAACTTTTCCTGCATCAATAGCTTATTGTGAATGGTAATTGATTGCATTCACAGAAATTGTAAAGAATATGTTAATTATATTTGCGTATGAATCGATGCTATGGTAAAATATAGCGAAAGTAAGGAGACAACATGAAACTGATCCTAGCAATAATACAATCAGCAGATGAAGCTGACACCGTACAGGAACTAAATGCAAAAGGATTCTTTGTAACAAAGCTCTCCACTACAGGCGGATTCCTGAAAGCCAAGAATACTACACTCCTTATCGGAACAGAAGATGAGAAGGTGGATGAAGTCATCGATACGCTTAAGAAGTTTGCAGGACACAGAATGCAGCTTAGCCCTGTAACTGGCGCCGATATGCGCATATTCTCGCATACAGGCTCTAATATGGTAGAAGTTCCGGCAGGGGGATGTGTTGTATTCGTCCTCGATATAGATAAAGCCGAGAAGTTCTGAAATATCATTTGCCTCCTCCTGAGAAATCAGGAGGTTTCTTATGCCATTTTATATATTCAAAGGCTGATAATGATCATTTCAGCCTATCTATCAATGACATCTTCACCTCATTGATATCAGAACCGAGAATCTCACAAGCCAGATTCAAATCACGATCGAGCAATGCAGAAACTATTCTGCTATGCTTTCTGTCAAAGCTATATGGCCCATTCCAAGCGATTCTGTAGAATTGCTGATAATAGCTTGAATTGCGCAACAGCTTCTCAAGGACATCATAGACATATTTGTTTCCACTCAAAGAGCACAATTTGAGATGAAATTCCATATTTGCATTCCAATGTTCGATCATCGAACCTTGTCCGATCTGGTGGAAACATCCATTAAGGAAATCGTCCCCTAGGGCTCTCAGCTTTTCTTCTGTCAATTTTGGGAAGGCTCTCTTTAGATTGCAAACCTCTAGATCACATCGGAAATCCAAGATGTTTATCACGTCTTCCAAAGAATATGTGACAAGCATATAGCCTGTCCTGGGTATGCTGCGCAGATAATTGTCTTTGCATAATTCAATCAGAGCTTCTCTGACAGACACACGGCTGACATCATATTTTTTCAGCAGCATGCTTTCCGTGATTATTGCATCAGAAGAATAGACTCCAGTTATGATATCCTGCGCAACTTGATTATATACATACTGTTTTGTAGAAATATTCCTCCCCACTTTGCCCTCTTGCCTTACACATACTTAACTTACATCTATACAAATAATTCATCAAGAATCGGCATATACGAATCCATGCTATCACTATTGATTCCTGCTTTATCGATCTGGCCAAAGCCATAAACTGCTTCCTTTGTCCCATCAACAGCAGGATCTGTATACTGCAGGAACCAGCTGCCTAATTTCCTGAGAAGACTGGATTTCAACTGTTCATATCTTTCATCTTCATAAAGATTGTACTCTTCGTTTGGGTCAATTGTGAGATCGTAAAGTTCATGAGGCCCATAAGGATACCTATAAACAAGTTTCGCACTATCTGTCCTTATCATTCTAGTAGGTCCATATTCATCAAACACTACAATGTCACGATCACTCTGCCTGTTTCCATGGAGGATTGAAGCAAAGGAACGGCCAGGCCGTTTCGGATCATTGTTATATTCTATACCTGCAATATCAAGGATTGTTGGGAATAGGTCATAATGGCTGAGCATTACATCCGATACACCCGGCTTTATATGGTCCTTCCAGAAAAAGATCATTGGAACCTTCACCGATGTATCATACATATTCAAGGGGAATGTACCGTTTCCCTTACCCCAGATTCCATGATGCCCCATGTTCATTCCATTGTCACTTGAGAAAATCACTATTGTGTCTGACAGCAAATCCTTTGTTTCCAGATATTGTATGATCCGTCCTATTCCAATATCCATTGCAGTTATGGCTGAATAATATCCACGCAATAACCTTTTCCGTTCAGGACCTTCTCCAAAAGGTGCGCTTTTTACCTGATTCCGGTTTACTGGAAGATCTGGAGTCGATTGGAAACTGCAATCAGAATATTTCTCATATATATCTGATGGGTGCTGTTCCTCATCCCAAGGTGAATGAGGAGCTGTGTAATGCACAGATAGATAAAAAGGAGAACAAGCCGATGATAGTTCATCGATGAAATCTATTGCCTTATCCGTTATGCTGTCAGTAACATATTCATCCGAAATTGCCAATTTGCCATCTTCAACAAGATCAGCGCGATAATATTCACACCCACCCCTCCCTATTGTAAACCATTTTGAAAATCCATGCTGTGGATGCAGGCTATCTCCTAGATGCCATTTTCCACATAAAGCACAGGAATATCCATTTTCAGCTAATATATCGGTATAACATTCACAGCCATCGAGATACTGTATTGCATGATCCTCATCCCTATAATATGCATCATCAGCCAGCTTTCCCAGGATCCCTTTATCTACATTTCCGGATCTCAGCCAATCATGGACACCATGTCTAGAAGGAATCAATCCACTCAGTATGGATGCTCTTGCTGGAGAACATACAGGAGAAACACAGAAAAAGCTGCTAAAACAAATACCACCTTCAGCAAGTTTATCTATATTGTCCGTAATGACATCATCATTTCCAGCAGAATGCATTGCCCATGCACCCATATCATCAGCTAATATCATCACAATATTTGGTCTTTTATCTTTCATCCCTTTACTGCTCCTGCAAAATTCCCCGATTTCTGGAAAAGCTGCATAAATAGATAAAGAATAATGCTCGGAAGTATGACGATGGTTGTTCCTGCAAGTATTGTCTGCCATGGAGTCGCAAGCCCATCACTTACCGGAAGCATAGCAACAGAAACCATAAGGGTATACTTATCTGTCTTATTCAGGAAAAGAAGCGGCCAGAAATAATCATTCCACCTTGCAATTACAGTAATGGAAGCCCATGAAGCAAGAGCTGGAGTTATTATAGGACAGACAATTTTGTAGAAGATGGAAAAATCGTGACAGCCATCAATCTTGGCTGCGTCAATAAGCTCGTCAGGCACATCAAGCATATACTGTCTGAGATAAAAGATTCCAACTGCAGTAGCTATCCTTGGGATTATCAATGACCATAAGCTGTTTATCAAACCCATTTTTCTCATTATGACAAACAGAGGAATCGCTCCAGCCTCTGCGCTTATCATCATCGTTGCTACAACGAAACAGAAAAGAATATCGCGACCAGGAAATCTATATTTCGCAAAAGCAAAACCAGCAAGGGCACAGAAGAACAATGTTGTAATGGTTCCGATTATCGTCGTAAAAAGACTATTATACAGGTTGTTCCAGATGGGAACCAAAGTAAAAAGGTGTTTGAAATTTTCGAGCGTTGGTTCGTTTATGACAAGGGCATTGAAGCCTGATACCTTCTCCCCTACAGTTTTTATGGATATTGCACACATCCATAAAACAGGGAATAGGCAGATAACGACCACAATTATCATGAAAATATTTACAATAACTCCTTTTGTTATTTCCTGTCCTTTATTTTTCATGTTATATCTCCCCCTCCCTCCTTTTCAGGATGAACTGCAGTATTGAAATAGCAAGCAATATGACAATAAGCAGCATACTCAGGCTGGATGCATATCCAAGACGGAAAATCTTGAAAGCATATTCATAAATCAATTGGAATAATGAAGTATTAGAGGATCCTGGACCAGAAAGCGTATACGACTCATTGAACATTTTCCAAACATCAACCGTGATTGTGAGCATGCAGAAAAACAGCATATTCTTCAGCAGCGGTAATGTAATACGGAAGAACTGCTGGAATTCTGATGCACCATCAACTGTTGCTGCTTCATAATAATCAGAAGGGATGTTAAGAAGTGCAGAATATATTATGACCGTAAACCATGGGATTATACGCCAATTGAAAAGAATGATTACGGGAATCCTTGCGTATTTGCTGCTTGTCAGCCAAGGTACTCTATCCCAGCCGATGGAAACGAGGATCTCATTGATAAGGCCTGCATTTTCATCAAAAAGCATACCGAAAATCAAGCCCATTGCAACTGATGCACATACATATGGTAAGAAGGTTGCGGTTTGAAAGAAATGCCTGAACTTAAGCCGAGAGCTTTGCAGGCATAATGCTATTGCAATTGATATTACAATTATGATTACAAGGCTTGAAACCCAATATATTGTTGTATTAGTCAGGGCATCAAGTACCATATAGTCATTAACAAGGAGCCTGTAATTATCAAGCCCACAGAATTGCGGTTCTCCAAGCCCCTTCCAATTTGTAAAGCTTATGTATCCTGTCCATACTATCGGTATAAGCTGAAAAACAAAAAACAACAGGAAAAACGGCAGTATAAATAAATATGGAGCTCTGTATTTCTTTAAGGTTTTCATGATATTCATATAAAACTCCTGAAATATTGGGCTGGCCAATCCAGCCAGCCCGGCAATCGAGAAATCAAGGAAGAACAGCTGTACCTATTCTAAGCTTCAGCTCCTTGTCCATATTCGCAATAGCTTCCTGTATTGATTGTTCGCCAGCAATATACTTCTCAAGCTCTGCGCTTATGATTGTATCTGCTTCCGCATCGGATGCTGTCACCATCATGTTCTTCGCTGCATTTATAAGGCCATCAGACTCAGCCTTTCTAAATGATTGTCCACCATAGAAATCCGATGGTTCCTGCCAGAAAGGATCCTTAAGCATTTCGATTGAGACAGGATTATTGTATGGGCCATTTACAGCTTCCATCTCCATAACCCAAGCGTTTCTATCTTCTGTATTGGTCTGGAAATCATACCAGATATCCTCAATAAGGCCTGTATATGCGTTCGGCTTCTTGTCAACAATACAATAGAATGTAGAGACAGGAGCGCCTCCAACGCCAACTTCCTCAAATACAGGAGCATTCATAACACGCCAGTCACCAGCTGTTGCAGTGAGATTCTTCCTCATGAATTCATCCCAGAATGCTCCAATATAGAATGTCGCTATGATTCCATCATCTGCTGCTTCATAAATTGGCTGAGACATCATCGTTGTCTTATACAGAAGTCCTTCACTATAAAGCTGATCGAAATATTCCAAAGCAAGCTTCGTACCAGGATCAGAACCTATGACGACATTGCCATTCTCATCCCATATACGGGCATTTGCCTGTGGCATAAGTCCCCGACGGCCCCAATAACGCCATGTATAGCTTCCTGGATCGACATATGATAGATATACAGTTCCGCCACTTCTCTCTTTGAGAAGACGTCCAGCTTCAAGATATCCTTCAAACGTAGACATCATAGCTGGATCAATATCATACTTCTCGAATATTTCCGCATTATAGAAAAGCACCTGCGGACGTACAGCATCAGGAAGTCCCCATACTCTGTCATTTATTATTGCATCAGAAGCAGATCCTTCTATGAATTCACCGGAAACCGAATTCCAATAATCAGTTACATCAACAAGAAGCCCTGAAGATGCAAGATCGATAATACCAACGGTATCAAGCATAAGGAATTCAGGCATGGACTCATAATCACCAGCTAAAGCATACATTGCTATCTTCTGCTGCCCATCCGCCATTGATGACATGTTATCAGCAACAACATTCACCTCTGGTGCTATATCCCTATGTTCTTCTACATAGTTCTGATAATATGGCTGCCTATATCCTGGCTGGCCTGTTCCCCAGAACACAATATCTCCAGCAGGATACGTACCATCTGCAGATGCCTTCTCGGTTCCTCCACTTGCCATCAAAGGTATCAGCATTACAGAAATCAAAAGAATAGCAATTATTCTCCTCATATCCTTCTCCTCCTTTTATTTTTCATCTCATCGAGATGATTTATCCAACATGACACGAAGTATCTCTGTATCAGTACCTCTCATCCCATCACGGGCAATCTCCGCCACTCCATCAATTGTCCTCTCAACGTCTGATTTGACGATTCCCTCATATGGTTTGAACGATTCCCCGGCAGATGCCATAATGAATCCAAGATATGCACTTTCTATCGCAATGGAGATTTTCGCAGCACATGATGGCTTTGCCCCATCACAAATGAGTCCAGCAGCAATTGCTAAAGTATTTGAAACAGCTGCCTTTACCTTATCTGGAGATCTTGCCACAAGCCATGTTATGGCTGCACTGACCCCAGAAGCAGCATTGACTGCACCACAGAATGCGGACAGTCTGCCGATCTTGCGTCTTTCATGAATTGCTACAAGATTGCTGATTGCAAGCGCTCTTATAAGCAATTCCCTGGAATACCCTTTTTCTTCTGCAAAAACCTTCACAGGCATACTAGCGGTTATACCTTGATTCCCGCTTCCGCTGTTTATGACAACAGGAGATACACAGCCACTCATTCTGGCATCGGAACCAGAAGCAGCATAAGCTTTCATTTTAGCAAGAATACTGTTGTCTTCAGTCTGGAGTATGAGCTTTCCTATCTCGGCCCCCCATTGATCAGCCAACCCCAAGGAGCATATTCTGGAATTCATCTCAAGCTGGGAAGATAGAATTGGTTCAATAGCATCCAACGGGACACTTTCGCTATACCTTATTATTCCATCAATGCTCATGCTGCAAGCTCCGTTCATACTTGATTCAACATTGCTGCTGCAGCATTCTGCAGAGAATACAATATTGCCATTCAATTCCTTTCTGACAATATTCATATGTGTATCCATCACTTCAATTTTTGCATAATTGCCATTGCAGAACATCGACAAGATAAAATGAAGAGGCTTCTCGCTCTCTAAAAGCTTTACATCTATAGGATACCTTTCCTTATATGCACATACTTCCCGGAGAAGTGTATCATCCATACCTGAAAGTATCTCAAGCCCCTTTGTCGGATCATTGATGATGATACCTGATGCAACAGCAGACTCTATTCCTTTCATGCCATCTGTATTAGGGATAGTGACTCCCATCACATTCTTTATTATGTTACCGCTGCATTCGGCAATCGTCTTTTCAGGCAATTCGCCAAGAAGCGACCGGCACTCAGCCGCTGCATAAGCCAAAGATATAGGTTCTGTACATCCCATAGCCGGAATAAGTTCCGAACGGAGGATTTCAGTATAGAAAGACTGTTCCACAAACACCCCTTTATTGCTTTCTTGCCTCATCAATGCAGACCTTCAGCTTATGCAGGTCCTGATCAGTTGGGAGCGTGCAATCTGCGCCAAGTATGAATTGTTTCCTGCCAGACCACTCGATAATACGACGGACTTCCTTCCTGATATCGTCATCTGTCCCATCAATAAGCACTCCAGAACGATTGGCAAGCCCTCCCATTATGGTTTTATACGGGAACATCTTCTTGCCGGCATCAAGGGAAAAGGGAGCTTCATATACACCCCAGTTAACAACATCGCAGTAATCCACATAAGAGGCATATCTCTCCATATTGAGATGATCCTTGCAGATATGAAGGAAGACCTTTCCTCCAGCTTCCCTTATAGCCATCAATATCTGTTTATCGAAAGGCTCAATGCACTCTGCAAATTCTTCATCAGTGAAATATCTGTACTCACCTCCTAATGCTGCGAAATAAACGCCATCAACCCCGGCTTTAATATAAGCCTGAGCCAATTCACTCATACCATCGGCTATACGATGATAAGCATCTACAAGAACCTGTCGATCAGAACGCAAGGCTTCTGTCTGGAAGGTTCTGGCCTCCTCCGGAGAGAAACCAGCCTTGCGAAGTGGATGAACAGCAGAAGCTACAACACCATGAAGGGTTCCGATAGTGAATGGATTATCTTTGCATTGTCTGAGGATTTCTTCTGAGAATGCAATCTGTGCCTTCATGAAATCATCTTTCATTGAGAATGCAGGTATCTGCTTGTATGAACGTCCATCAATGAATGGCCCACAATAAGGGACTAGGTTCTCATTCATTATCTTCAGTATATCCATGTCGGTCTCTTCATGGAATTTTATATGGGCAGCTACACCTTTATCTCCATATGAGTCTTCCGGCGGAAAATGAAGGGAGAAACAAGAAGGGACATATCCTTCAAGCTCACCATTTATCACACTCAATACGATATCCCTTTTGGTCATGATCACTTTCCCTCCTTAAAATTATGTGCAGCTTCTACCGCGATGCGCAGTTTCCTCATATCCTGTTCGGTGGCAAGAGTACAGTCCGCTCCAAGTATCAAGCCTTTCTCACCAAACGCTTCGATTGTTGAATGAACTTCAGATTCAATTTCCTCATCCGTTCCATCGACAAGGACACCTGATCTATTTCTGAGACCTCCCATTATCGTACAATCGCTGAACAAGGCTCTTCCTGCCTCCATTGAGAATGGAACTTCGTAAACGCCCCAATTAACAACATCCGCAAAATCGCCATAACCTTGATAACGCTGCATATTAAGGCCATCTTTGCAGATATGAAGTATGCAATACATGCCAGCATCCTTGATTGCTTTCATAATCTGAATATCAAACGGTCTTATCCATTTATCGAACTCTTCATCCGTAAACCAACGATATTCACCGCCGAGAGCTGCATAATAAACAGAATCGACTCCGGCTTTCCTATAGCCATCAACTAAACAGCAAAGGCCATCAGCAATGCGATGGAAGGCAGCTAAAGCAATATCCTCGTCATCCCTAAGAGCTTGAAGCTGTATATCCCTTGCTTTCTCATAATCTATCCCGCTCTTTTCGATAGGATGCAGAGCAGAAGCACATATTCCATGCAATGTTCCTGATGTGAAATAAATGTCATCAAGACCATCCAGTATCCTCTTTGTAAAATCCAGCTGTGCTGATATGAAATCAGAATTGCAATCAAAGGACCTGACCTCTGAATAAGCCCCGGGGAAAACAGCACCTGACTCTAATGCAGGGACAAGATTCTCATTCATGATTTTCGCAATATCAACATCACTCTCATGGAAAAAATCCAAATGTGCCTTTACCCCAGCACTTCCACTGTTCCTATCCTTTGGAAAATGAAGAGAAAAGCAGCTTGGAACAAAATCCACATCCTGTTTTCTAATAGCCTTAATTACTCTTTCCCGTTTTGTCATTACTATCAAATCCTTCTGATATTATCAGTGTTAATATTAGTATTCATATCAGATTTAGAATTTGTCAACATTTTTTTGCAATATATAAAATTATACTAGGACATCAACTGTAAGACTTTTAATATTGGAATAGGTAACTGATTGATACAAAACAAATTGGCTCATCCAAAAATGAAGTAAAATATACTTATCCCCTTCTAATGATCCAATATATTTACCACCCCATTGTGCTTTTGCTCTCAAGTATCTGAAGATCCAGACTATTATCCTCGACCTTGCATCCTGAAAGATATGCGATAAGGTTCTTTGCAGACAGTGCTCCTAGCTCTAACCGCTTATTCTCCCAACGCGTCCATGCTTCGTGGGTTCCTGTCCAGTCATCCTCCAGAATGGCCCCGAATAGATTCCTGCCAATGACAGCTCCTCTTTTGCTCAGCTCGTCGGCAAAAGCATCTGCGATAAAGAGTCTGTCAAAGACAACAACGCCAACTGAAAGAATTGTATCTATGCTCTCTTCTGTTGCTGTATCAGAAATTGTGATATCAACAATATCTATACCCCGCTCTTTGCAAAGCCTGTGCAGGAAGAAGCTCTTTTCCTCGGTTGGTTCAGCTTGGGAAAGCAACGATGAGACATAGCATAGTCTTCCATCAGAACATCTTGATACCGCATCTACTATTCCTTCCACAGCCCTTTCATAGCAAAATCGAACACAATTCACACGAAGGCCATCACCTATCTTCCTCCGTCCAACGAACAGCAGAGGGAAGCCTTGCCTGACGAGCGATGTTATATGATCATCATCCCTATTGATGCCGATCATTATCGCACCGGAGGCAAGACGGATACGGGAGCTTCTGGATTTACCCTGTCCCCAATTATTGAGTATGAGGATATCATATCCTTCACGCTCTGCTTCCTGCTGTATTCCTGAAAAGAAGAGATAATACTCACTACGAGCATCAACCGGAAAGATATTCTCATACGTAAAGACTGCGATAATATGATTGTCTCCACCTGCTTTCAGGCTCTGGGCAGCAGTATTAGGCACATAACCCAGATTGCTGGCGGCCCTGACTATCTCCGCCTTCCTGGCATCGCTTACCCTTATATTCCCAGTTCCCTTTCCGCTAAGCACTGCAGAGGCCGTCGCTACGGAAACCCCTGCTTCAGAAGCAACATCAGAAAGCGTAACTCTTTTATTCAATTACTGCACCATCCTCTGAAAGAACTCTTCTCAGATCACTTATGCTGATATCCAAAGGAGATACGGAAGAGGAAACAGCAAGAGCAGCAGCTGTTCCTGCAGCCTGTCCTGTTGCTGTACAGCATGGACTGACACGAAGGGATGCGTGTGCTTCGAAAGTACACGATATATCTCTTCCTGCGGACATTATATTCGGCACATTGCTATTGATAAGGCATCTATAGGGTATCGAATAATACCCACCCCATCTTAGGAATGTCGTCTTTGTCTCAGCTCCATCTGAATGCACATCAATCGGATAACCGCAGCATGCAATGCCATCACTGAACTTTGTCTCTGAAAGGATATCATCAGCAGTGATTGTATATACACCGACCATCCGGCCAGAACTTCTCACGCCAACACGTGGCCCCGATGCGATAAGAACAGCATCAGAGAAGCCGGGAACATGCTTTCTGAGAAATCCATACATCTCCCAGACCTGCCGTCTTCCCTCAATCTCAGCCGCTGAAAGATCAAAAGGATTGAGCGGATCCAGCTTATGGATACGGGTCATATTAACGATAACCTCATTAAGATTATTCGTCTCAAAGCACAGTACAATATCACGATCTATATCAAGTTCTCCTGATGCTCTTCCTTGCTCCATTATGTCATTGAATCCTGAAACTGATAGCCTTGCGGCCTTTTTCTCAAGCCCTTTTGGATGATTTTCAAGAAGCGGAAACAGCTTGATATCCTTCTCCATCAGCGAACGAAGCAGCGAAATATCCACACCTGAGAGCTTGAAGTTCATGGTCATAGGCTGATTGACACCATCTCCATCTCTACCAGAAGCGACTGGAACACCAGCCAGCCTTGAAAGGACAGCATCGCCTGTTGAATCTATGAAAACACTGCCTTTTATCTCTATGCGGTATCCTAATGAAGAGACTGCAACAGAAACAGCACGCCCTTCATCAAGCATTACGTCAACAAGCTTTGCATGATAAAGGACAGAAGCACCGCTTTCCCTTACCATCATCTCAAGTTCCCTTTTCATTCCCTCAGCATCGAACGGTGTCACTGTATATGTATAGCCAGTGGTATCAACAGTATGCCCAGGAGATAGCCCTTTCTTCTTCAATCTTCCGATAAGCTCATCGCCCAGCCCTTTTATCACCTGCTTATCCCCTGCATGGAAAGTCATCATCGGGCCTGTCCCGCATAGCGTCAAGCTTCCTCCAAGGAAACCCGATTCCTCGATGACAAGAGTCCTGGCTCCATGTCTTGCAGAGGCTACCGCGGCCAGGGATCCAGCTATTCCTCCACCTACTACTACAACATCATAATCAAGCACAGTATTCATCAATACACCTCTGATTAATCGATTAATCTAATTCTATCAGCATGCGCTTGCGGTGCAAGAACAAATGCGGGAGTTTCCCGCATTTATCAAAGGATTTCTCATCTTAAGCAATTATTGCTGTACTCGTACCAACTGATAGCACTCCCCCTCTGAAAAAGTCATCGTGACAATATCCGGATCATCAGTATTGGTAAACATCATGAAACCTTCGTCCAATTCATCATCAAGTATAGTCAAGGTATATGTATTCTCTGTTGTTTCCTGACTGTACACCTCTTCATAAACACCGGTTTCATAATATTTGTTTGTCCAGTAATCATAGAGATCTGCACCAAAATAATCTTCATCTAACCTCAGATCATCCGATAGGAATTTGATAATGCCATCAACTTCAGGGGCCTCCCAAGTACCTAATAGCCAGACAGGGAACTTCGGGATGAAGCTGAAAGCTCTATCACCCTTGTAAATGACAGGTTCAGCATCATCAAAAGAAACAAAGTAGTCATTTATTGCGGCAGGATCCTCAGATTTCCTGATCTCAAATAAATGTTCTCCATATTCAACCCGGTAATATGAATCGAATTCCCCATATTCAATGGAATATACATCATCTGGATCAAGACCGCTTCTGAAGGCCTCTGTCCTTGATTCTGCAATCTGATCATCCAAAGACACGCCATCAATCAATATATCAAAATCTTCATTCAGGAACATGTTGATGAAACTATCCTTGGCATAGAAGTGTCCTATGATACCTCCTTTTTCAAGATTGTCTTTGAAATAGGATTTAGATGGAATCACGCTATCACTGATGCTATATGTATAATCGATTTCATCAACCAACCTCAAAAGGTCATGATCTCCATCCAGAATCACAGATTTCCTGAGAGATACAATCTCATCTTTATCATTGACAATCGAAACAGCGTCTTTCAGCTCTATTCTATCTTCACCGAGAAGGAAGTTATCAGAATCGTAATATTCAACGACAATAGCCGATGAATACCTCTTAAGATCCTCAAGGACTCCCTCATTTGCATCTTCACCTGTATCTACAGTCAGAGTCATATAGATCTTGCTTTCTGTGAATTTCGCCTTCACGTCAACTTCTATGCCATATATCGATATTTCAGAGGAAAGCGTTTTCTCTATATCTTTTCTTCCAGAACTCTCAGTAATTGGCAGGATCTCTCCATTCCGGACGAATGAATGTATTTCGCCAGTTCGATTGTTGATGATATACAGACTATCACCAACTGCTTCTGTTATATACTCAGCCTGCAGTCCACTCAAAGATGATATTACAACCAACGCTAATAAGAATGCTTTTCTCATTGCCCTCCAGAATCAAAAGAACAGCTACCTCAATCCCACTTGATGCTATCTATAATCTCAATTGCCTTCATATACATCCTAGGTATATGGAAAGGGCCTTTATACAGATTGCCCTTAAGAGGTGTCGCCAATGTTCCATCTCTATGCAGATAGCCAAACCACTCACCGTATTCCCTATCTATGAATCTCTCTGATATATATTCATCGACTGCAAGGAAATGCTCCAAGTATCTATCATCCTTGGTTATTGAATAGGCCATGAGAGCTGCTATTGCGGCCTCACATTGGGGCCACCAGAACTTCATATCCTGATGATACTCCGACAAGCTCTTGCCTAAGGCATCCCTGTACTGGATCATTCCTCCGCCGAACTCGCTATCCCAGCCTATATTCCACATCCAGTCCAGCACATTCAGTCCCGTTTCTATATAATCCTTTCTGTTTTCCCGCAAACCTTCGTTCATAATGAACCAAGAACCTTCGATCGCATGACCGGGATTGACTATCCTTCCTTCAAAATGATCGGACAGGAACTCCCCATTCGGGCCGACTGATTCAAGTACCAAGCGAAGCTCTGGATGTATGAAATACTTTCTGCAGGCCTCTATCTCCTGTGATATCTCAGATGTAAGGAACGCCTCCCTTTCAGGCCATGCCTTTCTAAGCTCAGAAAGAACATTTATCATTATCATAGAGTCCGCATGACTCCTCATCGGACGTGTTGAGATATCAAACTTGGGAATGAGGATTCCAGTAGTATCCCTGATTGCCTTTGCTTTCTTATAAAGCTCGAAAGCCTTGCGCTTATAGCTTTCATCTCCTGTTGCTTCAGAATATGCGGCATAGCCAATGATTGTGAATGCCTCACTGAAGAAATATCTGATGCGCTTTATGACAGGTAGGCCTTCTGCTGTAACGCGAAAGAACATCCTTCCATCAGAATCAAAGCAGTGCTCATCAATGAATCCAACGATGTTCCCTGCAGCTTCAAGATATTCCGCTCGCTTCTCAATCTGATTATATGCAGTACTGAATACCCATAGGGCACGTCCTTGGAACCAAACCGATTTATCGGTCTCTATCAGAGCCCCATCTCTATCAAGAGAGGTATATATTCCACCATTTTTCCTATCAAGACCATGCTCAAGCCAGAATGGAAGGATATTATCCTGCAGTTCATGAAGATATCGAGTACGTATTTCCTTCAATGTTTCCATAATAGATATTACATCCAAAATCTTAAATACCATAATTCTGCAAATGACTGGATGTTTTCCTGTATTTCGTCAGATATTTTCACTATGAGCCTTAGACTTATGATGATAATTGATTATAATCAAAGGCCTTACATCATTGTGCTAATTCTTCATCACAGCCTTTCCTATGGCGTACAGCGGATAGATCTGGATTCTATCCATGATTCCAAAGTTCTCAAGGGATGCTCTTATACCATATTCGGCACAGCTCTTTTCCAAGAAAGCCCATAAGCTTTTCATCCCACCTTGCACACGGGCTTTGACCTCAACGGGAATGATATCCTTCCCGTTCTGTACGACATAATCAACCTCTGCCGTTCCCCTGTTGGATCCATCGGAATCACGGGTCCAGAAAAACAACTCAGGCCTGAAATGAACATCCATTGCCTTTATCAATTCAAGCCCGGCGGAAAGCTCACATAGGTTTCCGATATTCAGACGGGAAAAATCAGTTTCAAGCGTAAGCTGTGATACATCCAGTCCACTTGCGCTAAGATACAGCCCTGTGTCGGCGCAGAGAAGCTTTCTGCGTTTTAAATTCACGGAAGAGGAGATCGGAAGAGATGCACAAGCTGAGGCATATACTGTATATATCAATCCTGCCCTTGATAATATCTCCAGCCCTTTTGCTATTGTTTTTGAATCAAGACCGGGAATCGTATTCTTATTGTAGGATATCTGCTCGCCCATCCTGCTGATTGCAAAACCCCATATAAGCCTGAGGATTTCAGGAACCACCTCCTTGCTGTATTTTCCGAAATCATCCAATAGCGTAGAGATGATGTCCTCTTGAGCCAATCTTGCCTGCAATATGCTTTTTGTCTCAACATATCGAAGCACGGCCTCAGGCATTCCTCCAACAACAAGGAATATCTTATATAACTTCAATAGTTTCTCATGGGCTATGTCTGAAAGAGGAGATGAAGGCGATGCCTTTCTTAACGATGACAGAAGAATACTCTCACCTAATGCCTCAAGAAATTCAGCAAAAGAAAACGGCTTCATATACAGGCTGCTGATTCTTCCAACACCAAATGATGATATATTATCCAAGGCAAATTCAAGCAATGAACCAGCTCCTATCACGTGGAGAGATGGCCGCTCTTCATAGAAATATCTTAAAGAAGTGATTGCAGAAGGTGCTTCCTGAAGTTCATCAAGGAACAGCAACGTCTCACCATCCACAACAGGTATTCCCGACAGCTCCTCAATCTCTGCCAATATGCGCTGTATATCAAAATCATCATCAAAGATCTTCTTTGCTGCTGGAGTCTTCTCAAAATTGATCTCTATGAAATAATAGAATGATGCCCCTAGTTCACGCACAGAGGAAGTCTTACCACACTGCCTTACACCTCGAAGCAGAAGAGGTTTTCTGTATTCGTCTTCTTTCCATATCCTGAGTTCATTATCAACATCTCTTCTGATATACATAGCATCTCCTCTATTAAAATATATGCTACATATTCAAAGTTGCAAAGAAATAAATCAGCAAAACACCCTGAGTTGCAAAGTAATAATTCTGAAAACAGCTAAGCGTTCAAATATGCTTATCTCCAGATATAAACAGGAGCAGGTCAGAATAGGAAAACGGCTTTAGTTCAAGAACTCTTCCAAATCTGCCGAAAAGAGGACTGCCCTCTTCCAGTATTTCCTTCATCACAGAGATAAAAGA
>CALXLI010000097.1 GCA_944389155.1 uncultured Spirochaetaceae bacterium | reverse complement strand
CTTCATTCATAAAAGATACCATTGCTGAAGCCAGGAATATAAGATTCCCTACAGGTAAGAATATATAGGCGGATTTCCCCGATCTGCTTCTGAGCACAGCATGGATCATCTTTGCGCCACATGTATCGTTACTGTGTTGAATATTGCCCAAAATAGATTCAATTGTCCATTGATTTAAATGAATTACATATAATTATTGAATAATATTCAAATAAATCGAAGATAAATATGGAGGTAAGGATGAAGAAAAGCATAATACCAGTTCTGCTGGTTCTATATTCTGTTCTCCCTGCAGTTTTGATGGGGAATGGACTATATAATGGAGATTCTGTCGGCTATACCAGAACAGAGCTTCATGTGATCAATCATGGAGAGGCTCTGTATGGTGAGCTATATCTTCCTTTGATGGAAGAAGAAAAGGTTCCCCTTGTTATACTGACGCACGGTCTGGGCGGCACATGTGCAGGTGGTGAGTGCTATGCAACACGTTTTGCGGAAATGGGAATCACAACGTATTGCTATGATCTTCGTTTTGCTTCTCCGAATAGCAGGAGCAATGATGATACGACAAGATTGTCTCCGCTTACCGTTCAATCTGATCTGCAGGCGGTAATCGATGCTTCAAGGAACTGGGGCTTTGTCGATTCCTCAAATGTCTTCCTTATGGGATACAGTCTTGGTGGACTGACTTCTGCCATAACATCGCCTGAAAACATGGATTATCAAGGCTGAAATTCTCTTCTATCCAGCGTTTGTCGTGCAGGATGCTGCTGCACAGCTTCACGCTATGGGCGGCAATATGCCAGAGACATTCGAGATTACCGTAGTGACCCTTGGCTTACCATTTGCAGAGGATACAATAGCCTATGATCTATATGCTCAGGCGGAAGGATTTGGGAAAGATGTACTGCTGATTCATGGTGATGCTGATCCAGTCGTGCCTATTCGGTATTCGGAGCAGTTAAGGGATAGGCTGGCATCTGTTGAATACCATGTTATCAAAGAAGGGGTGCATAGTTTCCAGAATGAGCATTTTGAAGAGGCTATGAGGTATGTTGAGGATTTTCTGATCAGGGAAATCAATACGAAATAAGCATTGGATTATCCTATCCGGATGGTTTAGCCAATTGATTCCTTCAATGCCATCCGGTGAAACAATGAGTTATAATATTTGATTCATCGAAAACAGCTTCATTTTGTCTGCGGTAGTTTCTTCTTTTCATTTTCCGCGGCATCGATATATTGAATTGTTATATTTCATATGTTATATAACAAATGTTGTTAACAGGAGTGCCTATGCCGCCGCTTCAGAAGACAGGAAAGGAAGAGATTGTCAACGCCGCATTTGACATTGTACGGAGGGAAGGGAAGGATAGTCTTAATGCCAGAGCCCTTGCAGGAAGGCTGGGGATTTCGACTCAGCCGATTTTCTCCAATTTCAGGAATATGGAAGAGCTGAAGGCTGAAGTTGTCAAAAAGGCTTCAGTTCTCTACTTTGCAATGCTTGAGGATGAAGAGGGGAAAGGTCATTATCCTCCGCTTAAGGCACGTGGCATGGGCTATATAAGGTTTGCAATTGAGGAAAGGCATCTGTTCAGGTTGCTTTTCATGGATAAAAGGAATGATGCTGCAGTATTTCCTACTGATGATGCATCAAGGGAAATCCAGCTTATATCCGAAAGCCTGGCCCTGGAGGAAGATAGAGCTGAAAGAATGCATGCCCTTCTATGGTTTTTCGTTCATGGAATCGCATCCCTTATCGTTACGGAAAGCCTGAAGCTCTCGGAAGAAGAGATCAGCAATGCCATTACTGATATCTATCTTGGACTGAAGCTTAGATTCTCTGACCATGGATGAAGGCAGGTGGACACCATCTATAATCGATAGAGCCTGCGAGCGCATGGTCATCTCTGCATCGTGGGTCTATCGTATACATCTTGAAAAGCCGCGTATGCAGGACGCACTCATGCATCTTGCTTCCTTCTATCCGATACTCAAGGGAAGATTCGATGGCAAAGCCATAATCTTCCCTGTCTCTGATATCCTCCTAGAATTCTCAAAGGAGGATGGTTCTGTCAGGAACCTGATCGGAGCGGATTCCCCGCCGATGAAATATGAAGCAGGTTTCAGCTTGAATGGAATGCTGAGAGGCACATCTCCTCTGATTTCGATCAGGCTGACTGATCTGGATGATGGATGTGTGCTTTCTATGAAGGCATCTCACTTATTCATGGATGGGTTTTGCTTCTATCGCATCGCAAATACGTTGATGAAGCTTTATTCGGGGTATGATGCAGAACCTGATATCGTGTTCGATGACAGCGTTATACCTCAGATAAAGCTTCCCGATGCACTTGACGCGTCACGGTTCTATCCGATACCGAAATCTGCTTTGCTCTCCGTCATATCGAGGAAGATCCATAAGCCAAGGATGAAAACCATATTCATATCAAATGATAGGATCAGGGAAATCAAGGGGAGGACAGGTGCGTCAAGAACAGCTGTGTTATCTGCAATGGTCTATGGGATTGTTGGGAATAGGGCTATTTCGATAGTGCAGACTGCCAGTCATAGAGGACATTCGAAGTCTATCCCTTCAGACTATGGAGGAAATGCGGCTTCTACGCTTCCTCCTATACCGCTTGATGCATATCTGCCGATCGATGAAGCTGCGAGGCTCCTGAATGAAGGAATACGAAGACGCCTGAAGGATGATGATGGCTATCTTCCACAGTATCTATTCCTTATGAATGAGAAGCTTCCGTATCTTCCATTCCCGCTCAGGATGGCCTGGAAAAGAAATCCGGACTGTATCATATGCAACAGCTTTGTTTCCTTCGGAATCTATGAGGAGATGGCAGCAGATGGCACTATCCCAGCTTATGCCTTTCCCCCAGATCTTCCCGATCCTGTACGGTTCTTCCCCGCACCTCCTGAAATGGATGGTATTTATGTTTTCATGAAGTTCTGATTGATTTCCAGCAACGTGCCCGATGCCCATCTGAGAAGCAGGAACGCATCATCTTCAGAGTCTGGATTCTTTCTTTTTATGATGATCCTTTCCTCTTCGCTGGCAACAGCTGCAAGATTCCTGAATGCAGGAATGTAATTGCCTGTGCAAAGGTAATGCTTCATCCTTATCGTGAATCTTGCGCTTTTATAGAGATCTGGAAGCATAGACCAGTTTCTTGCGTGCAACGCGTTGTGGGACGATGCATGATAAACGCTGCATGCCCCTTGCCGGACAGCTCTTTGTATATCATCCCTGGAAATCGGAGGACAGAGTGGAGCAAGCTTTCCGTAAATAGGCTTCGTATCAAGGATAAGCTGCGCTCTGTCTGAGCTATCCCATGCTGCCAGTTCATCTGCAGATGAGATAAAGCCGCAGAGAATCCTTCTTTCAGGAAGCGTGTCGATATAATCCCTGTATTCCAGAAGCTCTTCCTTCCCGCATTTCCTGAGTATTATCACAGGATCTATGTCGCTTTCATCTGTAGCTTCGCCTCTGCCGTAGCTTCCCTGAATGCCCAGGAAAACAAGATTATCCCCGAAAATGCTGATGAGATCTTCCCTGAAAGATTCCATGAATGCGTCAATGTCCATTATGTTCTCCTGCGGATGTGGCAAACCATGAAATTATACAATGGATGGAGGTGCCGGACAATGCTTTGCTGGATATAATGCATCCATGGATAAGATTACATCTATGGCAGATCCTGAGATCCGGGAGATAGCTGAGGCATATGCTGACTACGGATTCAGGGAAGGTGAGAAGTCCATCTTCAGCATCTTCAGTTCACGGGATAAGGTATTGAGATACCTGGAGATGACTATAAATGCTGCAGTGAAGTGCGGCTGGATGTATTCATTCGGTGATGACAGGCAGGCATATGCAGCAATCTCATATTCTGATTCCCATCCTCCTTTGCTTCTGATGCTTGCCTTTCCTTTCATGGCAATGAATGCTGTAGGTGTCAGAGAACTGCATGAGCTTTCACAGCTTCTAAGGAATGGAGGCGAGTCCCTCCCGGAAAGAATGAAGAAAAGAGGGGAGAGATTCATCTCGGTTGAGATGCTATGCGTGAGGAAGGAGCATCAAGGGAGAGGATATATGAGGAAGGCTATGCAGGAGATCTTCCGTCTTGCCGATGCAGAGGGAATTTCTGCAGTACTCGAAACAGATGAGAGCCTTAAAGCCGAGAAATACAGGCATCTTGGCATGGAACTGGATTCAATTCGGCGTTTTACCCCTGAAATTGCGTTTTACGGTCTGATATATAGACCAAAGGGTTCTCCTTGAACTATCCTGATAACAGATAATAGGAGAAAACCAGCATGCTCTGTATTGCATCAGCTCCCTGCGAAGCCTGAAGCGGACGGTCGCAGAGAGTGTTGGATAGTCCGCCAGGCTTTGCTTTCAGAAATACAAACTGAAGGAGCAAAGCAATGCATGACGAACGTAGATTCAGTCGATTCGTGATTCTTTGGCTTACCCAAAGCCTTTCGCGCCTTGGGTCATCGCTTACACCTTTTGCCTTGATACTCTGGGCATATGGCGAGACAGGATCAGCACTCGGAACATCGATGCTGACAGTATCTTCATACATACCTTATATCCTTTTCAGCATGCCTGTCGGGGTTCTCACCGATAGGATCAGCAAGAAGCGTCTGATGTTGATTGCAGATACTGCAGCTGCTATCGGTACGATTCTTATCCTGCTTCTCTGGAGGACTGGTTCCCTTGAGCTTTGGCAGCTGTATCT
>CALXLI010000096.1 GCA_944389155.1 uncultured Spirochaetaceae bacterium | reverse complement strand
ATTCCTGAGCAGGAGAACCATCAAGAGGTGTAACTATAATCTGGATTTTATTAGCACCTGTATAAAGTATGAAATCCTCCAGTCGGTAATTACCTGGAGATAATGTTCTCCTGAAAATCTCACGGCCTTCATTAAGAATCACAACTTCTGAATCACGATCAATCGTTATATATCTTTCGATATGGCTCTTTCTTGCAGCATCAGGGCCACCATAGGAAACAGCCTTATCAAAACGTATGCCTATATCTGTACCATCAGGCGAAAGAAGATCCGATGATACATTTCCCCATGAAAGGCGAACCATCGCATCTTCAAAATCATAATGGAACTCATATGTACCCCAGTCAAACTGAACACCCGTACGGTTGGCTCTTAACGCGAAATCAAAATCAAGGTAAACATCATAGAGCCTTATATCATTGTTCATTCTGAAATTAAGACGGAGTGAATTTACAAAATTACTAAATGGCAGTATGCCAAAGCTTCCAGAAAGCGTATAACGAGCAGCCCATGTAAATACAGCAGGATCAAGGATTGTTGCATTTGCTATAGGAAGCCTGTTCAAAGTTCCTCTCGAACGAATACCACCCTCCCTCACACTCAATATCTGAATAGGCATATCTGCAGTAGAGAATGTAAGCGTAACAGTATACGTGTTGCTATCAAACTCTGCCTGAAGTCCAGAATCTTTCAGCTCTGCAATGCTAAGATATTCTCCCCTATTAAAGAAAATCCTATCCTCTGCCTCATCAGTGATAGAACCACTAAGGTATGCTCTCAATTCTTCCGAATTTATTGAGGCTTCACCATCAGTCAACACTGTAGTAATGGTACCTACTTCATTGTTGTTGATGATAAGCGTCATATAATAGACGCCATCCTGCAATAGCAAGTCATCTTGCCCCTGGATATAGAAACTAGACCAAAAATCATCAGCATGCTGCAAAGCAAGCATATCACGAGGTATTCCTTCCACAAGCTCTGCTGTATTTGTAAGCACTGGAGCTGATGGGGCTGAGAGATGGGCTGTATTGGTAATGCTTGGTGCTGTAGGTACGGAAAGGCTTGTGCTTACAGATAGTACAGGAGGTGCTGGGACAGCAGATGTTTCCTCAGCATCCACTGCGATTTCCTCATATACTTCATCTGGAAGCTGGGTTGCTGGCTCTGTCTCTGGAATATCCTCTTCTTCGATAATGAGCATCTGTGATTCTTCCGCACTATCAACGATAACAGGAACTACTGTGTCATCCTCAGCGTCAATGACAGCTACAGGAAGCACTTCGTCTTCGCTTTCCTCAACAACTGATACAGGAAGCTCTTCTGGCTTGTCCTCTTCTTTTATAATGGCAGGCAAGTCCTCTGATCCCTCAACATCTACAAGGATAGCAACAACTGATGTTTCTTCAGCCTCATCGATGAGAAGTGCGTTCACTTCTTCCGTATCATCGGAGAAGAATGAGCTGACAGATGCCGTGCTTATGCTTTCTGTATTATCAAGAGAGATAGCCTGGATTGCCGCAAGCTCATCTTCACTGTCAATCGCTATTGCAGGAATCTCTTCAGTCTCAGAAGTCTCAAAAGACAAGGCTTTCTCTTCGATTACGCTATCTTCATCTACAACGATAGCCTCTTCCTCGATTTCCTCATCATTTTGATTGATCTGTGCTGCTGTTATGACATCATCTGAGATAGAGGAAGGCTTATCCATCGCTGCTATAGCCTCATTATCATCATCTTCGGAAACAGCGATTGCTTCATAGGCTGGGCTTTCATCTTCATCGCCAACGACTATTGCGCTATAGCTCTCACCAGTGTCTTCTGCATCTAAGAGGATAATATCAGAGTAATCGATTGCTTCTGGTACTTCCTCTGATACAGGTGATTCTTCTGGTTCTGGTATATATTCAATATGATTAGAAGATGTGGGGGCTTCGTTTGCGTTGATCTCTGCCCCCACACCTTCAGGGGGTACTATTTCAACAAGTGCCGCAAGGATGTAGATCAGTACGGCAATTGCTATCGGGAATGAAAGGATTGCAGTGTTTGTTATCCCAAGCGAGATCATGAACACGGCAAACGAAAGGGACATCATGCAGACAAGGGCGCCCTCAAGCACAAGAAGCCTCATCCTTCCATAGCCCCTTGCACTGCTTTCGGCAATATAGAAGACCGTAAGGATAGATAATGCAGCAAACAATGCGTAGAGTGCAGTCATCTCCCTTCCTCCATCCAATACCGCAGGAAGCATAAAGCAGACATACGGAATGAACAGGGCCACAGCAACTGGATATGCCACGGCCTGAAGCCCTGCATTCTCTCCTGCCAACGATGGAAGGCTGGCTGAAATTATGACTATCAAAGCCCCTGCCAAAGCAGCGATCACGAAGTTCCTCATCCCCAAGACCTCTGATCAATAGCTGAAGTCGTATTCCTGCCTTACGCTATATGATGAAGCACCTGCCAATGCTTCCGGCATCTCTATAATCGTTCTCAGGCTTGATGCTGTAAGAAGATTCTGCCCGGAAAGCGGTTCCAGTTCCTCTTCTGTCAGCACGTATTCACTGCCATCATCTCCAACGACAGTCACTGCAATGGAGTTCAGCATCTGATGGACACTGCCCGTATTTGTCAGGGTAACTTCAAGCTTACCCTCTGCATTCTCAACAGCGCTCCCTTCAACGCTCTCGACAATCCGCGATGGCCTGACGTATGCGCTTGTCGAATAGACAAAGAGGAAAGAGATCATCTGACCGCTTTCTTCCTCCTGTGCGCCACGAGGCATCGGTATCTGCTCTGAGATTATCCTGAATGATAGCTCACGCGTTACAGTAGAAGGACCTCGGTACTGCACTCTGACAAGCTGTGTTGAATCAGGCATTATGATCATCCTGTTCGGCTGGATTGAGAAATAAGCCGAGCCATCCTGGTTCGCTTCATTGCCATCGATGTCCACGATTCTCTGCTCAGCCCTGACCTCGATTGCAATAGGAGCGTCTGAGTCGTTTACTATCGTATACACTTTTGCGCTCCCAGCCCCTGTCGGATCGTATGTGACATTCAGCGGAGAAAGCTGGTAAGCCATCAGATTCGATGCTGCAAGGACAAGCAGCAATGCAAATAATGAAATCAACCTCCTTCTCGATTCCATGCTACCCCCAATTAATCTGTTCTATGCTGGAAATATTGACTGCTGTTTATCTAAATAAGCTACCCCCCCCCCCTGCTGGTAAAACCTCATATTAAAGGCATATACACCGTAGCCGTGGTTCAAAAGCACACGTCCATAGGGAGGAAAGAGATCGGGCTCTTCCAGATTGTTTTATAGAGTCTCATCCCCTAGCAATTAGGGTTTTTAAAGTATGGAAATCCTGTTGTCAATCCCTTTTTTCATGAAAAATACATTTGATGCGATGAATAAACATCTTAACTAACAGAATGCGTAATAAAAACAAAGAATCCCCCTTTTATAACTTTCAAAGGGGGGAGGGTTTTCAATGCTTTACGACTATCTCGATCTTTTCCTCACCGTTTTTCTTACGATGCTTGAGTTCATATCCCGTCCCATCTATAGAACGATACGTTCCATTGCCAGGAAGCCCAAGGCCAAGCTGGAAGATATATTTGATGAGGCCGAACATGAAATTGGATGCGCTCTCGTAATCGTCAGGGCCTATCCTCTTTATCTCTATCTCAGGAAAACCGAATTCCTTCATTCCATCTGAAACTATCGTTATGTTGCTCATCGCAGCATTCCCCTGCACGATAAAGCCGACATTGAGGACAAATACGAGCCACTCATCATCAGGATATGTCTCTATAACATCAAGGGTATCTTCAGGATCCCTTATCTTATCCCCGCTTATCAGTGATACACCCTCATGCGTTGCAAGAATCGCTCCGACGACCCTTGTGAACTCAACAGAGCGTTCATATGAGCTTTCATCGCCTACAAGGGCCGTGATAGTCACTCTCGCAACAGATGGATGAAGAACCCTTTCAACAATCTCGTCGGTCTTATCTCCGATAAAATACTTCAGGTCATCGGGGGAAAGGGACTCAACACGTTTTGCGTATTCAACCTTTATCGCAACACCATTCGAGTAAAGCGTCCAGGTATCCTTCTTGCCTTTCTTCACCTTGAGCTTATCTATCCAGTTGTCCTCATATGACTCCTTGACGGCATCTATCGAGAAGCTTTCCTGCGGCATCCTCAGAACAGCAGAGAACTCCTCCCCTTTCGGGAACTCCTTCTTGAAGCCAAGGTAGTCCACTGCATCTACATCAAAGCTCTCGTCATAGTCATCATCGTCGTCATAGCCGAGGAACGCATCAAGGTCATCAATCGCATTCTCAACAATCGGGATATCCAAGCCACGATCCTGTGCAAGGATGAAGAATCTGCGCGCATCGTTCAGATGCCCATCAGCTTTATCGAAATCATTATCCTTGATAGCCTGCATTCCAAGCAGCTGGGAGATAATACCATTGAAAAGGGCGTATACATCTTCTTCGATGTCCATCTTCCCTTCCTTCACGCCGTTTTCCATGAGTTTCTCGGCATCTTCGAATCTCTCTGTCAGAATTGCCTCCGCAACATCCGCATAGGCATCCATTCCGCCATCGATGAGATCCTGCTTTATTTCCTCAAGGTCCACATCTGCAAAAATACTATCTCTCTTATCTTTTTTCATGGATATGATTCTACTATGGCTGATAGCCATCAGCAAGCGTTTTGGCTACACTGGCTCTATGAATGCATTCAGGATTGAAAACGCAACAGTAAGGCGTGACGGAAAGAAAATACTCTCATCTGTATCCATATCAGCAGCAATCGGCGAGCATATTGCGATAATAGGCCCTAACGGAGCTGGAAAATCAACGCTGCTGTCGGTTATCGCCAGACGCATCTATCCATTGGCACTGGACGAATACAGGTCAGAAATACTCGGAGAGGAGAGATGGATGATACAGGACCTGAAGAAAAGGATAAGCTTCGTCTCTCCGCAGGAAGATGCATTCTATACATCAGCATATACAGCACGTGAGATAGTAGCGTCAGGCCTCCATGCTTCGCTTGGCTTTGATTTCCATCACTCCGTAGCCCCGGATGACTGGAACAGAGCTGATGAGGAGCTGAAGAAAACCGGAATGTATGAAAAACGGGAAAGAACGATGAATACGCTGTCAACAGGAGAAAAGCGAAGAGTGTTTCTTGCAAGGGCAGCCATCACGGAGCCGGATATCCTCCTGCTGGACGAAGCATCTTCCGGCCTGGATTTCCCTTCACGTGCGGACCTGCGCGACACAATCTCAGACTACGCAACAGCAAATCGTACCATAGTCATGGTAACGCATGAGCTTTCAGAGATCCTTCCATCGATAAAACGCGTAATACTCATGAAAGATGGAGCAATCGTAAAGGATGGAAAGAAGGAAGAATGCCTCACCGAACCTGTGCTGTCATCCCTATTCGGCAGAAGCGTGCATGTAGCTGTATCGGAAGGCATATATACAGCATTCTGCTGATCCATAGCAAATAAAAGTTTCTACACCCCAAGCGGGTATGTATCTTATATATTAGACGTTGAATCATCCAACGGCCCCTACATCTGTTTCCTTATTGCTTCTTTGATCAGGCACGAAATACTGGCAGAGCAAGTATCATGAAGCCCGATCCTTAGTGTTTTGTCTGTCATGGCGTCATCCAGAATATATCGGATAATTGCTCCAGGAATCATGACAAAAGGTATGCTGGAGTCAACGACCTTCAGGACAAGCCTGAAGGCTTGGACGTGAGCGTTTTGCCCATAGGCTCCGTCTCCGGTTTACCTGTGGCACCCCATCCATACGGCTGATTGACTGCAGCCTGCCCGGATTGCTGGA
>CALXLI010000095.1 GCA_944389155.1 uncultured Spirochaetaceae bacterium | reverse complement strand
TCCATCTCTGACAAGTCCCCTTATCATTATTCAGTATCTTCAATAAAGTTCTTCGCTCCTCGATGCTGAGAGAGGCATCAGAGAGCAGATCTGGCCGGTTGAGCATCGTTTTTTCCAGCCTTTTCATACATCGCCATTCGGTAATATGTCGATGATGACCGGATAATAATACACTAGGCACAGATTTCATGCAATACCTCTCAGGTCTTGTATACTGAGGGTATTCCAGAAGTCCAGAGGAAAAACTCTCATCCTCAAGACTCTCCTTCGCTATGACTCCGTCCACAAGGCGATAGAGCGCATCGATGATGACAACAGCAGCGCTCTCTCCCGATGAAAGCACGTAGTCCCCTATAGATATCTCATCGGTCACGTACTCGTCGAGGATCCTCTGATCAAGGCCCTCGTAATGACCGCAGACAAAGTACAGTTCCTCTTCTTCGGCAAGGCTCTGGGCATATGACTGCGTAAGCGTATGCCCTGAAGGTGTCGGGAAGACCACCCTCCTTCCTTTTGCACCGGCATCCTCAAGCGCTTTTGCAACAGGCTCTGCCATCATGACCATGCCAGCTCCGCCGCCATACGGCACATCATCAGCTTTCCTATGCACACCTTCAGCATAATCCCTGATATTGATGATGCTGTATTCGATGATACCCTTCTCAACAGCCCTCTTCATTATCGAAGATCGGAAAAAGGGAGAGACCATCTCTGGGAAAAGCGTGAGAACAGTTATCTTCATCCAAGAAGCTCCGGGAGCAGAATCTCCAGCGTACCATCCTCTATGCTGACAGAGCCGACATATACAGGAAGGAATGGAACGATGCGGATTCCATTCTCCGTTCTGATATGCAGATACAATGCCTGGGCTCCATCAGAAACAGACTCTACACATCCCAGGCACTTCCCTGCAGAAAGCACCTTCAGCCCATAAAGATCAGCAACATAGAACTCGCCGTCCTCCAGAGGCATAGCCTGGTCACGCCTGATCCTCAGCGTTGACCCTGTAAGCATCCTGGCCTTCTCGGGAGTGTCATAAGAGGCAAACTTCATCAGGAAGATGCTTCCTGCGAACTTCGCTTCCTCAACCGACACCTCCTTCTCCCCTCCATCCTTGAGCGCAAGGATGCACTTATCGAGAGAAAGAAGATGATCATACTCACCGGAAAGCGAATATACTTTCAGATGACCTTTCAGCCCATGTGTTGAACCAACTGTTGCAGCGGAGAGGAGGCAATCCATCAGTCGAGAATCTCCAGTACGGCTCGCTTGCCGTCTTTGGTAGCGCTTGCTGAAAGAATCGTCCTGATTGCCTTTGCAATGCGCCCCTGCTTTCCGATAACCTTGCCGATATCGCTATCTGCAACGCGAAGCTCTATGATGTTGGACTTCTCGCCTTCTATCATAGTCACGTTGACCTCATCTGGTTTATCTACAAGGCTCTTGACCAAAAACTCTACCAGTTCCTTCTCCATAAGAGCCTCCGGAGATCAGTCCTGAGTGCGGCTCAGAGTAATGCCCTGCGAATTGAGAATATCCTTTACAGAGTCTGATACGACAACACCCTTCTTGATCCAGCTCTTGACCTTCTCCTCATTGAGGATGACCTGATCCTTCTCTTCGATTGGGCGATATGTTCCTACCTCATCGATAGTCTTTGATGATGTAGCTACCCTGCTGTCCTGTACAACAATCCTATAGTAAGGTCTCTTCTTTGTTCCGAAGCGCTTCAGTCTCATTGCTGTGCTCATGTCTTTCTCCTTATCCTTTAGCCATTCATGCCGAACATCTTCAGCATGCTTGACTGCATTTTCTTGTTTGTCATTACCTTCTTCATCAGGAGCTTTGTCTTCTCAAACTTCTTGAGGAGCCTGTTTACATCCGCAACAGATGTTCCGGACCCATTTGCGATCCTCTTTCTCCTGGATGGTCCTATTATCCTATAGTTGGCACGTTCAAAGCGTGTCATGCTCTTTATGATGGCCTTCTCTCTCTTAAGCTCGCCGAGATCTATGTCATCTTCACTGACCTTGCCGCTCATCCCGGGAATCATATCTATGAGCTTATCGATCGATCCCATGTTATCCATCTTCTCAAGCTGATCAAGATAATCCTGCAGGTCAAAGGTGTTCTTCTCCATCTTCTTCTGCAGCTTTTCAGCCTCGGCCTGGTCGTACTGCTCCTGCGCTTTCTCGACAAGGGACACGACATCGCCCATTCCAAGGATCCTGGAGGCTATCCTGTCAGGATGGAAGACTTCGAGATCCTCCATCTTCTCTCCGGTTCCTATGAACTTGATAGGCTTGCCTACAACAGCTCTGAGCGAAAGTGCCGCACCACCGCGTGTGTCTGAATCGAACTTTGTCAGGATTACCCCTGATATCCCGACCTTCTCCTCGAATTCCTTTGCTATGTCAACAGCACTCTGACCCGTCATCGCATCTGCAACGAACAAGGTCTCATCCGGTTTGGATGCCTTGGCAACCCGCTGTATCTCCTCCATCAGGGCTTCATCGAGATGCATGCGTCCGGAAGTATCGATGATGACAGTGTTTATCAGATCATGCCTGGCTTTCGAAATCGCAGCCTCAGCAACCTTCACCGGATCCTTTTCCCCAGGGATCGTGAATACAGGGACACCGGCTTTCTCGCCAAGGACCTGGAGCTGTGTAATAGCAGCAGGACGGACAAGATCCGCAGCGACAAGCATCACAGAGCGTCCATCCTTCTTAAGCAGATGAGCAAGCTTATGGGCAGCTGTCGTCTTACCAGATCCCTGCAGGCCCATTAGAAGGATCACAGATGTTGTATCCTTGCCTTTCAGATTCAGCTTTGCTGATTCTTCCCCGCCAAGGAGCGTGACCATCTTGTCATAGACGATCTTCGTGAACTGCTGGCCAGGATTGACGGACTGAAGGACTTTCTCTCCCAAAGCCTCATCAAGAGTTGAATTGACGAAACGGCGGACAACGCGGAGATTGACATCCGCATCAAGGAGAGCTTCCTTGATTTCCTCTACCGCATCACGTACATTCTTCTCAGAAATCTTCCCTTTTCCGGAAAGAGTTCTCATAATACCGCTGAATTTCGTCGTTATACTATCAAACATCTTCCTTCCACGCCTCAAGGCAACGGTGAAACTTATACATCAAAAAGTTTCGACTTGTCAATAATCAAGAACACTCTGCATGGAAAGCGAAGCTGATTCCAGGCAGTCTCCATATACAATGTCCAAGGCATGTCGCTGGAAGTGTCTGTATGGCTTTATCGCAGGTAAGCAGGTGCTGGACAGATTGGAAGAGGCAGGCAATAGCTGAAAGGAGCTGGAAAGCTCTACTTCCTTGTTCCGTCGCTGTTGAATGTAACGGCCTTTTCGTTCTCGTCCATGATCACAGGCTGACCCTTGATATTCGCAAGCTTGTACGAAACGGTCATAGAGACGCCTGCCTCATTCTGAGCTACGCCGAGAAGAGTCTTGGACCCTGTGACAGTGTGAGGGTTATGGGTGATGATTATGAACTGGCTGGTCTGCGAGAAATCCTGCAGGACATCAAGGAAGAACCCGATATTCCTATCATCAAGAGGAGCATCGAGCTCATCGAGTATGCAGAACGGTGACGGCTTTACCTGATAAGTCGCGAAAAGAAGGGCAACAGCAGTCATAGCCCTCTCTCCTCCAGAGAGAAGATTGAGGTACTGAGGCTTCTTCCCAGGTGGCTGTGCGAGGATATCTATACCGCAGGTAAGCACATTCTCAGGATCCTCAAGGGTGATCTCTGCCTTGCCTCCTCCGAAAAGACGGCGGAACATTGACTGGAAGTTCTGGCTTATTTCCTTATAGGTCTTCGTGAAGAGATCTTCGGATCTGGCCTGGATTTCATTCAGGACCTCTACAAGATCAGACTTGGCCTTCTCAAGATCCTCCAGATGCTTTGCATAGAATTTATACTGCTCCAGGGCTTCCTCGTATTCCTGCTCAGCCATCCAGTTTATATTCCCATATCCTGAAAGCTCCTTCTGGATCTCCTGCATCTCATTCTGGATCAGCTTCTCGTCAGGGATCTCCTTGTCCTCATATTCCTTGAAGAACTCACCGAGGTTCCTTCCGTGCTTGTTGAAGAAGTTGCTCATAAGCGTCTCGGTAAAGGAACCGCTTGTCTGGACCTGTCCCTGCAGAAGCGCCAGATCCTGCTGAGTGCGGGTCATGAGATTTATTATGTTCTCCCTTTCCCTTCTTTTGCGTTCAAGTTCATCACCGCGCTCTCCCCTGTTGGCACCTGCCGCGGCGTACTCTTCCTTTCTCTTCCTGAGGTCCTCCGCAAGAAGCAGCTTCTCCTCGTCCTTGCTCCTCAGCTCGTCCTGGATCTCATCCATTCTGCGCCTGTAGTTCTCAGCCTGGACGGTGAACTCTTCAAGATTAATGCGCTTTTCCTCGAGTGCACGCTTCTTGCTGTCTATTATATCCTTAGAGGAATCAAGCGATGACTTGAGGGAGAAGTAGCTCTCATTGGCAACATCTATCGTACCTCTGAGCGTCTCTATATCGTTACGTGTAGACTGGATCTCCTCACGCTTTGAGACTATAAGATACCTGTTCGTGGCAAGCTCCTGCCTTGCATCGTTTTCCCTCTTCTCGATATCACGCTTCTTTCCGACAAGCCCTTCCGGGGAAAGGATCGTATCCAGGACTGGAGGGATTGAATCCATATACTCTTGGAAGAGAGACAGCAGGGTCTCGACAAGATCGTCGATGCGCTGGAAATCCTTGACCGTGATATCACGGGAGATCGGGATATCATCCTTAAGGGAAGAAAGGTAAGCTATCCTGTCATCAATAAGCTTCTTCGCCTCTTCCCCTTTCTTCAGGAATTCACTTCTTGCCCTATCTGTCCTTTCTTTTGAGTATTCAGAACCTGTGTTCTCATCAACCTCAGCAATAAGGCTCTCTATGACATCCTTGAGCTCTGTGGATAGCGCAAGAAGCTCCTCATCAAGCGCTTCATTGCGCTTTTCCTTCTCCTCTGCTTCCCTTTCAAGCCGCTCTACCTTGTCATTGCTTTCAGCAAGCATTGAGCGAAGACGTACAAGATGCCTCTCGCTCTCCTCAAACTGCTCTTCCTTCTCTGACAGGGATTCTATGTATTCATCAAGGTCTGCCTGGTCCTTATCAAGCTGGGAACGGATATTCGCAGCCCGATCATCGAACTCCAGCGCCTGCCTGTTGTTCTCCTGATAGTTTGAATTGAGGATACCAGACATCTGGGCATTGCTTGTGATCTTTCCTTCGATTGCAGTCATGTCAAGCTGGAGGCGATGCAGCATCTCATCCTGGGCCTTCATCTCTTCCTGAAGGGCATTTATCTCAGATCCAAGATCCTCGCTGTCCTTCTTGTATTTCTCAACAAGGGCAGAGCCCTCCTCAAGCATCTTCATACGCTGGTCATTCGCGCTCTGGTAGTTCCTCAGCTGCCCGATATTGAACTCAACATCAAGCTGGAACAGCCTGTCATTCAGATGCTTTGCCTTTTTTGCCCTCTCAGCCTGGGTACGTGTACGGTTGCACGTCCTTTCAGCTTCCCTGGCCTGTATCTCGATATCCCTGATGTTCTCTTCGGTTCTCTCTATCTTGTTCTGAGCCTCGCTGCACTGCTTCTTGAATCTGGATATACCGGCAGCCTCTTCGAATACATAGCGCCTGTCCTCAGGCTTGTTGGACAGAATCTGATCTATCTTGCCCTGTTCAAGGATCGAATAGGCGCTCTTTCCGACTCCGGTATCATAGAAAAGCTCTGTGATGTTCTTAAGCAGGCACCTGTTCTTGTTAAGATAGTACTCACTGTCACCTGATCGGAAGACACGGCGGCGTATCTCGATCTCCTCAACCTCTGTCGGCAGGCGATGTTCGCTGTTGTCTATCACGAGCGTGACTTCAGCAAAGTTCATCGGCTTGCGGGTATCAGTGCCGTTGAATATGACATCTTCCTTCTTGCCAGCCCTGATTGTCTTCATGCTCTGTTCGCCCAGGACCCACTTCACAGCATCAACGATATTTGACTTGCCGCAACCGTTAGGCCCGATAAGCGATGTGATGCCATCTGCAAAATCTATATGTGTCTTGTCTGGAAAGCTCTTGAAGCCAAAGAGGTCTAGGGATTTTAGGAACAACGCAAACTCCTTGAAAGAAAATCGTGGGAATTATAGCATCAAGAGGAATTGAGCACAATGGAAAGAACCCTTTTTGAAACAGATGAGAACAAGAGCATAGTATGCGGAAGCGATGAAGCTGGAAGAGGTCCTCTTGCCGGTCCAGTCGTCGCAGCGGCTGTAATCCTGCCAGATGATTTTCCGATAGAAATACTTGCCGACAGCAAGAAGCTCAGCGAGAAGAGAAGAGAGGAAGCTGAGAGAACGATAAAGCAGAAGGCAATCTGGGCGATAGCATCTGTGAGCCATAAGGAGATAGACAGGATCAATATACTCAATGCTTCGCTGCTTGCAATGAAAAGAGCTTTTGAGAAAGTCCAGAGAATCCAACGCCCGGACATACTTCTTGTGGATGGCAATAAAACACCTTCTGTGTCCATCCCCTGCTCAGCTATCGTGAAGGGAGATGGCAAGGTGCCTGAGATAATGGCAGCATCGATACTCGCAAAATGCGAAAGAGACAGGCTGATGAGGCTGGCTGATGCAAAATGGCCTGCATATGGATATGCAAAGCATAAAGGATATCCGACAAAGGAACATATCGAAGCAATAGAAAAATACGGCCCATCCCCGATTGAGAGGATGAGCTTCCACACAAAGACAGAAAAGGAAAAGGAGCTTTTCTAGCTGTCTTCCCTTGCTTCACGCCTTGCACGAGGTGCAAGAGGCTCTCTTCTTGTTCCATGCTGCTTGATGAAATCAAGGGACTTCTGGAACTCCTTGATGAACTCGCCAAGATCCTCCTGATAGACAATCACGGACTGTCTGAGGTATCTTCCCTCTGTATCAGTCGGCCTTGATTCCACGATGTTCAGGAAAAGATCGCCATAGATGTTTTCCTTTACGTTGAAGAAATATGTTCTGTCGTTTCTGACAAGCTTGGTCGCGAAGACCTCTCCACGCTCTCCCATATAGGACCCTCCGTATTATATGGGTTACACTACACCATTTCCATGTTTTGGGCTATATGCTTCAGCCTGAAACTTCATCCAATGAACATATAGCTTAATCTATGATTTATTTTATATTACAGTATCAGGATGGGAATATGTCCTTGCCCGAAAACTACACCCAAAGCACACATACCCATAATTGGTAATTTATTTCCATATGTTTATATTAAAATAGTTATGAAACAGAGATTCAGGAAAATTTGGTCGGCATTGATTGTATTGATCATGTCCTCACCTTTGGCCTTTGCCTCAACGCCACCTGTCGTGACACTCTCCGAGGCAATTGAATCTGCCGAGGAAAACAGCATAAGCCTTGAAAGCGCAAGAGTGACGCTTTCCCAGGCAATGCGCAATGCAGATGCTGTAATGACAACATTCATGCCAGAGATTTCTGCAACTGCAAGTGCGACAACGGGGGCAGCCTTTCCAGGCACGAACCCACAGTCCCTTGGATTTACAGAACTAGGTTCGGACATCACAGAGCCAGCGTTTCTAGGGCTCTCGGTCAGTGCTTCCCTCAACGCTCAGTTCTCTTTCATGGGAAACATGATAACCGATGGAGAGACAAGAAGGCTTCAGAGGGAAAGCGCATCTCTTGCCTATGAGAACAGCTGGTCTTCGCTTGAAGAGGCTATCACAGCTGCGTACTGGAACATTGCAGCACAGGATGCGGCAATAGAGAGCGCAAAGCTTGCTCTCGAAGATTATCAGGCGCAATATGACAACGCCCGTGAGATGTATGACAATGGCCTTACCGATGAGCTTTCGGTTCTCCAGCTACAGCTATCGCTCAGGAATGCAGAGCTGCAGGTGAAGACACTGGAGGATTCAAGGGCAATAATGGCCGCAGCATTCTCAGACATGACTGGCATCGAAGGGGATTTCACCGTATCTGAATTCCCTGGGCTTACAGTCCTCTCCCTTCCAAGCGCTGAAGATCTTTTCAGCCAGTACAGCGAGAACACGCTGGACGTGAAGATTGCAAGAAGCAACCTGAAGATCTCCGAGAACAGCGTTGATACAGCAAAGCTGAGCACATATGTCCCAGTGCTCACAGCCTCCCTTGGCTATTCATATTCAGGAAGCGGATTCCAGAAATACCAGGACTATCCATATGTTCCATACTCAAACAGCGGACACCAGCTTACCGGGACTGTTTCGATGACCATTCCTATAAGCTCAATGCTTCCAGGGTCTTCCTCATCAATGGCGATAAAGGATGCAGAGGACAATGCAAAGCTTATGGCACTTAATCTACAGAATACAAAGAACACGCTTCTCGAAGATATAAGAGAGGATGTCATTTCAATAAATCAGTATCAGAGCAATATAGGGATGCTTCAGGAAACGCTTGATACAGCCAATATGTCATATGATCTTGCCAAGCAGTCATATGATGCAGGACTCATGACAGCAGACGATCTGTCATCTGCAAGGAACGATGTGCTTACCGCGGAGATAAACCTACTCAATACAGAGCTTTCACATCTCCAGTCATGCTATTCGCTTTCATTTACACTTGGTATTGATATAAACGAACTTTTCACCAACTACGCTTCCAGCGAGGAGAATTCATAATGGACGAGAACAACAAGAAAGACCTTACCGAACAGGTAGAGGATTCCAAGATATCATTCGAAAAGCTTGCAAAGAAGAATCCGACATCTTCAGGTTTTGATAGGATCACGACAATCATACTTCTTATCATATGCGTGGCACTCGCTGCATATGTGATCTTCGGAACAGTCACGGCTGAAGCTCCGACTGTTGCCGCAGCTGATACAGACACAAGCATAAATGTCACGACAGAAACTGCAGAGGCTGGTCTTTTCCAGAGATTCACAAGGCTCAATGGAGAAATCGGAAGCGACAACTCAGATGTAGCGGCTCTCCCTGATACAGCAGGAACGATCACATCAATCCTGGTAAAGCGCGGAGACACAGTCACAAAGGATCAGGCAATTGCCTATATCGACCCATCCAGACCTGGCATGAACTACAAGGAAAGCCCTGTTACAAGCCCGATCGATGGAGTGATCACATCCATCCCTGTTTCAGTCGGTGAGACAGTTTCCGCATCTTCTGCCATAGCAACCATCGCAGGAGACAAGACGCTTTATATCGAAGCTTCCCTCCCAGAGCGCTACATAGGGACAGCAGAGGTTGGAATGGATGCATATTTCACAAGCGTTGCGTATCCAGGAGAGACATTCAACGCAAATCTTTCATTCATTGCCCCTACTGTGAACACAACAACCCGTACCTCAGATATCGAGCTGAATATAACAGATGGTCAGGATAAGCTGAAAGAAGGAATGTTCGTAACCCTTGATCTCGTGACAGAGCAGCAGGATAACGTGATCACAGTGCCTTCCGATGCTATTACGGAAGTGCTTGATGGAAGCATTGTATATACAGTTGTGGATAACCATGCTGTCAGGACACCTGTGACAACAGGAAGCAGCAATGAGTCCCGCACTGTAATAACAAGCGGCCTGAATCCTGGCGATGTTGTCATAACAGCTGGAACTGTTTCCGACGGAAGCAGCGTCAATGTACTTTGATAAGGAGTGAGCGATGACATTATCTGAACTATCGGTAAGACGACCGGTACTCATGACGATGATATATCTTCTGATTGTCGTCATAGCCCTGGTCTTCCTTCCAAGGATGGAGATAGCGCTCTATCCTGATATAGACCTGCCTGTCATAACTGTATTCGTTGACTGCAACGATGCAGGTCCTGAAGAAATAGAGCAGCAGGTTGCAAAAGAGCTTGAAGAGTACTTCAGCTCGCTTGAGAACCTGAGTGACATAACAACGATCTCAAGCGATGGAAGCTGTATAGCAGTACTGCAGTATGACTACGGCACTGATCTTGATGACTCGGAACGTGACCTCAATTCAGTCATAACGATACTCTCGCAGCTTCTTCCTACCTGGACAGAGACACCTCAGTACTTCAGGCTTGACTCAATGGGCGCATCTTCAGTGCTCACGCTATCGCTTACAAGCAATACGATGACGCTTGATGAGCTCAAGATGCTTGGTGAGAATACGATCTCCCCTCTTATCGAGAGACTTGAGGGTGTTGGGCAGGTATCTGTCAGAGGCGGAAGTGACGTTGAGTATCATATCGATGTCAATCCGAACAGGCTTGAAGCATATGGCCTGACTCTCACCCAGATCATTGCCGCTGTATCTTCAGACAACATCCAGGCAACTGGCGGAGAGATTACAGAAGGCGGCATGAACATCCAGGTCGCAGCTGATGCCAGATACGTCAAGTTCTCCGATATCGGCAATACGGTTATCACGACAATCAATGGAACGCCGATAAAGGTTGACGATGTAGCTACTGTCGTAAGGGGAAATGACCAGACAAACAGAAGCGAATCATATCTGGGCTCTGACAGGATCGTTACGATGAGCATAACAAATGACTCAGACAGCAACGCTACGACTGTTGCCTCCACTGTCCTTGGACAGCTTGACAGCATCAGGGCAGAGCTTCCTGACGGAGTTTCCCTGGACGTGCTCAGGGATTCCACTGAGATGATATCATCAACAATGAGCGAGGCATTCAACTCCCTCTATCAGGGCGTTATACTTGCAGCGCTTATAATATGGCTCTTCCTGCGTGGAATAAAGACAACGATCATCATCTCCCTTTCAATGCCTATCTGCGTACTCATCACGATGATGCTCATGTCGATATTCGACGTAACAATCAACGCAATGAGCATGTCAGGACTTATCCTTGGCATTGGAATGATAGTCGATGCCTCAATCGTCATCCTTGAGAACACATATTCATATCGTCAGCTTGGAGAGAAGAGCGCTGTAGCAGCAATCCTTGGAAGCAAGAACATGTTCAACGCTATCTTTGCATCCACGCTCACTACGATCTGCGTATTCGCTCCTATCATCATATTCAAGAACGATCTTGAATTCCTTGGAATCATGTTCCAGGATATCGTCATAACAGTCTGTCTCTCACTTGCTTGTTCTCTCTTCGTAGCTGTAACGCTTGTGCCGGCTCTCTGCGGATCGATCATGCGTATCAACACAAGAACGCAGAAGCCTCTGAGAATCAAGTGGATGAAGAAGATAGATGATGCGATGGCAGCTTTCGAAGGCTCGATGAAACGTGGCTATGTACGCGTGCTTGCGTACTTCATGAGGCATCGTTTCCTGCTGATCGTGCTTCTTGTGCTCCTCCTTGCATTCTGCCTCAAGCTCTTCCCTCTCCTTGGCTTCGACCTCATGCCTCAGCAGACAACGGATGATGAGGTGACACTTGATGTCGAGCTTGAAGTCGGAACAAGCATCGATGTTACACGTGGCTATGTGATGGACATGTACGAAAAGATACTTTCTGTCCTTCCTGAAGGATCCTATGAAAGCATCCAGCTCTCAATCGGAACAGGAATGCTCTCAACTTCGGAAAATGCAGGAAGCATAACCGTGAAGCTCCCTGACATCACAGAGCAGACGATAAGCGCAACTGAGGTCCAGGATCTTATCAGGCCATTCCTTGATGATGATCCTTCTGCAGACTGGATCTTCGAGACTTCATCTGCCGGTGGTTCAAGCGCTATCGATGTCGAGATACACAGCGAGGATATGGATGCTGCGAAATACACAGCTGACCAGATAGTTGCGATAATGACAGAGCATGTCGCAGGTGCTACGAACATCAGCAGCGATGCAGACAATGGAGCACCGAAGGTAAGCGTGAATATCGACAAGGACCTTGCTTCTGACTATGGAATAACACCATCTACGATAACAAGCGTTCTTCAGACAGCTATCTCGGGATCAACTGCATCCACGATCTCTACCTTCGACAGCACTGAGACATATGATGTAATCGTTGAGATCGATCCTGATACGATAATGACAGTCGATCAGCTTGGACAGCTTCTGATTCCGTCCAACAGCGGAATGGTACGCCTTGATACGATCGCTACATTCGAGAGAACCACATCTCCTGTATCGATTACGAGGGAGAACAGAGTCAGGGTCAACCATGTGACAGCTGATCTGCTTCCTGGCTTCTCTGCATCTGTCGTACAGAATGAAGTCAATGCTGCACTTGATGAATACCTCATCATCCCTGAAGGAATCGAGATTGTCCAAAGCGGACAGATGAGTGATTTTGCAGGATATATGGGAACTCTCATAATGATAGTAGTGCTTGCACTCTTCCTCGTTTACGCAGTCATGGCTGCACAGTTCGAGTCCCTGATAGACCCATTCATCATCTTTGCGACAATTCCTCTCCTGATGATCGGAGTAATCGGAATACATCTCCTGTATGGCCAGTCATTCTCGCTCTTCTCAATAGTCGGAATCGTTGCCCTCATAGGAGTAGTCGTAAACAACGGTATTGTCCTCATCGACTGTATCAACCGTCTTGTAAAGCAGAAAGTACCTGTCAGGCAGGCTTGTCTTCAGGCAGCATACGGAAGGCTCCGTCCTATCCTGATGACAACGCTTACTACGATCCTCGGCCTTATCCCTATGGCATTCTTCCCTGGAGAAGGAGCTGAGATGCTGCAGCCAATTGCCCTGACATTCACAGGAGGAATACTTACTGGTGCGTTCCTTACGCTCCTGCTCTCCCCTGTTCTCTACTCACTCTTCAATGAGAGAAGGGAGAAGAAGTACGACGATCCTGAGTCCCTTACCAACCAGCTTAGGGAATACGATGGAAGAAGGCTCACAAAGCTTGATGACTTCGTAGGCTGATTGGATTTCAGACAGATTGTGCCATCGGAAACGGTGGCACTTTTCTTCTGCAGTCAAATGGCAAAATAAATACACTGAGCAGGAGACTGAATTACAGACATGCAGTATCGATGTTAATCTTGACCCGACGATATGCAAAACAAAAATATATAACGCCATAATCCCTTGAAGTTTCCTGTAAGGGCCTTTCCATACAGACGAAGATCCTCACATCCTTCAAGGTTCTTCTTGATCCATTTCGAAACAGTCCTCTGCGTAACAAAATCAAGTTTCCGGAAACTTCTGTCATATGAATGCGCGGTCGTGACCGTATAGCTCATAGGAAATCCCAGTCAATGCCGACTTTCTTGCAGACCTCGCTTATAGGACATGTCTTCAGAGCACCACTGTCACGCTTCCTCATATAATCCTCAGCAGCCTTCATGTCGTATTCATCTTCGAGCTTTTCCAAGGCAAGTCTCTTGACGAGTGTGGACATGCTGCATTTATAGAACCTGGCAGCATCTTCAAGCACCGCTTTTTCTTCATCGTTCACCCTCAGACTGATGATGCTCATTATGGCTTCCCTCCTGAAAGGAAATACAGCATACAAATGTAATACATTCAACTTTCTATTTCTTTTCCAATAGAGCAGTTTTTGATACTCATGTTGATCGCATTTATCGGTGCCCTCTCCTTGTATTTTCTTGCCTATATTTAACCAACGGTTTATTATATTTGCAGGACAGTGCATGATACAGACGTTTAAGGATAAGGAAACTGAGCAGGTCTATAATGGTTTTGCCCCTAGGAGGCTGGCTCCTGACATAGCGAGGCGTGCATTGCACAAGCTCATAGCCCTCAATGAGGCAGAATCCGTCACCGATCTGCGCATTCCTCCCAGCAACAGGCTCGAACAGCTGAAAGGCAACGGGAAAGGGCAATATTCGATAAGAATCAATATGCAATATCGGATATGCTTCTTCAGGGAGGACGGAAATGCATACGACGTCGAGATTGTGGACTATCATTAAGGAGATAAGAATATGAAAGACATATACAAGATAGACCTTGGGACATTCGGCGATTATCTCAACGAGGAATGGATGGAGCCGCTTCATCTCTCTGCCTACAGGCTTTCCAAAGACCTTGGCATATCTGCAGCCGCACTCGGCAAGATACTCAAGGGAAAGAACCGGATGAGTGATGAAGTGTGCTGGAAGCTTGCAAGGTATTTCGGAACAAGCCCGAACTTCTTCATCAAGGTGCAGGCTGAGTTCTCCAGAAGGAACAAGGAAGAGGAATTCCGAGCAGAAACGGCGAATCTTCCTGTTTACAGATGGACCTGATGTGCGCTTCATTTCGCCCCCCGCAATTACATCAATTCTGCGGGATCAAATAATCTCCTTACCTCATCGTCGGTGAATAGCTCAGTGTTTTTTGGCTGTACAATCATTGAAAGAGTCTTATTTATGGGATTTTTGCTTATCAGTCCTGACTTATAGACGGCACTCCCAAATAAAGCTTCCATCCTGCATTCCCATTTCTAAACTAGGATTAGAACTGAACAAAATTATAATTTCGCAGTAATTTCTTGCAAAATCTGAAGATAATGCTCATGTGGCCATTGTTGTCCCATCTGAAATAGTTTATACTAT
>CALXLI010000094.1 GCA_944389155.1 uncultured Spirochaetaceae bacterium | reverse complement strand
CCCTGAACTCTGAAGGTGTCATTCCATGCTTCCTGCGGAAGAGAGATGAGAAATGGGAGAGCGAGTTGAATCCGACTCTGTATGCAACATCCGAGACAGTCCCCTCTCCTTTCCTCAGAAGCTCCTCAGCATCACGGATCCTGCAAGAGAGAAGGAACTGCCATGGCGATATCCCCAATGATGAAGAAAAAAGACGCAGGCACTCACGCTCTGATACAAATGCGCTCTTTGCTATATCGCAAAGATGTATGTTCTCGCTTTTATGCATCTGAATATACCTGACCATCTTCTCGAGCCTGCTATCCTGCCTGCTTTCCATGCGTTCAGGCTTCTCCCTGAAAATCTGCAGCATGACTGATGATATGAGGATAGATGCCTCAAGCTGGTAAAGGTAGCCTTTCTCCATGATTGATGCATATGCCTGCTCAATCCTGGCCGCAGTTGTCGGAGCAATCGAGATAAACGAAGAGAAGGCAGAGAACAGAACATTGTAATTGATATCTGTCTGGGCACATAGGACCGATGGAGAGAAGAAGACAGAATGGATCTCTGCATCATTCTCAGCAGCGATTGCGTTTGAGATCATATATGGCGGTATGAACACTCCCTCACCTTCCCGCAGCGTGAAGAACTGTGAACCATCCGGGCCTATTATCCTGACAGATCTGGAAAACGCATAGAGAAGCTCAGCCTCTTCACTGAGCGACCATCCTGTATCGAGGATCTCTGTCAGTTCCCTCTGCCGGGCGAAAAGCAATGCTTCATTCTCCTTATTGGCGATTTTCTTATAAAATATGATGGTTTTGTTATAAACTCAATCGTTTTCTGTCGCTATAGTGTCTATATGCTTACAATATTGCTCATCATTGTCATATACATAGCCTTCATATCACTGGGACTTCCTGATTCCATGCTTGGTGCGGCATGGCCTGTCATGTATCAGGATTTCGGCGTTCCTGTATCATATGCAGGCTTCATAAGCATGACCATATGCCTAGGTACTGTAATAAGCAGCCTCAACTATTCACGGCTATCAAGGCATTTCCGGACAGAGACAATAACAATCGTGAGCGTCGGAGCAACAGCTGCTGCCCTTATCGGATTCTCCTTCGCACCTTCATTTGCCTCGATTATCCTTCTCGCCCTTCTCCTTGGACTGGGTGCAGGAGCGGTAGATGCTGGCCTGAACAACTATGTCGCACTGCATTTCAAGGCAAGGGCCATGAACTTCCTGCATGCCTCATGGGGCATAGGAACGCTTTTCGGCCCGTTCCTGCTCTCATATCTTTTCACAAACGGGATGAGCTGGCGCATAGGATACAGATCGATCGGCACAGTCCAGTCTTTCATAATGCTGTTCCTGATCCTCTCCATTCCTCTCTGGCGGATGAACAGCAAGAGGGATAAGGCAGGTGAAGAAGAAGCTAAAGGGAAGACAATATCTGCGGGAGAGGCATTGAAGCGGCCTGGTGCAGTTGCAGCCCTTATCGGATTCTTCTCATACTGCTCAATGGAAAATACAGCCATGCTCTGGAGTGCAACGTTCCTTGTAAGCGCAAGGGGATTCTCAGAAAGCCTTGCTGCACAGAGCGCAGGAATTCTCTTCTGGGGCATGACAGTTGGAAGGATAATAGCTGGATTGATAAGCAATAAGCTTGGGGATAGCAGGATGATACGCATAGGAGAGATCCTGATTGCCCTGGCTGCTGTCCTTCTGATCGTACTGCCAGAAAGCTGGAGCATAGCGGCTCTGTTCCTGCTGGGCATTGGCTTCGGACCTATATACCCAGCGATGATACATCAGACACCAGAGTACTTCGGAAGCGAGGCTTCGGCTGCGATAATAGGATTGGAGATGGCATCGGCATATGTTGGATCCATGTTCATGCCTCCAGTCTTCGGCGCGCTTGGAAGAGCTACCACCATGTCTATACTTCCATTCTTCATCCTTTTCTTCGTATGCCTGAACTTTGCAGCAATAGAGACCAAAAAGAAGAAGAAAGCAGCATGAGAAAAGGCCATCTTCCCAGATGGCCCTAAGCTCAGTTCTCATCATCATATTTCTGGACTTCCGTATCCTTCAGCCAGAAATAATCCTTTGTATCGCGCTTCTTCGTTTCATGGAAATCATCGTATCCATAAGGCTTTGGAGGTGCCTTGCGCCTCTTCTCCTCACGGCCGAACGGACGGCGATCAGCACCATCAGCACCATAGCGTGGAGCTCTGCGGTCGCTTGAGCGGCGATCCTGACGATAAGCACGTCCTGTATCATTGTCCCAGTCATCGCTGCGTCTTGGGCGATAGCTGTCCCTGTCATCTCTGTAACGTGGTCTGTCGGAATAGCGGTAATCCCTGTCCCGGTCGCTGTAACGCGGTCTATCATCACGATAGCGTGGGCGGTCATCTCTCCTGTCATCCCTATAGCGAGGCCTGTCATCAGAATAGCGATAACGAGGCCGGTCATCCCTTCTATCCCTATAGTCATCACGATCGCGCCGTCTATCATCATAATCACGATAGCGATCCCTTCCAGAGCTGCGATAATCCCTATCTCTATCACTATAGCGAGGGCGTCTGTCCCTATCCCTGCGGTCAGAGTATCCCCTATCGCCTCTTCTTTCCCTGCGAGGCCTGTCCTCTTTCTTCACGCTGTCTTCTCTTTTCCCTTCACTTGCCGCGTCGATTTCAAGACGCTCCATCTTCTCTTCGTCCATAACTCTCTTCTTTCTCTTTACAGTGGCTCTCACCTCTTTCATATCAGCCACCTTCTTCATCCACCAGACCCTGAGCGCACTGCGCTTTGCCGAGAAACCTAGGGTCCTTACGCTATCTGTAATCTCCATTATCTTCCAATATGGCTTCAGCTTCTCCTTTGAGAATGCAAAGCCTGAAAGGTTCTCGGAAAACAAGAGACATCCACCTGGAGCAAGCACCTTTGATATCATCTCAAAATACTTAAGATAATCACGCTCCACGTCAAAATCATCTGCCTTATGGGAGTTTGAGAAGGCTGGAGGGTCGAATATCACGATATCAAAACGCTCTCCTGCCTCTATGCACTTCCCAAGATACCTTCCAGCATCATCTGTGACAACGCTGTACTTATCTTCGTCAAGGAACCCATTCTGGACAAGATTCCTTCCTGCCCATGCAGAATATACATTCGACAGATCTACGCTGACCACCGACTCGGCACCTCCGGCAGCAGCATAGACAGAGAAGGATCCTGTATATGAGAAAAGATTAAGCACTCTCATTCCGCTTGACATATCACGTATCATGCTTCTTGTATTGGCATGATCGAGGAAAAGCCCGGTATCGACGTACTTCTTCAGCTCGCATTCAAATGTAAGCCCATTCTCCTGAACGCATATGACAAGGCTTTCATCACCTTTCTCATGCTGCTCTCTCCCCTCTCTCTTCTTTCTCTGCACATAGATGATCTTATCATTCTCTATGTAGAGAAAGCGCGAGACAATATCCTTCATGACAATCACGTCCTCATCGCTCATGCCCCCATCGGCATAATCGACTATGCGCGCATATTGTCCATAAAGCTCTACTGTTACAGGGAAAGCCCCCATATTCCTGTCGTAAACCCTGGAAACAGTGGAATCCGTTTCCTTCATCCATCTGTGGGCATCCAAGGCATTCTTTTTCAGGATCTTGGAAAAATCCTTCTTATCAATCTCTTGCATCCGGGGCAAATATTACGAAAATACGGAAGGAAATACAACAACCTTTGCATTTGCCGTATAGGTGTTTTTTCATGTAGAATCAAATTATGGATACAAACGATACGATTCAGTTTCTCAAAGAGCGGGAAGAAGCTCTTGGAGACAAGATCAGATACAGAACATACTGCACTTGGTATGCCCGTATCGGCCATGAAAAGCGCGAGTATGGAGTATTCCTGTATACTGATGGACGTATAATGATGTTCGAGGACTTCGACAGGGATCCGCAGATCCTCGGCATTCCAATAAGAAGGAAGAACAAGGAAAAATATGAAAAGCTGACTGTATCATTCCCGATCTCTTCAATAGTCTCCATAGACCGAACGACGCATAAGAGCGCAGAAAGAGCGTTTATTGATGGCAAGGATAGCTCAAAAAGCGCTGGGATGATTGCAAGGGCGCTATGCAAGCTGGTAACAAAGGTCACGCTTTCCGATGGCACTGTGATGTTCTTCGAGATGATGGACCATAAGGATTTCATGAATAGGATAAAGGAGTTCAAAGGATTATGAGTGCATTCAAGGCTTATGATATCAGAGGTATATGGGGAGAGGACATAGATGAAGAGCTCTGTTACCGTGTCGGATATTTCCTTCCACGTCTTCTTTCCACAGATCATGTTCTTGTAGGACGCGACATAAGGCTGTCATCAGACAGTGCGCATGATGCCCTTCTGAAAGGAATACTAGACAGCGGTGCGGACGTATGGGATATCGGGCTGGCGACAACGCCTATGGTTTATTTCGCGACAGTATTCCTGAAAGCTGATGCATCTGTCCAGATAACGGCTTCACATAACCCCGCAAAGTACAATGGCCTCAAGATCAGCCGCAGCGGTGCTATTCCCGTTGGAGGCGATTCCGGGCTTAAAGAGCTTGAGCGGATGTGCAATGAAGGCATAATAGAGAAAAGCGCAGAACGGGGCACGGTAATAGACAAAAGCTCAGTAAGGAATGACTACATCGGATTCCTCAGGCCATATGCCTCTTCCATCGATAATCTTGACATCAGCATGGACTGCTCATTCGGCATGGCAAACCTTATCGCAAAGGATATTTTCGGCAGCAATGTCCACTATATCTATGACCATTACGATGGCACATTCCCGGCCCATGAGCCAAATCCGCTGGAAAAGAAGAACTGCGAGGATATCTCAAGGGAGACCATGAAGAACTCATCCGACGTTGGCGTCATATACGATGGGGACGCTGACCGTGTAATGTTCATAGATGAGAAGGGCCGATTCATACAGCCTGATTATATAACAGCCGTAATCGGCAGGTACTATCATGACAGGAACAGGACAGGGAACGCCCTGCAGGATATAAGGACATCACGCTCAACAACTGAATATCTGGAAGAGCTTGGATTCCGTGTCACTACATGGAAAGTGGGACACGCATACGCAAAGATGAAGATACGTGAGCTTGATGCGGTATTCGGAGGAGAACTTGCAGGGCACTACTACTTCAAGGATTTCTTCTGGTGCGACAGCGGAATGTTCGCATCCCTTCTTGTCCTGAATGTCGTATCGGAGCTGAAGAAGGAAGGAAAGACATTATCTTCCCTCATTGATTCAATCATACGCTACAGCAACAGCGGGGAGATAAACTTCCGCCTTGAGCGAAAGGACGAGGCAATCGCTGCCCTTTACGATGAGTTCGTGACAAAAGGAAATCCGGATAAGGTCCTCGATTTCGATGGCTACAGGATTGAGTATGGCTCATGGTGGTTCAACGTAAGGAAATCGAACACAGAGCCTTATCTGAGAATAGTTGCGGAGGCAAAGACCGAGGCAGAACTCGGAGAAAAGCTTGACAGGATAAAAAGCATCATCAAAAGCTTCTCATGATGCTACACAAAAGGAATATTAGAGGATAGAATCAAAACAAAGCGAGGTGTACATGAAAGTACTTCTTTTTGGAGGAGCTGGCTACATCGGAACACACGTAGCCATGGCTTTCCTGGACAGGGGCGACACAGTCGGCATCTATGACAATCTTTCAACAGGGCTCAGAAGCAATGTCCCTGAAAAAGCAGAGTTCTTCGAGGGAGATATCCTTGATTGCGAACGCGTTGCTGAAGTTCTCTCAAAGGGATGGGATGCAGCAGTGCATCTAGCAGCATTCAAAGCAGCTGGCGAGTCGATGGTAAAGCCTGAGAAATACAGCGAGAACAATATCACAGGTTCTCTGATCATCATGACAGAATGCGAGAAGCATGGATGCATGAACTTCATCCTCTCCTCTTCTGCTGCAACATATGGAGAGCCTAAGTACCTTCCAATCGATGAGAAGCATCCTACATCGCCGGAGAACTATTACGGCTATACAAAGCTCTGCATCGAAGAGAACCTCAAATGGTATTCAAAGCTGAAAGGCCTGCACTTTGCAGCTCTCAGATACTTCAATGCCGCAGGCTATGATACAGAAGGAAGGATGCTCGGCCTCGAGCGCAATCCTGCTAACCTTCTGCCAGTGATAATGGAAGCTGCATGCGGGATGAGGGAGAACATAAAGATCTTCGGAACTGATTATGATACTCCTGATGGAACATGCATCCGTGATTATGTCCATGTCTCGGATCTTGCGGACGCACATGTAGCAGCTGCTGACTACATCATGAGCAGGAAAGAGGATCTGATCGTTAACCTTGGCTCTGAGAATGGGATATCCGTACGGGAGATGGTGGAAAAGGCAAGGAAGATAACCGGACAGCCGATTCCGTCAATCGATGGAGAAAGAAGAGCCGGAGATCCTGCGAAGCTCGTGGCATCATCAGCCCTCGCCCATGAAAAGCTTGGATGGACAGCAAAACGCTCAGATGCAGAGACGCTCATCTCTTCAACCTGGCATGTTTATCAGGCAAATATGAAAAAGAACTAAGGCAAAGGCTACCCGATTGGGTAGCCTTATATTTTCATAAAATTGGCAATGCAATTTTGCGCATTACCGCAATATTCTTCATATTTTGTTCTAATCATTGAAATTAGATTGCACATCAATTATAGTACTCTGCGGAGTTTGATATGAATCTTGACTTTGATTACATTGTTTACGATCAGCTTAACAAGGACAACAGCAAGGCAAAGGAGCTTTTCAGCATAGATACAGCCAGAAAAGCTATGAAGTTCCACAGGGAAATCCCTGGATACAAAATGACACCGCTGCGTGCGCTTCCAAATCTGGCGCAGATGCTTGGCATCGGCGGTATATATATAAAGGACGAGGCACAGCGCCTTGAGCTCAACAGCTTCAAAGTTCTTGGCGGTTCTTACGCAATCTCAAGATACATCCAGAAGAAGCTTGGACTGACCGATGAGGAGACAACGTATGATTACCTTGTCTCGGATGAGTGCCATAAGAGGCTTGGGGACATAACATTCGCAGCAGCAACAGATGGCAACCATGGCAGAGGCATTGCGTGGGCATCGATGAAGCTCAGGCATAAATGCGTGATCTATGTGCACAAGGAGACATCCCAGGCAAGGATTGACGCAATCAGGCGCTATGGTGCTGATGTGCACGTAATAGATGGCAATTATGATGATGCGGTGAGAACGATTGCCGAGGATGCAAAGAAGAACAACTGGACCATCATAAGCGATACATCATGGGATGGGTACACTGAAATCCCAACCTGGATCATGCAGGGATATACAACGATGCTTCTTGAATCCCAGGAGCAGTTTGCAGGAATGGGAATCACAAGGCCTACACATGTAATCGTCCAGGCTGGAGTAGGTGCGCTGGCTGCTTCTGTAGTAGGATTCTATTCTGCCCTTTTCCCAGATAATCCACCTATCTTCATCGTTGTCGAACCAGATAAAGCCGCTTGCGTTTTCGAAAGCATCAAGGCAGATGACGGAAAGTGCCACAGCGTCAAGGGTGACCTTGATACGATCATGGCAGGTCTTGCCTGCGGGGATCCATCTCCTATCGCTTTCGATATACTCTCGCACAATGCAAATTTCTTCCTCTCTGTTCCTGACTACATCGCTGCACGCGGAATGAGGATACTCTCATGTCCGCTCAAGGGAGATCCGTTCATGATTTCCGGCGAATCCGGAGCGGTGCCTCTTGGAGCTCTCTACTCTGTCCTGACAGACAAGGGAGATGAGGAGCTGAGAAGCAAGATGAAGCTTGACAGCAACTCCCTCGTGTTCTGTGTCAATACAGAGGGAAACACAGATCCAAAGCATTTCAGGCAGATAATCTGGGATGGCTGCGATCCAGTTCCGCACGAGTTCCGTACAAGACGATAGACATTGTTTTTTATCATTCGTTATTGTTCTTTACAAGTTTTTACATAAGAAGCAATTATAAAATTAGCATTGAACTAATTGTTATTTATTGCTTCTTATTGTTATTAGGCGTTTTTCAGATTTCCGTGGGCAAAATGTGGACAATGTGGGCATAAGTAATCCCCAGGGTTGCTCCTGGGGAGGATGAAAGATAAAACCAATATCAGATAAAGGAAATCTGAATTGCAATGTTATTAGCCATCTTCTCTCTGATGGCCAGGAATCAGTTTATAAGGCCAAAGCAAGGAATATGAGGAAAGCTAAAGCAGGAATGCCTATTATAATTCCAAATACACAGGCAACCCATTTCCAAATTCACTTTTCTCTTTTTTCATACCATTCCATATTTTATGACTATATCAACATATCCTAGCTGTCAAATCGTCACTTTCGGATGGTAGAAGCTATCAAGCGGCTCCAGTATATCTACCACATCTACAAGCCTCTCAGGATTCAATGCCCATGAGCCATAGGGCATGCCCATTCTCTTGTATCTCTGATAGAAGCCGATTGCGGAGAGCGCATCTTCATCAGAGATCTTTCCTACAATCTCCGATGCCTTGATCACTCTCCTGTCGTGGATGCAATGCACGATATCTTGCGGTGCATTCATCGCAGTATCCGGATGGATTGCGATGGAGGTTCGGGCATCCATATGTCTTGCATCTCTTTCTCAGCGTTCCCATGACTTCCAGTCTCGCAATCCAGATGCAAGGGTGAAAGCTTACTTGTCCGCCATGCGCACATGTGAATATACTGGCTATGGCACTGCCATGAAATGGTGGACGGTAGCCTCTCGAAGCTGAATATCGGATATCGAAGGGCGTTGCCTCTCGATTCTCCTGCAGAACTCGTGGAGGTGATGTCAAATGAGTGATTATGAGATGCTCATGGTCGTCATAGCGATCATAGGGCTTGTAATAGCAATCATAAGATAAGCCGCCCTGTCTCGCAAACCCGGCGGCTTATTCGCTAGTTATTGTTGAGGCTACCGTTCATCGGCGGTCCCCTTGTATCCATAGTATCACAGACTTTCCCTTAATCGTCAATGATTCTCCCCTTTATGGTAGGACGACCGTACGAAATAATGGCCTGCAAGGTATTTCGGAACGAGCCCGAGCTTCTCCATCAAGATACAAGCCGAGGCCTCCTGAAAGTTCCGTGCAGTTCTCCCTGCTTGCAGAAAAGGCTTTACGAAGAGAAAAGAGCAATAATCTGACTAATCCTTAATGTTGGTCTCAGAATGTAATGGACAATCATGGGTCATTGCCCATCTCAATGTGTCGTTCAGCCTTTTCTGATATCCTTTGGCATCGGACCCTTTCAGCCAGAAAAGAACATCTGAATCAATCCTGACCGTGATAGGCTTCTTTATCGGCTTACAATTCCTCAGATGTCCTTTTGAGAAATCCTTTATCTCAGGAATGTCCGAAAAATCGATTTGCTTTCTAAGATCCTCGATTTTCTCAGGAGTAAAATTGCTCGCACCATTTCTCATATCTGCGTTGTTCCTCCCTTGTTGATACTCTCGCGGATATTATCCTTATTCTTCCGCGGTCTACGTAGCTCGAAACCAGAACTGCAACACCTTCGATTCTTGCCATTCCTAAATATCTGGTTTCATCTTCATCTGAATGGCTTTCATCGTATTGTTCCCAAAACAAGGGGTCATCAAACATCGGCAGAATCTCTTCGAAGGAAATTCCATGCTTGCTGATGTTCGCTTTATTCTTGTCTTCGTCCCATTCAAAGTTGCCTTTGATGACCATCTTGCCCATATAGTCCCCACATGTACATTATATATTGTACGTACAAAAAGCGCAATAAAATATCAAGAACCTATTTTCTGTAATCTGAAATGTTCGATTGAAATCATGACACTGTCTCAATGTCTTTCTCTATTATCATCCATATATTGAGTTTTTGATACTGGTTGTTTGAACTCAAATTCAAAATTCACCTTTCCGTTCTTCAGTAATGATTTGCAATGGTTTTCGTGATTTCCTTCTTTTTTCGAGGTGAAGAATCTGTCATTTTTGCATAGTATGAAGCTGACGATTTTCAATTGGTTACAATCTGGCAACAGCACTATTAAAAAAAAACGCAACTCCTCTTTTCTTGGAAGTTGCGCTTAGCTCCCCCGGAGGGATTTGAACCCCCGACAGGGTGGTTAACAGCCACCTGCTCTACCGACTGAGCTACAGGAGAATGCGTTCATTCGAACAAGAAAAATAGTACGGATTTTCCATATACATGTCAACAAGCTTGTGAAATATTTTTTGAAAATATTATTGATTGCATTTTATCCCCATCTTTGTACAATCGTCGTATGGGCTTTCTTCTCTTTCTTTGGCAGCTTCCGCAGAATATCCTGGGATTCATCATTTCCCGATTCGCAATCAAGGCAAGGTCTATGAATGGAGAGGTATTCTACCAATGGAAGAGAAATGGTGGAATCAGCCTTGGAAATTATATAATCGTATCTGACGAGCGATTATTGCCGCATGAGAACGGACACAGAAAACAAAGCATCATGCTTGGTCCGCTTTATCTTGTCATCATCGGGCTTCCATCATTGATCTGGTGTACGCTCCATAGCTATACGAAGCTTGGAAAGCTTGATTACTGCTCTTTCTATACAGAAGCATGGGCCGAGCGGAATGCACAAAAAAAACAGGGTGGATCACGCCACCCTGTTTGATAGGTATATATCAAGCTCAGTTGATTGGATACAGCTTTTCAAGATAGCTGATAAACACTTCGTTGAGCATTGAGCCTTCTGTAAGGACACGGCCGAACATCGTGTAGCCATCACCGCCAGCTGCCATGAAATCATTCGTAGCGACCTTATACAGCGTTGTCGTATCGTTCGGATCGAGAAGCTGATCGCCAAGGTATACTCTCTTGATTCTTTCTCCTGCAGGAGCCTTTGCACTGTAGACAACCTTGAGGTCTGTCTGGCTGAATGCTCCGTTCTGCTCAGGAAGCATTGAGTAGCCATGCTCAAGGGCAGCGTAGATATCAGCAGGTGAAATCTCACAGACAACGATGGTGTTCGTGAAAGGAAGGACGTTGTTTATATCACCAAGCGTTACAGGGCCTGCTGTAATCGATGCTCTTATTCCACCACCATTGACGATTGTGAAATCCGCTCCTGATTCCGCTGTCATTGCATCTGTTATGAGCTTTGCAAGATTTGTCTTGCGTGTCCTTACATCCGCTCTCTCTCCATTGAGATTCATAGGAACATTTGCAACAACCTGTGCGAGGACCTCCTCCAGCTCGGCATTCTTCTCCTCAATGTACTGATCCACTACAGGATTGGATGGAATCTCAGTGATGCCAAGGGATGCAAAGAGCTCGCTTCCAGATGGATCTGCAATCTCCTCAGCAGGGATAAGGAACGCATCTGTGATTGTCCCCTCTCCATCGTTTACATGAATCTGCACAACACCGACATTGTTCATGTACTGGCCTGTAGATACGATAAGCGTGCCATTCACCATCTCACCGCCATCCATGACTGTGTGGCTGTGCCCATCGACAAAGAGGTCGATTCCATCAAGATTCTCGCATACATATGTGCTTGTTATTCCGCTCTCACCATCTGGAACTACCCCAAGGTGGCCAAGGATGATGACATAGTCACAAAGCTCATTGGCAAGATCTATGGCATACTGGGCGTTGTCAATGACCTCATCAGAGATGAAATCAAGGCCTTCTGTATTCTTTGGATGGGATTTCGTCTTTGTATCCGGAGTTGAAAGTCCAAGCACGCAGACCTTGAATCCATTGTAGTCATAAACCTGATAAGGCTGGAAAACAAGGTATCCATCCTCATCTGTTATATTAGCGCAGAGAATGCGGTATGTTGCATTGTCCTCAGCCCAAGCCGCAATTTCCTCAAGCCTCTCATAGCCATAGTTGAAATCATGGTTGCCAGGGACGACTGCATCATAGCCTACGATATCCATGATCTCAGCAACAGTCTGGCCATAGAACATATTGGCAAGGTTCGTACCATGGAATGTATCGCCAGCATCAAGAAGAAGGATATTGTCAGTTATGGATCTAGCCATATCGATAAGGGTGCTGAGCTTTGAGTAACCAGCACTGCCATCCTCACCTTCAGCGATCCTTCCATGGACATCGTTCGTGTGGACGACAAACAGATCGAACTCACTGTCACCCTGGGCATTCTTCACAATAGGCTGGATACCATATGGATAGACAGCATCTTCTTCCACTGAAGGCTCTTCTGCTGCAGTGGCAACAGGCTCTGCCTCTGCATAGACCTCTTCAGATTGAGACATAAGCTGTGAGACATAAGCTGTGAGATCAGAAGCAAGGACAGGTGCATATGCCTCTGCTGTTTCCTTCGAGACTTCTGCTGGATATGAAAGCCTTGCAATACCGCTTTCCGGGAAGCTGTACGTGATTCCGTCAAGCTCTGCTCCACGCATCTCAACCTCATATGCAAAGAATGCCTCAACCTCGCCCTCTGTGATGTATTCTGGATATGCTATATCTGCATAAGATCCATATATCGTTATTGTGATATCGCTGCCGTTGAAGTCAAACGTATACACAGAAGGTTCTGGAACAGCTGCTTCTTCTACGACTGCAGCGTCTTCTGCTGGAACTGCAAGCGATGCAGCGAACTCAGCAGCATCGGAGGCAAGGACTGGGACGTAGGCCTCTGCGGTTTCCTTTGAGACTCCTTCTGGATATGAAAGCCTTGCAACCCCGCTTTCCGGGAAGCTGTATGTGATTCCGTCAAGCTCTGCTCCTCGCTTGTCTACTTCATATGCGAAGAACGCCTCGACATCACTTTCCGTAATTGATGCTGGATATGAGATATCTGCATAGGATGATGTGACGGCTACGGTAACCTCATCAGCTCCGACAGCAAATGAGAATACGGATTCTTCCTCTGGTGCGAATTCCTTTATATCACCAAGGAAAGCATCTAGGAGAGTGCCTCTCTCTTCTGCGGACAATCCCTCTGGATAATCCAGACGCAATACACCATCTTCAGGGAATGAATATGTCACAAGAGCAGCATCCGCCGGATACTTTTCCGCTTCATAGGAAAGGAAAGCCACAACATCCCCTTCTGTTATACCCTCTGGATAATCTATCAAAGCATAGCCATCATATGATGAAGCTGTGATCGTGCTTGCTGAATACGAGAGTGTTCTCTCTACTGTATCAGTACCGGCAAAGGCAGCTGATCCTGAAAAGACCATTGCAAGAGCCAATACCAAAGTCATAGTCTTCGAAAAGCGATTCACGATTTTCCTCCTTGGACTATTTATGCAAATCTATTCTAAACTATAGCACAGTGCATTTGTAAAAGAAATTGAAAAGCTTGCCGTAAAATGGAAAAGGGCCCTTCAGAAGAGCCCTTTCCAAAGAGAATAGACAGAACCCGATCAAAGTCCTGCGTATGATATAAGCGTTGTGACAAGTATAGCAGCAAAGCCGTTAGCCTCTGCAAATCCAACGCTCTCAGGATATGTAAGTATGACTGTACCTGGGCCATCTATCGTGTAGAATACTCCGCCAAGCGTGTCACCATATTCAAGATTTACCGCACCGAAGAATCCAGTGACTTCCGCGCTTGTGAGGAAATCAGGATACTTAAGGACAGCCTCTCCATTACCGATCGCAATAGAAAGATCATAGCCATCATAGCTGTGAGTCACGGTTACAGGAACAGCTGCATCTGATGGATAGAGCGCGTTCACGGTATCGATGACATCTGTTATGAATGCTGCACAGAGAGCACGTCTATCAGCAGCGCTTACGCCTTCTGGGTAGCCAAGGGTGATCGTATTGCCGGAAACAGAGTATGTAACTCCGGAAATGGAATCGCCATACTTCATAGCCTCTGCTGCCATGAATGATGCGATATCATCATCTGTAACGATTTCTGCTGGATAATCTATGGTAGCATAGCCATCATAGCTTGCGATTGAAAGCTCATATCCCTGATACTCTACAGCCATCTCTACAGGAATCTCAGATACTGGCTCTTCTTCTGCCGCTGCAGGAGCTGTCTCTTCAACAGCCGGGGCTGGAGCAGGTGGAACATCTGCAACGTTCTCTGGTGCTTCAGTCTGCACTGCGACAATCTCAGCAGCTTCCTCAGCTGCATCACTGCTCTGACATGATGCGAATGAAAGCACTACAAGAACTGAAAGGATAAGTGCCAACGTGGTTCTACAAATTCTTTTCATCATTAAACCTCATGCTAATTGTAGCAGAAAGTGTCTGTATAGCTAGCTTTTTGATGTTAATTCCATTGAATATTCACAGAAAAAAAGACCTATGCGCTAAGCACAGGCCTTCCAACTCCTATAATCAGGAATCTTACATAAGATCCTTTGGCTTTCTTGCGGTGTTACCGGTCTTCTCGCAGTATGCCACATGGCGGAGCTTACCGTTCTCGAAGACGCTCTTCATCTTGATAGCGCCACCCCATCTGCTCATAAGAACCTTAGCACCTTCACGATGTGCGTTCTTTGATACGTTACCTGCCATATTGTAATCCTCCGGTCTTGGTTGAATATCCGATTGATGATACCTGCAAACGCAGGCACTGTCAAACAACACTATCTTATATCATTCTTTTATCTGCCTTACAAGAGGTTAAGGCAATTTGGGCGGCAAAGTGCCACCCTTTTGTCAGAATGATCTGAGAAGAGCCATATGCTCCCTGGCTTTAGCTATCCTTTCCTCTGCCTCTGCCTTCTTGCCCCTCTCCTTCTCGATAGCCTCCGGCTTTGCATGGGAGATGAAGTTCTCATTTGAAAGCTTCTTCTCAGATGCCTCCAAAAGTGCCTCTGCCTTGCCAAGCTCAGCTTCTATCCTCTTGAGCTCTGCATCAACGTCGATTGCATCCCTGACGAATACAAAGGCCTCAAAGCCAACAGCAGAAACAGGAAGGGCACCGCTTACATCCTCAGCATCATCTGTATCGATGACAACAGAAGAAGCACCCATGAATGATGCAAGAAGAGCGCTTTCCCCTCTCAGGAACTCTGCATTCTTTCCGCTTTCGATCCTTACGACAACCTTCAGCTTCTTCTCAGGCCCGATCTGGAGATTGGCACGGGCTGCACGGAGAACCCTCGCGCATCCCTGCAGAAGCGAAACTAGAGCCTCGCGTTCTTCATCTGAGAGCGCAGGATCATGAACAGGATATTCACT
>CALXLI010000093.1 GCA_944389155.1 uncultured Spirochaetaceae bacterium | reverse complement strand
AGCTGTTCCGGAAGCTCCTATAGTGATAGAGACTGCAACCAATCTTGAAGTAGATGCCATAGCCACAGCTGAGGAAGAGGAAAGCGAAGAGATTGTTGCTGCAGAGGTGCATGATGCTGTTCCAGAGCCTCCTGTGATGATCGAGGCGATAACATCCCTTGTTGGCCCATACCCTGAAAAGCAGGCAGCTGTTCCAGAAGCACCGACATTTGCAGGTTTCACAACTACACTTGAAATGGGAGTGCCTTCGGCTCCTGTATTCACAGAACCAGAAACATCGCTTTCACTTACAGTGCCAACAGCTCCTGTTTTCCTTGAGACAACATCCTCATTGGTTCCAGCAGTACCGACATTCACGGAAAATGCTGATGATGCTGCAGAAGCATCACTTCCTGAACCACCAACCATGACAGTCTCCACGCTTCTTGCTGAAGATGAAATGGCAGAGGAAAGCGAGAAAGAGCCTCTTGTGAAGTTCGCAGTCGAACTCGGTGCAAGCTATCCTCTCAACTGGAATAAGGCAGCTGATGATGGAGAGCCTCTGATCCTTGTTACGCCTAGTGTGACTATCGGCAGGGGAAACTGGCAGATCGGTCTCAGAGTGCCTCTTAAGATGGCATTCATCAATTCGTTCAGACTGGCAGGCATGAGCGGAAAGGAAAACTGGGACTTCGGAACAGATGATTCATATACAAAGGAAGAGGTCATCTATAACGCCATCACTGATTCAATGTCGCTTATAGATCATCTTTATCTTGGCAATCCAGATTCGACAATCGCCTATCTCAGGATGGAGAGAGGCTATGAGAGGAACGGCACGATATTCTCTTCCTATGGATGGGATGAAGGACTTGCTGTACGCATGGGATTCAACTTCTCCAACCTCTCATTCCAGGTATATCTCGATAACGCGGAAGCACCGCATATCGGTGAATTCGGGGTATCGTTCTATCCATTCGCATTCAGAGGCGCAGCATTCAGCATCAATGTTCCTACAGAGTTCCTGTTTGAAAACTTCAACACCTACAGCATGAACTTCTTCCCTGAGGTAAGGCTTGATCTTCCGTTTGCACAGAGAAGATTCATCCTTTCAGCATTTGCAGTTGGCTCGATGTATACTGAGTACGAAAGCAACGAGCTTGTGCAGAGCGAGATTGTCTGGGACTTTGCAAGAGGCGAGATGCTTCCATTCGTTGCCGGTGCTGAGCTTGCATTCAATTTCAGTCCTGTGAGCGTCGTAGTCAACGGAGGCTATAGGAAAGGCCTTTCAACTGAATACTTCAATGAGTTCACATTCGCAGGTCATGAAGTATATGGACAGGGCAATGCAAACGATGATACAGCGTTCTTCGCATCAGCTTCCCTTACTCTTGACTTTGATGTTGTCAAAGTAGGACTCTCCTACTCTGTTGATGATATCGAGGGATTCAGGAATTCAGATCCTTCGGATATCGCAAGGCTCAGGATTGAAGGAAATATCACAGATATCGCAGATATCTACGCAACTGCATCCATACGCAATCTCGTATCATCGTTCAGCAATTTCGATGCAGCGGATTTCTTCATGGGAGGAAACACGCTATTTGCAATCGGAACCGATCTTGACTTCGGAATGTTCGGACTTACAGCTGAGGCAAGGACGGTGCATATCCCAGATAGCACAGCTGATGATTACCTGAACGTGCATAAGCTCTCAGCAGATTCATATCTGCAGTTCAAGCTTCTTGGCAGAGTGGAGTTCTGATGGCAAGGATAAACCTTCTTGATCCTCTTCTTTCGCAGAGAATTGCGGCAGGAGAGGTCATAGAGCGCCCGCAATCGATACTCAGGGAATTCCTGGACAATGCGATTGACGCCGGCGCTGATGAAATAAGGACTAGCATAGATGGAGGCGGCATTGACCGCCTCTCTGTTTCTGACAATGGATCGGGAATCGCAAGGGAGGACCTGAAGCTTCTCGGCAACAGGCATGCGACAAGCAAGATCCACCTTCCAGATGACCTATATACAATCAATACCCTAGGATTCAGGGGAGAAGCGCTCTACTCCATCGGAGCCGTGACAAAGCTTACAGTTGAAACACACTCTGCAGAAACAGGGGAATCCTCTATCCTGATCATAGACAATGGCAGGCGCTCTGAGATATCAGACGGCACAATCGAGACAGGAACGACAGTCACTGCTGAGGATCTCTTCATAGACATACCAGCCCGCCGCGCATTCCTCAAACGTTCACAGACAGAAGCGTCGATGTGCCGCAGCATGGTTGTTTCAAAAGCACTTGCCTTCCCTTCTATACGTTTCACATTCTCTTCTGATGGTGCGCTGCGTCTTGACTGGCCAAAGGCCGAAACACTGAAAGAACGGGTCATGATGCTGTATAGAGCAGAGGGAATAGCCGATGCTGATGTATATGAGCTCCACAGCGATGGAGAGGATTTCTCCATAGATATAATCGCAGGGAACCAGGGGGTGAAACGCTCAGACAGGAAAGAGATAAGGATATATGTGAATGGACGTGCCGTTGAGGAATATTCATTGCAGCAGGCTGTGACATATGGCTATGGCGAATTGCTTCCGGGCGGTTCTTATCCATATGCTGTAGTCTTCATCCACGATAATCCTGAGCTCGTTGACTTCAATATCCATCCTGCAAAGAAAGAGGTAAAGCTCAGGAACAAGGCAGAAATCCACCATGCAATAGTCACGCTCATACAAAATGGCATCAAAAGGATAATACCTGAAGTATCGCCCATCCAGAAAGAGTTCTATCTAGAAGAAAGCAAGGATGCAAAGCGCACTGAAGGCGGAGTCAATGTCAGCACATTCTCACAATCATCCATACCCCAGCGATCTTCGATGAGCACATTCAAAGAGCCGCTGATCCCTTATGCAGAGAAAGACAAGGCATGGCTTGAGAAGGCAAAGGCTCTCGTTGAAGAACGGGAAAGCAGAAAGAGAGCCGAAAAGGAAAAGCAAAGGCAGGAAGAAGAGAGGAAGAGTGAGGAAAAGGCCGAAGACAAGATTGAATTCAGGTATATAGGACAGGCATTTCATCTCTTCCTGATTGCTGAGAAGGACCATGATCTTTATCTTGTGGACCAGCATGCAGCTCATGAGCGTATCCTGTACGATGATCTTCTGTCAAAGAAAGGAGTGCAGCCGCTTCTTGTGCCGATCAGGATCGAAGTCGATTCGCTTGCTGATGAATTCATAGAAAAGAACATAGGCGTGTATGAGAACTTGGGAATAACGCTTGAGAAAAAGCAGGATGGCATATGGGAAGTTACGAAGATGCCAGCATCCTGCCGCTCTCTTGAAAGCGAGATCATTGACTTTATCCAGTCAGCAAGAGCCGATGGCGCAGAGCTTGAATCAAGGCTATTTGCGATAATAGCATGCAAGGCAGCCATAAAGGCCGGTGATGATATAGACAGGTGGAGTGCCGAAGATATACTCAGAAGAGTCTTCGCAATGGAAGAGCCTGCTTGCCCGCATGGACGTACATTCCTCATGAAGATAAGCGAGAAAGAACTCAGGCTTCTTGCTGGAAGGACTGGCTGACGGAAATCCTGTTTCCGAACCTATCAATGTTCTCAAGCCTGACGCTTGCAGTATCAGGAGGGAGGGTGTAGCCACTCTCCCTCTCGCCTTCCCTGAGAAGGTTCCCTTCGCCATCATATTCATCTACATAAGCGCTATCTGTAAGCACGCCGTCTGAGAATGATGGATAGTTCCCATCGCTGTTATATTCCACTGTTGTATCAAGCTCAGTCCCGTTGGTTGAGTAAAAGAGAACACTATACGTTCCTGTAGGGAAATAAGCTCCCGGAGTTATCTCTATGTTTCCAGATGAGAGGATGTCATCACCGGTCATGCTTCCTTCCCAGACAAGCATTGCGGATGGTGATGAGAGCCGGAATGTATAGCTTTCCCCTGCATCAGAAAAAGAAGCTGAAAGCAATAGGGTATCAACCCTATCGGTCCTTTCAGCATCGATCGTTATTTCAGAAGAACCTCTCAGAGAAAGCGAGGTAACATCAAACTGTGTCTCAGAGCACGATAAAAGCGCGAGAACAATGAAAATCAGGAAGATACGCTTCAAGACTTCTCCTTAAGCGCCATACGTACAGGGTTTGCATAGCTATTGAGGACAAATGAACGCACTTCAGATGAAAGATGTGCGAAACGGGAAAGGAATGCCTTGCCATCAAAGCCCTCAAGCTCCCTTTTGTAGCGATCAGTTCCCTCAAGATAATCGTAAGCGAACATGTTGGTATCCCAAAGCCTGTAGTTGAGATGTATCTGATGATCTATAGCCTCAGCAACTTCCTCAGGAGTCCTGAACGTTCCAGACAGGGGTGTTCCAACGGAAAGATGGACCTTCCCTTTCTGGCATTTCATACCCTTGCACATCGAGATAAGGTCTTCGTATTTCTTCTTCTCATACTCCCCTGCATGATGCTGCCGTATGACCTCTTCGCGCCCTTTGTTTATATCATTTGGATCATACTCGTAGCTTATCGAGATAGGGACTATGTTCATCCTGTTAATGAACTCTGAGAAATCAACACCTGTGCCACGCTGTGAAAGATACAGCATCTTGATTATGGAAGGATGCGTTTCATCAATGCCATCCTTTGAGCGTCCGGACTTTTGTGCAACCCAGATTGAGCGATGCTCTTCTGTTATAAGCTCGACAAAATACCGGGACAGCCTCTTTGATTCAAGATACTTCTCCTTCATCGGAAGCTCTCTCTTCACTATCACGCCGCCATTCATGCGGAAAAGATCCTCAACGAACTGATTGACTATGAGGTTATCACCGAAAGCCATCTCACATAGCGGCTTATGAGCGATCAGGAGCGCGTAATCAAGAAGAGCGCAGTCCATTATGATATCACGATGGTTCGATATGAAAAGATAGCCCTTGTCAGGATCCAGGCTCTCAGCACCTGATGATGTAAAGCTTGTCATGGTACGTCCGATGACAGTCGGGATAAGCACACCAGCTGTAACCATCATATGGAAATCAGGATAAGTCTTCGACTTTGCTATACCGGCAAAGACCCCATCAAGATAATTCCTGGTCTTATCCGGATCATCATGGCCGCCTAAAAGGGCAAGAAATGATGCAAGGTACTCCTTGTTGTCTATCAACCTCTGCTTTGCATCCTCGAAATCCTTGCCCCAATATGGTGCAATATCACGATAATTCTCTATATCCATCGCACACCTCAGCCAATTGTCTTGAGAAACTGGGTTCTCTCCCAGTTGTATCCATCCTTGCGCCTTTCCTCTGCAAGAAGCCCACGGAAATCAGAAACAGCGCCATAGCCATGCTTCTGCATCCAGTTCTCCAGAAAGCCGTTCATCTCCCCGATGGCTGAGAAACCGCGCTTTATGATAACTGAGCAAACCTCAACAGCTGCTGCCCCCGCAAGCAGCATCTTCACAACGCTCTCGCCTGAATGTATACCGGTATTGCCACAGAAATCGAATGAGCATTCACCGCTCATGAGCCCTATCCAGCGCAGCGCTTCTGCGTATTCATCCTCACCTGAAACAGCGGATGCTGCTGTGAATTCAAGCTTATCGATGTCTATATCCGGACGGAAGAAACGATTGAAAAGGACAACACCATCGATTCCTATCCTGTCGAATGTGGAAATCATGTTTGCAAGCGAAGAATACTTGTATCCGATCTTTATCGAAAGAGGCGCCTTTATGCGATCTCTTGCAACCTTTGCAAATTCAATTGCGGCTTTATCGACATCTGCGCCAGAAACCTTCTTATCAGATGATATTGGATAATAATTGAGCTCTATCGCATCGGCACCGCAGGCGATGAAACGATCAGCATAATCAATCCAGCTTGCCATATCCTTTGCCGAAACACTGGCAATCACAGGAATGGAGAGCTCCTTCTTCGCTTCAGTCAAGAGACGCATATATTTATCGATATAGAAATCCTTGTTTGAAGAGAGGAAGAAACTCTCATCGGAAGAAGTTCCCAGATACTCTGAATTCGATTCCAGTTCCTTATTTGCATCTTGCTCTATCTGTTCTTCGAAGATTGACTTGAGCACCACAGCCCCGCATCCAGCTTTCTCGCACTTCTTCAATGAGTCAATATTCTGCGTCAGCGGACCGGAAGAGACTATAATAGGGGATTTCAAAGTCAGTCCAAGATATTTGGTTTCAATCATAGCCATCATTCTCCTGAGCTTCGATTATACCACAATTAACACAAGCATGAGCATACTTTAAGGCCCAAAAAGCAGAAACGGCTCCGAAGAGCCGTCCCTCAAAGCTTATATGGAACCCAGAAATTATGTGATTGATAAACAACGAAAGTCTCGACTTCAAGAATCTCTGCAACTTTTACAAGCTCGTATTTGAAGAAATCCAGAAGCGAAAGCCCTTCTTCTTCAGAAAGCACAAGCTGAACGATGAGATCAAAGCGTCCAGTTACGACTGCAGCTGAAAACACGCCTCTGAGCGCACAGAACTCCTTTGCCTTTCTATCAAGCTCAAGAGTCTTCAGCTTCACCCCCATCATCACGACCTGCAGCCCTGGGATCTTTTCAGGATCGACAAGCCCTGTGATTGACAGGACGCCTTCATCAACCAGCCTGTTTACGCGGCTTCTGACTGTATTCTCAGTGATTCCAAGCTCGTCAGCAACCGCGCTATAAGGCTTCCGCCCATCATGCAGGGAGCGTATGATCTCCTTGTTTGTGTCATCTATGCGTTTAGGGCCCTTATCCATTTCGCCTCTCAAATTCCTTCATGAACTGAGCAAGCGATGCCGCATCTTCCATTGGAAGCGCATTGTACAGGCTGGCTCTCAGTCCACCTACGGATCTATGTCCCTTCAGTCCAAGCATTCCCTCTTTCTGGGATTCTGCGACGAACTTAGCCTCCAGCTCTTCAGAAGGAAGGCGGAATACCACATTCATCCTTGAGCGATAGCGTTTATCTACAGGAGAACGATAGAAATCAGAGGAATCGATGACATCATAGATGTACCCGCTCTTCTCTATAGCATGAGAGAGCATTCCCTCAGCTCCACCATTTGCCAGAATCCATTTAAGCACAAGGCCAACTGCCCAGATGGAGAAGACAGGAGGGGTGTTGTAAAGCCCCTTGTCCTTTGCATGCTTTGCATAGTCCATATATGCAGTAAGATCCGGATTGCGGCGATCCAGCATATCGTGACGCATGATTATGAACGTAGCACCAGCAGGTCCCAGGTTCTTCTGCACTCCACCGTATATCATCGCGAACTTCTTCACATCAACTGGACGTGAGAGTATGTCAGAGGACATATCCGCGATAAGAGGCACTGAACCTGTATCAGGGAATTCCTGCCATTCAATTCCCCCTATTGTCTCATTTGAGCAAAGGTAGTAATAGCATGCACCGTCCGTTGGCTTTACGGTCTTCGGGTCTGGAAGCGTAGTATAGTTCGACTCCTTGCCATCGAATGCGATATTGACACGCCCCAGCTTTGCAGCATCATCTGCAGCCTTGTTAGCCCATGAACCTGAACGGACGTAATCAGCACTCTTTCCATCGAGAAGGAAATTTGCAGGGATCATCGTGAACTGCAGAGTCGCACCGCCACCGAGGAAATAGACATCATAGTCATCCGGAATCGAAAGAAGACGGCGGAAATCAGATAGGCACTCATCATACATTTCCTCGAACATGCCGCCTCTATGGGAAGCCTCGATCATGGACAATCCCCTGCCATGATAATCCACCATGTTATCCCGAAGCTCTTCAAGCACTTCAACAGGCAGCGTTGATGGTCCTGCGAAGAAATTCATCTTTCTCATATCCTGCCCTCCTTCTTGCACTGTGCGATCGTCTCGCATACTTCCTCACCTATCCTCAGCAGATTCTCGACTGAGTTTGCTCCGACATGCGGAGTGAGCGTTACATTCTCGCAGCCAAAGAGCGGATTATCTGCCGCTGGTGGCTCTGAAGAATACACATCGGTACAGAACCAGGCGATCCTGCCGCTCTTGAGAGCCTCTGCAACAGCAGCTTCATCCACGCATTTTCCACGGCCTGTGTTGATGATGACAGGCTTCTTTTCCATCTTCTCGATCAAAGAGGAAGAAAGCATCTTATCTGTCTCTGCGGTAAACGGAAGATGCATCGAAATGTAATCGGCATCCCTGACAGCATCCTCCAGGCTTTTCATCTCGGCAAGATCTGAAGAGCCGACATATTTGTCATATGCGACGACATTCATGCCGAATGCCTTTGCACGCAAAGCAACCTGTCTCGCTATATTCCCAAGGCCAAGAAGGCATAGGGTCTTTCCATATAGCTCAGTACGCTTGGTGCTCTTCATCCATTCACCCTTCTTCATCGTACTGTCATAGTAAGTGATATGATTCGGCACGGATATCATGAGGGCAAATGCAAGCTCTGCAACAGCAATGGCCGAGGATTTAGGGGTATTGACTGCGATGATTCCCTTTTCCTTGCAGTATTCCTTATCGATATTATCCATACCGACACCGCCTCTGATTATCAGGCGAAGCTTCGGAGCCTGGTCGATATATGCTCTATCGGCCTTCGTCTTCGATCTGATGAGGACAACATCAGCCTCCCCTAGCCTGGACTTGTCATCGGTGACTTCACCGAAGGCAGAGAGCTTTCCCGGCAAGCTCTTATCGAAAGCGTCAGAAATGAGAATCAGCATAATCTACATCTCCTTTATTAATGTTTTACGCAAATAGTATTTCACGCACTTAGCTAATTGTCAAAGAAAATGTAGATTACTGAGCTAATCGGATATGATATGGAATGACATGAAAATAGGGCTGTGGTTACAGCCCCTTGAAATCAGTATGCCTTTGATGCATGCATCTTCCTGACCTTCTTCATCTGCTTTCTCGCAAGAGCTTTGTTCTTACGGTTGAGGATGGTTGAAGGCTTCTCGTAGTACTCACGCTTCTTCCATTCGCGAATGATGCCTTCTTTCTCCACCATTCTCTTGAAGCGCTTGATTGACTTTTCGAGCGGTTCATTCTCGTCTACCTTAACGAATGCCATGTATATCTCACCTCCTCTCCCTTGAGGGTCATTTTTGCCGTGAAGAGATTATCACTCAAGAGCCTGCGGTGTCAACACTCTCCATATCCTCAATAAGCATCTGCATTTTCGACTGTCCTTTCCAGTAATTTGTGTCAGGGGTGAAAATAAGATTCACTACGCTTCCCTTCCTGAAGCTCTCCCTATCTGTGGGATGCCACCATATGGCAGGCCAGGAATACCGTCCGAAATTGACAGTGAAACGAAGCATCCGCCTGTCTCCTTTCGTTGGGAGCATGTCTATTATGCGGGCATTCTTTATATAAAGCCTAAGCGCGTTGTTCTCCTGTCCGAAAGGCTCCAGAAGCTCAGAAAGCTTCCAAAGTCCTTCGCTCATATACTCAGCAGGTATCTGGGCATCTGCCGTTATCTCGATGCTGCCGGCATCAATGCCTTCCTCAGCCTCTATAGCCGCGGAAAGAGCCGACATGAACTCTTCCTTCCTTTCGCTTGGAAGGGAAAAGCCTGCAGCTTTGCTATGTCCTCCATAATTCTCAAAATATCCAGCCAGCCCATCAAGGAAAGCCTTTGCATCCCATCCTTCCTTGCACCTCATGGACCCAGACACCCGTCCATCCACATCAGCCATGACTATCGAAGGGACAAGGAACTCAGAGGAAAGCTTTGAGGCTATAGCTCCCGTGAGGCCGCGAGGAATGCTTGGGTCATCCACGATTATGAACTTGCCATCGGTTTCGGAAAGTTTCTCAACAGCCTTCCCATGCACAGCGGACAGAACCTCCTCCTCAGCCTTCTGCCTGGCCTTGTTCATCGCAAGGAGATTATCTGTCAGCGTTACAGCTTCCGCACTGTCATCTGTCAGAAGCAGCTTGAGCGCTGCATTTGGATCGCCCATACGTCCAGCTGCGTTGATAACAGGGGCTATATAGAATGATATATCCCGTGTATTGATCTTCTTTCCGGTCATGTTCTGCCTTGCGATAAGATAGACAAGAGGAGGAATCGGCTTCTTTGAAAGCATCATCAATCCGCGCTTGACTATCATCCTATTCTCATCCTTCATTGGCATCAGATCGGCAATCGTACCGATTGCGACGAGCTGAAGCATATCGTCGTACTCAGATGAAAGCGATGGATACGAATGGATCGAGATTGACCGGAAAAGGGAAAGGAGAGTCTCGATTTCCCTGTCTCCATCTTGATACATCGCAGCTCTTGAAACTGTTGCGAGGTCAAACAGGGAATGGCCCTTTGTCCTGGGCATTATCTCATCAAGCTTCTCGCGGATATCAACAAGGGCGATATCCACACCATTGCCGAAAGCGCGGCGCAGCATCTTCTTCTCAACATCCCCATCAAGGACAAAGATCGGAAGATTCACAGCAAGGAACTCCATCAGACGGCTTCGCTCTGCGGAGAACGCCCCTTCCACGACCTCTTCCGTAATCCTGTCTATCTCAACAAGATTCTCTAGTCTGACCGCATTGATCCGGACCGTGCCGTTGCGGGGCTCTGCATGAAGCACGATGCACTCACTTGAATAGAGGGGTGTCTGGGCAAAGAAAAGGGCCCAGGCCATCTTTGCGCTCACAGCGCATCCTGCCAATCCCGGAAAAGGATACCCCGCCCCCTCGATACGTGGATCGAATATCGCAAGAGCCGGAGGAAGCTCATCCCCTGCTATATGATGATCCAGGACAATGACATCGACACCATTCTTCTCGAGAGCCGCAATCTCGCCTATCGACGAAATGCCGCAATCAACTGTTATCACAAGCGTATAGCCCTTCTCCAGGATCTCCGTGACGATATCATAAGTAAGGCCATATGGCTCATCACCTGTCGGAAGCCGGCAGTCAACGTTCCTGAAACCAAGCTTCTTGAGAGAACGGACCATGATCGCAGCAGCTGTGACTCCATCGACATCCCGATCACCGAATACAAGGACATTCTCATCCTCTTCAAGTGCATCCATGATCCTATCCACAGCAATAGGCACATCCTCAGCCTCAAATGGCGAGTGATGATAGATAACATCATTCTCAAGATAATAAAGAATATCCTCACCGCTTTTCGCGCCACGGCGTTCAAGCACTGTAGCGCTCAACAGGTCAAGTGAGTAACGTTCCTTGATTGCCCTTACTTTAGAGGCATCGGATTGAGGTATCCTGACATTCACTTGCTACAACTCCCAGATTCCATGCTCCAAGCTCTCAAGCTTGCCCGGAAAGGAAAGGGACAGAGAGCGAAGCATATACCTGAATATCCTATGCCTCTGCTCAGCGCTTGTATGAAGATCCATAGAGTCCTTCAGGCTCAGTGACAGCGTCCGCTGGATAAAGCGTCTGGCATTCGGCGGCAGTATCAGGCTACCCGACATGGTATCACACTCAGAGCACACAGCAACACCCTCTGTATCGGAAAATCCAAGAATCTCATCTTCCCTGAAAGCCCTCTGGCATACTGGACATATCTCATAATCCCCGGAAAGCCCAAGAAGCTTCATTGCATGGACAATGAATGATATGACGACATTTTCGCTATTGTAGAACTCCAATGCATCCAGTGCGCTCGTATAAAGCGAATAAAGCTCTGCGCTTGCATCACGGCCAGAGATGACGATCTCTGAGAAAAGAGATGCAGCCATGTTCTTTTCCAGATCCTCTGAAAGATAATCATGTGTCGATATCACATCGATATCCTTCAGGCTCCATGAGGATGAACGGGAAAGCGAAATGGAGAAAACCCCTTCTGTATATAAAGGAGCGCGCACACACCTTATGCTCTTCCTCGCTCCGTATGATATCACCTTGACAATCCCAAGCGACGGGGAAAAGAGCGTGAGCATCCTATCGTTTTCACGTATCCTTTCGCTTCTGGCAACTACAGCAAGCCCTTTAGTGTCCCTGTCCATTCCCTGAAGATACGAAAGGCACAAAATGCTGTCAACTTATACTCATAAGGGAAAAATGCTATTATCCTTAGCATATGAAGAGATTTCTCATCACCCTGCTGCTTGTGCTTATCGCATCAAATGTCTTTGCTATCTCAATAACGGAAGGGATCAGCGTCCGTCCAGATCTATTCTACAGCGAAGAAGAACTCAGAAAGGAAGACTTCAGCGGAGAGCTTTCGGATGATGAGAGAGAATACTATGAAAATACATCAATATACCTTATGACAGCCTCCCCCGCAGAACCTGTCTACATATATTTCGGGCATTCAGGTCTTGTCATAGACACGCCGGACCAGGAACCCATCACCTATGAATGGGGAAGCTTCAGCTTCTCTGATGGATTTTACCTCAATTTTGTGAAAGGGCTGCTCTACTACAGCATAACAACAGGCTGGACAGAAAGAAGCACAGCCAGGTTCATAAACGATGACAGAACCGTATCGATACTGCCTCTTACACTCAGCGCAGAGGCAAAGAAAGCAGTAATGCATTTCGTTTCACGCAATGCGCTTCCAGAGAACAGGACATATCTCTATCACTACTACAAGGACAACTGCGCAACGCGTATCCGCGATATCTATGCAGAAGCAACTGGCGGAGAGTTCAGGAATTGGGCCGAGAGCATAGAAACAGGCAGAAGCTACAGGGAATGGGCTGAGCTTTATCTTTCTCCATCGCTATTCTTCGAATATCTTCTCAACTATTGGGAAGGACCTAGCATAGATGAGCCGCTGAATCTATACGAGGCATGCTTCCTCCCTGAGATACTGGAAAAAGCCATCTCAGGATTTGAGAACCAAGAGAGGACAGTGCTTTATGAGACTAAAAGCAGGGAGCCTGTTCCTGAAAGCTACTCACTGGAACTCAGAGCTGCAGCAATCGGCATGGTGCTTATGGTATTCCCGCTTCTGACACTCTCCAGGAAGAGAGGCATCAGACGATCAGGTGATGTCACAACAGCAATCATTGAGATGCTGTTTGGAATAATCTCTGTCGCACTCATCGTGCTTATGGCATTGACAAACCACGATGTAACATACTGGAATATCAATGTCTTTGTGATATCACCGGTATTGCTTATATCCTCAGTACTGCATCTTGCATCGCTTGGAAGGAAAGAAAGAAGAAGAGCGCTCTGGCAGTCGAATTTCCTCACGCTCTTCCTGTATGCCCTGGCGCTTCTTGTCCAGCTTATCACAGCATTCCATCAAGACAACGCCTCATATTATATATCCGTACTTCCACTGTACGCTGCAGAGCTTATCAGCGCACGATCCTGGTTCCGCCGCAGCCGTTGATTGCATCGGACAGGTGCTCTGGATCTGTGATGATGCCAACGCCTCCGATGGTCTTCACATAATCAACGACAGCTTCTATCTTCGGCAGCATAGATCCTGGAGGAAACTGCCCTTCTCCTGCATATTCTATAGCTTTCTCAACAGTCAGCTCATCCAATGCTTTTTCGGTGCTCTTTCCGTAATCGATGCAGACCTTCTCAACAGCGGTAGATATGATGAATGCGTCAGCCTTGAGATTCTTTGCAAGAATCGCAGCAGCAAGATCCTTGTCAACAACAGCCTCACGGCCCACAAGGTCTCCCTTTTCTGTCCTCACGACAGGTATTCCGCCACCTCCCGCTGCGATAACGGTGCAATCTGCATCAAGAAGTGTCCTTACTGTATCAATCTCAACGATCGAACGCGGTTTAGGAGATGCGACAACACGCCTCCAGCCACGTCCGGAGTCCTCTACAACGCTCCACCCGGAATGTTCCTGATGATACTTGGCATCTTCCTCGCTCATGAACGATCCAATCGGCTTTGTCGGCTTGTTGAACGAAGGATCTTCAGGATCCACCTCAACCTGAGTCACGATAGTCACGACATTCTTCTCGATGCCAAGCCTTCTGAGCTCATTGCCCAGAGCCTTCTGCAGCTGATAGCCAATAGCCCCCTGTGTATCTGCAACACATGAATCAAGAGGCACTGTATGAAGTATCTTGCTGGCATATTCAGCCCTGAGAAGTATATATCCTACCTGTGGTCCATTGCCATGGGCAATAACCACCCTATGCCCGTTCTTTATCAGCTTTGCTATATGATGGGCAGTCTTCTCAGCTGCCTGATACTGTGCATCAACTGTTACGTGGTTCTTGTCCTCAATAAGCGAATTGCCGCCAATTGCTATTACTATAAGCTTGGAATCCATAGCTCCTCCAATTAAAGATTACCACAAATGCAACAAACTGCAACATAAAAAGGCATTTTGAGCCCATTTTTATCCTATTACTCTGTAAGCACTTATTTTCTACATATTTTCCATATTATGTCAGAAATAGGCTATTTTTTGGTTTTCCTGAGGATTACAAGGGAAAATGGGTAATACTTTTCTCCCATCCGGCGGACTTCACTCCGGTATGTACGACAGAATTCATGACGTTTGCATCTATGATTGAAGAATTCAAATCTCTCAACAC
>CALXLI010000092.1 GCA_944389155.1 uncultured Spirochaetaceae bacterium | reverse complement strand
TCTATCAGCAAGCCGATGATCATAAGAATGATCACCAGTATGTAGTAAGTAGAATCATCCATAAGCATCGCCTCTCATAATCTGCAGGAAGAGCGAGAGGATACCAATTTACCTACGTGTCTCCACGGAAATCTGCATTCACCAATATAAGCCACAAAACAACGTGTATAAAATAATTTCTTTAAATTTGATAGATATAAATCTAAAATTCCAGACTCAGGGATTCTTGGCTCTACAGAAAAGAATGAAATCATTTCCCATTGGATATCCACATTAACCGATGCAGCAAGCATGAAAAAACTCCTTGCGATGCAAGGAGCTTTCGTGCCGCCTCCAGGAATCGAACCAGGGACACAAGGATTTTCAGTCCTTTGCTCTACCAACTGAGCTAAAGCGGCTAGTCGTCTTTGTAACAACGTGTAAGAAAATACCAGTTGTATATAATAAAGTCAATAGCTTTTCATCACGAAATAAAACAAACTTTTTCTTCTTGTCTCACGCCTTTGACACACTGCAAACCAATTTGGTACTCATTTGACAGATTACCTTTTCTTCCCATCCTTAACATCCATCCAAGTCCGTAGGATGAAGAGTATCCCATCAGCATAGCTATAACCGTACTGTGATAAGGCTTTCTCCAAGAATGAAACCAGTTATCATAGCTATTAGATGCATATTCCCCCAGAAGAATACATCCCGTTCCGGATCGAGTTTTTCGATGGAAATACCAAGGAATCAAGGATTTTCAAGCCATGGATCATGCATAATCCATACCATAGGAATCTCTGATCTTCATATTGCCATGGTATCACAGGATCCTTGACTGATAAGGCCTGAAGGTACATTGCCTCCAAGCCCTACCTCTCAGTACCTGAATCCAACGGCAACCGATGGAGATACATAGAAGTTGCCATAGAAGGAACAATCTCCCGTATTCAGATCCACAGCAAGCATATCATAGCCAAGCGTACAGCCAAGCATAAGCGCAATGCTATCGGTCATATAATATGTTGCTCCAAGATATCCGCCAATTCCAAGGCCGAAGAAATCATCTGCATCAATCCACTCTCCCGATAAAGAAAGGCCAACTGCCACATCAATCGACATCGGTACATTCTGGAACACATATCTATAAGAAGGGCCGACAATCATCCCGATTGTGAAATCAGGTACATCGGAGAATGCGAAATCAGCATTGATACCGATGAAATATCCAACAGGGCATGTTCCGACATATCAAAACGTCTGTGTTGAAAGCCCCCACATATTCTCACCATCCCGGTATTCGTAGTTGATACCAACGCCTGTGAGGCCATCAAATGAAGCAGCAGCGATTCCTGCTATGAGAACGATAGACATAATAGCTGCAATGAGTATCTTTTTTTCACTATATTCTCCCATTTAATATTCCTAATAAAGATTCTTTTATAATGTTGTAAATTTCTTACCGGCAGGAACTTCATCGCTGAGCGTTACCCTAAGTGATCCAATTCTCATCCATCCCTTCCTTACCATCATCAAGTGATGATCTGATCCTCTTCTTTGCCTCCTCCACGCTCTCCCCATCTTCTGCAAGGAAAGCATTCACAAAGACATTCTCAATGCCTTCGTATTTCTTCACGACAGCATCCTCGATCTTCGAATAGCCATTCAATACGGCCTTCTCGATCTTCTTGTTTGCTTCAACTATTTTTGACTTAGCCATTTTTTCCCTTCCTTATCGCATACACACCGATAAACGCTATGAAAAGCGATACTGCTGCACCAGATACGATATTCATTACATGGACAAACATCGCTTCAGATTCCGTTCCGAACGTCCTAAGCATCGAACGTTGCAGAGTAAGGACAGCAACCGCGATCTCAGCGTATCCGATGATACGTATCGCAAAGAGCGCCTCTCCTTCTTCCCTGCTTCTTACAGCCTTCACGATGACAATAACCAGACGTGTAAAGACGTATGTTGCTATTGATATCATGATGATCTCGCCATGCTCAGATTCCCCTTCTTCCACCATGCTCAGCCCGGTAACAAAAGCCAGGGCAAAGTCAAGGGCAAGGAGCAGCACGCCTGTCTTCTCCATGACTCTCCTGTTCTTTCCCCTGAATGCGAAGACAAGGACAATGCACTTCATGACAGCAAGGACTGAATAGAATACACCGGTAAACATAAACAGGGGATTCAGATTCAGAAGCCCTATAGCCCAGTTTATTGCCGCATATATCATATTCAGCGCAAACGTTGCAGCCGTATTGATAACAGTCAGAGGCACCGGAAGTCTTCTCCGGAGATTCTCCAAAGCGCTTCTTGCTTTCAAATCAGTCCTCTATTCCCCTTATGAGAGGTATAAGCATCAGAAGCAGGATGATTCCAATCAGTCCGATCACAATCCCGATTGCCATTCTTCCCCATACCATCGAGAAGCACATGCCAACGCCAAGTGCAAGAGCACCGGCAATGCCAAGCAGAATGGCCCCAATAGTCTTTCCTGACACTTTTATCGGAGCTTTATTCTCCATCCACCTCCAGGCAAGAAAAGTTATGATCGCGAGGACTATTCCTGCTGCGCCAAGTATAATGCCCGCGTTGAATGCATTCCATTCGGTGATGAGTGCCATGCACATCCCAATCGCGAATAGTACCCCGCTTATTGTCCAAAGAGTCATTGCAATGAAACTGCTTTTCTTCATATCCTCTGTCTCCTATTCATTAAATCAACAGTTGTTTTTATTTGACAGCTGAAATATACTTCTATGGAAAAGGAAGAACAATCATCAATAACACATCAAATGTTGAGATAATGAAAGAAAATGAATACACCGAACAACAGACGAAGGAAAGAATCTATAGAGAAGATGGAAAAAGTCTTCATAAACCTTCTTCAGACAAAAGAACTCGATGAGATAAGCGTCTCTGATATCTGCAAGAAAGCAGGACTGAACCGCACCACATTCTATGCTAACTACGACAGCATATATTCAATGGCTGATTCAATACGCAGCAAGCTTGAGGACAATATACAGGAGATATACAAAGAGGAAATAGAGGAAGGCTACAACAGCAACGACTACATGAAGCTCTTCCGTCATATAAAGGATAACCAGATCTTCTATAAGACATACTTCAAGCTTGGATATGACAACAACTATAGGATAGTCAAATATGATACAGCACTCGCGAAAGAGCACTTTGACAACAAGTTCATTGAGTATCATATGGAATTCTTCAGGGCTGGGATAACCAAGATAATAAAGATGTGGCTCTATAATGGCTGCAAAGAGACACCTGAGGAGATGATGGAGATCCTGAACTCTGAATACAGGGGAAGAGCTGGATACACAAGCGAATCCGATTGATTGCATAAGCTTGCTGTCAGCCAGAATCCAAAAATGGGGCATCTCCCTGATGATCGTGGATGAAGATGATGCCTGTATAGTACCGTACAATAAGAAACGGCAGATTTCTCTGCCGCTCTCTTTTATTTCTGATTCAGCACATCCGCAAGCTTCTCAAGCCTTGAGAGTGCCTCGTCCAGAGTCTCCTTCGATCTTGCAAAGTGAAGGCGGATCAGATTATTGACATCCTCCCTGAAGAAGCTTGAGCCAGGGACTGCAGCAACACCGATGTTCTCAACCATCCATTCACAGAACTGAAGATCACTCCAGCCTTTGAACTGCGGGAGATCCAGGAAGTCCTGGATATCGACAAGAACGAAGTACGACCCCTGCGGTGTGTTGTGCTTAAGCCCAATCCTATCAAGGCCACTGAGGAAATAATCACGCTTCTCAGTATAGAGCGCTCCAAGATCCGTGTAGTAGCTCTCTGGGAGCGTAAGGCCTGCGACAGCGGCTTCCTGAAGCGGTGCAGCAGCTCCGACAGTAAGGAAATCATGTACCTTCTTTGCAGCCTCAATGACACTTTCTGGCCCTATAAGATAGCCAAGCCTCCAGCCTGTTATCGAATATGTCTTTGAAAGTGAGTTGCAGGTAATCGTATGATCGAACATTCCAGGAAGCGATGCAACGCATGTATGGACGTTCGGAGCATAGATTATATGCTCATAGACCTCATCCGTCACAACAAACGCATCGTACTTTACGGCAAGTTCGCCGATTGCCATGAGCTCATCACGGGTGAATACCTTTCCGCAGGGGTTTGATGGATTGCAGACGATGATTGCCTTTGCCCCATTCCTGAAACCTTCCTCTATCAGGTTGATATCAAAGGAGTAAGTAGGAGGGACAAGAGGGATGAATATAGGCTCAGCCCCGGAAAGGATTGCATCAGCACCATAGTTCTCATAGAACGGAGAGAAGACCATTACCTTATCGCCAGGATTGCATATTGTCATCATCGCGCACATCATGGCCTCTGTACCACCGCATGTGACGACAATCTCTGTCTCCGGATCGATCTTCCTATCCATCGCCTTCTCGACCTTGCGTGCAAGCGCCTCCCTGAAGTTCTCAGCACCGAATGTTACTGAGTACTGATGAGGACCTGCATATGCAACCTTTGCAAGCGCATCCAGAAGCGGCTTGGGAGGATCGAAATCAGGAAACCCCTGAGATAGATTTATGCTGCCAGGACAAGCATCGCTTATACGCGTCATGCGCCTGATAACCGAATCTGTGAATGTACCTACTCTTTTGCTTAACTGTGGCATCTTATACCTCTATTTCTCTGTTACTACCGGGAGGACTGTGGAACCTGTGGGAATGATATAGATAGACTTGCCATCAAGATCTGCATCCTTCAGCAGCTTTTCCATATCATCATACGCCTTTATTCCCATAGGCTTTACAGTCTCAGCTGGGATAGATGAATACATAAGGATGTTGAATCGGGAAGCCTGTTCACAGTTGAGGAAGAATATATAGCCTCCGACTGTGAAGTTCTCCCTGAGCTCTTTTTCGAATGTTCCGTTGACCAAAGGCTTTATCCAATCAAAGTAGTCAGGGCTGCCGCCTCCGTTCCTGCCTTCCAGAAGGAGAATCAGGGTGCCACCATCCTTGAGAGCAGAAATCACGTTATCAACAGCCTTTGTCCCCTGATAAAGTGATTCATCCTTAGGGAATCCACCGCAGCTGGTGATGACTACATCGGCTTTCTTTCTGATAGGCACCGTATATATCCTTCTGACCTCCTCGCATGCAGCTTCCCAGGATGTTCTCCAATGGCCTGAGAATATGGAAGCAAGACGGAATTCGGTATCAGTCACCAATGTGATCATGAAAAGATTCCTGATCATAGATGCAGCCTGAAGCATATCCTCATTGAGAGGATTGCCTTCCAGCACTCCATTGCCTATTGCTGGGTTCGTAATGAACTTGTCTGGTGCAAGACTATATGCATGGTTATGCTTTATGGTCTCAAGGCTTGAAACACCGGGAAGGATGCTCTTTCGTCCACCACCGAATCCAGCCATCACATGATAAGTTGCAGCCCCAAGGCAGATTACCAGATCCGCTTCAGCAACATCCCTATTGACGCTTACACGTGTCCCATAGTCAGTCGTTCCGATATAAACCAGATCAGCTGCCTTGCAATCATGGTTGATAGTCTTGACGCGCTCGTATATCGCAGGAGTGACAAGCGTGCGGAGATCCTCCTCGCTTGCACCGACATGCGTACCTGTGGCAATGACAATCCTGAGATCTGAATAGTCTTTGCCGCATTTATCAATCAAATACTCAACGATGAGCGGAACTATCAGATCCTGCCTCATCCAGAAGCGTGTCATATCGCTGACGATGATCGCAATAGATCCCGCCTTTGATGCGATATCAGAAAGCGGAGCTGAATCTATTGGGTTGTCAAGAGAGCGAAGCAATGCCCCTTTCACATCGTCAAGGGGCTTTGTCTCATTTCCATTTATCACTCCGATAACCTGGCTTTCCTCAACAGGTATCGAGAGCGATACGTTGCCATACCTGAATGTATATTCCTTTTTCATATTTCCTCGGATCAAAGAACCTTCTGCAGGAAGCTTATGAGACGCGGGCTATGTGGGTCATCGAAGAACTCATCTGCGCTTCTGTCCTCATCTATCCTGCCACCGTCAAGGAAGAGTATCCTATCGCTCACCTCTCTGGCAAAGCGCATCTCATGTGTGACTATGAGCATTGTCATGCCATCAAGCGCAAGCTGCTTTATGACATCAAGCACCTCTCCTATCATCTCAGGATCAAGGGCACTTGTAGGCTCATCGAAAAGCATCAGGTCAGGCTCCATCATCAGAGACCTTACAATAGCGATTCTCTGCTTCTGTCCCCCTGAAAGCTGGGAAGGATAGGAACTCACCTTGTCCTCAAGTCCCATTCTCTTCAGAAATGTTATGGCCATCTCCTCTGCCTCTTCCTGGCTCTTCCCGTTGATTCTCTTAGGAGCGACTGTAAGATTCTTCATGACATTCATGTTGTTGAAGAGGTTGAAGTGCTGGAAGACCATGCCGATCTTCTGCCGCTCCTTGTTTATATCCACATTCTTTGAACAGAGATCCGTACCGTTGAAGATAACATGCCCGGATGTTGGCATCTCAAGGAGATTGAGGCATCTGAGGAATGTGCTTTTGCCGCCACCTGAAGGACCTATGATGGAGACTACCTGCTTCTCCTTGAACTCTGCAGAGATATCATTAAGGACGTGGAGACTGCCGAAATTCTTGCAAAGGTTCTTTACCTGTATGATGATGTTACCTTCCATGCTTCATCCTCTTTTCAAGCAGTGCTATCAGACGGCTGCTGAGAAATGTCAAGATAAAATACATACATGCAGCGATAGCCAGACATGGCAAGCTCCTGTATGTAAGGGCTATGACGCCGCTTGTGCCATACATAAGGTCCGAAATTCCAATAACCGAGACAATCGAGGATTCTTTTATCACAGTAACGAACTCATTGCCAAGGGCTGGGAGGATGTTCTTTATAGCCTGCGGAAGAATGACAAGCCTCATCGATTCACCGTATTTGAACCCTATGCTCCTTGCAGCTTCCATCTGTCCCTCATCAACAGCCTGTATTCCAGATCTTATGACCTCTGCAACGTATGCGCAGCTGTTCATGCTCATCGCAACGATTCCAGCCATGAAACGTGAGAAATTAGGAATGAATGAAACATCTGGGAACTCGATTCCAACCATTGGAAGCCCGTAGAAGATGAACATGAGCTGTACCATAAGCGGAGTTCCGCGGATGAATTCGATATATGCTGTCGCCAACCACCTCAAAGGCTTTATCCTGCACATCCTCATGACAGCCATCAATGTACCGAAAACCACCCCCAGCACTACGCTCATGGCGGCAATGATGAGGGTGTTTTTGACTCCATCGAGGAAATAAGGATAATACCTTTGTATTATGACTATTATCTGCTCGAAAAAGCCCATAATCAGAGACCAAGCTCCTTCTGCAGAGCCACAGCATCGTCATAAGCCTGCTGGTAGGATCCATCAGCGACAACTCTCTCGATGACCTTGTTTACCTCTGCGACAAGATCCTCGTTGCCTTTCTGGATTACAACTGACTTTCCGAATGTTGCCTCTTCTGTATCGAATGAGTAATTAGCCTTTACAAGCTTGCCGTCGCTTGATGCGATGATTGAATCACCTACAGCAGCATCTACAACAAGGCCTGCGATGTTTCCGTTCTGAACCTCAATTGAGAGCTCTGGATACTTTGCAAGCTCGAAAAGCTGTGCCTGTGGCATTGTCTTCATGATAAGCTGTGACTGGATAGTTCCCCTCTGAGCGCCAACCTTCTGTCCTGCAAGTGATTCTGGGGTTGTGTATACGTCTTCATTTCCGGCCTGTACGACAAGATACTGAAGGCTCTCCTCATAGACAGCAGAGAAATCAATAACCTCAGCTCTTTCAGGAGTGTTCGTGAAAGCTGCGATGCCAAGATCGACCTGACCTGACTGAACAGCAGGGATGATGCCATCGAAAGCCATATCAACAATCTCAAGGCTTACACCAAGCGCATCCGCGATCTGCTGTGCGATGAAGATATCACAGCCTACGATATTTGCATCCATATCCTTGAATTCATATGGCGCATACTGTGCTTCTGTACCTACGATAAGGCGACCTCTTGCCTTGATATCAGCAAGGACCGTGCCCTTTTCGTTGGAACCTGAAGCAAATACTGCAGCAGGAATCGCCATAAGAACAAACACCAAAACAAGAACATTCAAAAGCTTTTTCATTTTCAGTTCCCAACCTCTTGTGTTATTAAAAATCCTGAATATTTATACATAGTTTCGAGTATATTATGCAATAGTCAAAAACATTCTTTTTATATTTATTCAGCAAATAACTTGCTTTTGTCTTTGAAATAACCGGTCTGATATACAAAATAATGCATGGAAAGCGGTATGACTGCATAATTATGCACAAACGAAAAAAATACATGGGAAGGCAATTATGCTGCTTGCCTTACGGCAGGTACATACAGGCCGATGCAATTCATATGCTGTGCAGTACAGGAGACAATAGCACTTCCTGTACGCACAGGATCCGAACCGCTATGAAAGGGCTTTCTCAATATTCGCAAGGACCTTCTGGCTCATGAGATTGTAAGCTTCCTCGGTCATTCCTGCAGATGAATCAGGGCAAAGCACATTGCGCCTGTCCTTCACTCTCTGGTAGATTTCCCCTACTCCTCCTGCTGTATCTGATATGAAGATGTTCCTATCATCTTCTATCCACTTCTGCAGCTGCTTCATATCACAGGCAGGGCCGATGGACGTATTGATCATTATCTTGCCATTTCCAAGGTGGGCAAATTCATCTTCATTGAGGAGAATAACACCCTTATTGAGACATGTAATCACAATCTCAGAGCTTTCCAACAGCTCATTCAGGGGCATATAGTGCATCCCTTCCATCTCGCAATCTTCCTTGACCGAGCGTGCATAGTATGTGATTTCAGCACCCATTGTCTTCAGGAGCCTTGCCGTCATCTGCCCGCTTGTGCCAAAGCCGACAAATCCAATCCTGAGTCCTGTTATCTCCTTTGGCCTGTTCCTCCACATCGGCCAGTCATAGCCATGGAGGATCCTCACGAGAGCATAGACAACGAACTCAGTAACGCCTTTGTCTCCATAATCCCTGATGCCATAGACTGTTATGCCATGCTTTTCAGCATAGTCTATATCAACATTGGCACTTTCCTTAGAATACAGAGAACAGCACATGCCAACATACTTCAATGCGCTGCATCTTGAAAGAACCGATGCCGGAACCAGGGGCAGGTTCCTGACAAGAAGCGCATCAGCATCGCCGATCATGGAAACAAGCTCATCCTCGCTCTGCGGAAGATAATCATAATGAACTATTTCCTTGGCATAGCTCCTGAGCTTTTCCTCAGCCCAGTCCTGAAGTCCGATAGGTCCAGCTTCAACAAGCTTCCTGAATTGTTCCATACCATCTCCTAGAAGAAAACCATCTGTGACGTGAGATTCCTCATCAAGGCAACCGCAGACCATGCTGCGATATCGCTATTGGCTGAATAGATATCGACAACAGCTTTAAGGCCTTCTGTCTCAACTGTGATGCAGTGATCATCCCCGATGAAGGCAGGAACGCTCGTAATCTCAGCTTCTGCACTCTCAGGTCCGATTGTCGCGAGCGCGGAAGCAACGGCAACATTGACCTTGGTAGGAAGAAGAGCAATAGCCTCAGCTGTCGTACCTGAAAAGACACGCTCTTCCCTGTTCTGAAGATCATCTGAATAAAGAGGTGTATTCTTCAGGGAATCTGGCCCTTTATGCGTATGTATCCCAGCCTTGATATCCCAGCCATTATACTCTGAGATAAGGGAAATGGTCCTGAGCACATCAAAACCGCCTACAGCACCAGATGGTATATATATCCTTGCACCGCTTTTCTCCGCAGCTTCCAAAGCCGCTTTCCTGAAAGCGCTGTCTGCAAACGCGCCAATTGAAAGTGGGATTATGCTTATTCCCTTATCAAGCGCATTCAAGGCAAATCCCTTCAAAAGGGCAATCGACGCTGTTTCTATTATGAAATCCGGCTTTTTTGCAATTATATCCTCGATAGCATTCACAGCTTCAGCATCTGTCCCTTTGACCAGAGCCTCTGAATCCTCAATCCTCAAAGAATACGCTGCAACGAGCTTATAGCCCTCCAGCAAACCGTTGGCATAGGCTGCTGCTATGATCTTCCCGAGATGTCCGCAGCCTGCTATAGCAAAAGTCTTCATAAACCCTCCTCAGCTATTCTCCCTTAAAAGGGCTGAAAATGGAAGATAGAAAAGGCTGCACCTTATGGTACAGCCCATTATCGAAAAGAACTTGTCTGCTTACTTCGCTTCAGAGTCAGCATGGCTTTCATTCCAGAGCTTTTCCGCAACAGGAGCCCATGCCTTAGCATAATCAACGCACTTTCCGCAAAGATGCTCAGCACTCTCAGGAGATTTGAGATCTGTTGAATGTGCCCCCGTCTCCTTTACAAGACGCTGAAGGACCGCTGGGTTCTCAAGCATCGGGCATGGCCTGAGCATATTCTTGTTGAATGGCTGGTTATCATGATAAGCCATGAAGAGCGGAGACTGCAGGATTTCAAGGATAGAATGCTCTCTTATGTTCATATTCGAATAATGTATGAATACACAAGGCTCAGCATCTCCGTTTGCATTTATATGGAAATAGTTCCTGCCGCCTGCAATACAGCCACCAACGAACTCGCCATCGTTCTGGAAATCCATCGTGAAAAGCCCTGGACCAGTCTTCATGTTCCTGATTGCCCTCACACGATGATACATATATGTCCTCTGCTCAGGAGTCAGGAGCAGATTTGTCGCTGCATCATTTCCAACAGGCATGTAATGGAAATAGAGGGCATAGCGGCAACCTTTCTTTATAAGCATATCAATGAACTCATCGCTTGTTACGCTCTCATAGTTCAGGCTTGTATAGCAGATTGATGTGCCGAAGACAAGACCATAGGATTTAAGCATATCCATCGCATGCATTACCTTTGCATACACGCCCTCGCCTCTTCTCATGTCGTTGACCTCTGGCTTGCCCTCTACGCTGAGTGCAAGGAAGAAGTTCCCGACCTCCTTCATGTTCCTGCAAAGCTCATCATCGACAAGCGTTCCGTTTGTATATGCGAAGAACACACAGTCATTATGCCTGCGGCAGAGTTCTATTATATCGTTCCGGCGCACAAGAGGCTCCCCGCCTGTAAGCATGTAGAAGTAAATGCCAAGCTCCTTGCCCTGCTTTATCACCGAATCCATCTCATCGAGCGTGAGATTCATCTTATTTCCATACTCAGCAGCCCAGCACCCTGTGCAGTGGAGATTGCATGCACTGGTCGGATCCATGAGGATTATCCAAGGGACATTGCACTTGTATATCTCCCTGTTTTTCCTTATCGTCTTGGTTCCTGTATAGAAAGCCTCATATCCAAGATTCAGGATTGTCTTCTTAAGGACATCTGGATCGACTTCATCGAGAATCGAGTTGAGGAATCTGTTCAGAGTATACTGCGGATTGGTCGCCACCTCCTTAAGATAGTCCCAATCAACATCAGCGAATCCAGACATATATTTCTGGAATGCATCAAGAACTTCAAGATAGCCATCTTCTCTCTTCGTCTTGATTCTATCGAAAGCATGATCGACAACTGCAGAGAAAACCTTCCTACCAGCTGCATGCGTAATACTGCTCATAGTCACTCCTCCATTCACAAACCATGGCAAAGCCATAGCCATACTTTCACCACCCCAAATAGTAGTAATGAGATTTTCCAAAGTCAACAATCACATCTTTTACATTTGCTATCCTTTGTCAAAAACAATATGCGCAGTCAGCAACGGTTATCATCATGTATATGGGGACAGATGACACAAAGGCAATAAGCAAAGAAACTTTATGATAGATGTCCATGAATCCTGCTGGAAAGGCATCGCAGGCATTTCCCATGACCTGAGATCCCCTTTGACATCGATACAGGCTTACGTGGAAGTGGATGTCAGACTTCGATACCTCGTATGAGATATGGAAGCATTCTGCGAAACGCCCTGAAAAAGGAAAGAGCCCGGAAGCTCCATCTTCAAGCATCAGCTAAGATGAAGTAGTTCACTGTCATCAGCAATAGCTTGCCTTGTATCTGCTATGACACTGTAAAGCGTTATGCATTTCAGGGAATCCTCAAACTCGCTCTGTATTATCTGAAGCTTGCCATCGAGAGCTTTATGGATATGCCCTCCTACAGGGCACATGGGATTCGGTCTTTCGTGGAAATGGAACAGTCCCTCACCATCAACGCATCCTATTGCTTTATATACATCGTAGAAGGTTATATCCCTTGTATCCTTGACAAGCTCGATTCCGCTCTTTCCCTGGCTGATCGCTATAATCCCAGCAGCTTTCAGGTCTCCCATGATTTCCCTTACTATCACAGGATTGACACCTACGCTCTCTGCAAGGAAGCTGCTTGTCACCTTTTCCTTGCCATTGAAGTAGTCAATAGCGGTGATTATATGAACCGCTATTGTGAATCTCGTCGTAATCTGCATCTGACCACCCTCATGTAATATAGCCTATTACATGATTGGGTACAATATGCCATGCGCGTACAACGCTGATTCTCTCCCTGCTATGACTTCCTTTCTCTATCTCATCAACCATCGCGATTGCATAGTCTCTGTAGCTGATGATGCTCTCTCCCCTGCTGTTCAGGGTAAGCTCCTCACCTGCAAGGATATATCTTCCGGTACGCTCCCCATCAGCCTGGAAGTCAGCAGCTGGGCTGATGAAAGTCCATTTCACATCATTCCTTTTCCTGAGCTTCTCCAGCTCTTCTCCCATAGCAACTGCAAGGGGCATGAAAGCAGCAGGGAAATCAGCTCCATCCTTGACCTGCACTGTATGTTCCTTATCTACATAAAGACTGCCAGCACCACCTACAATGAGAAGCCTTGTATCAGAACCAGAAAGAATGTCGCAAAGATGCTGTGATGTTGCTGTATGCATCACCTGCTCATCGTCCTTCCATGTTCCGAAACCATCAACGACCGCATCAAACCCAGCAAGATCCTCGATTGTGAGTTCCATGATATCTTTCTGGATGTATTTTGCTGCATCTGTGTTGTTATCACGGCTTCTGCCAAATGCTGTTACATCGATTCCCCTGCCAAGAGCTTCGCTTATGACACAACGGGCCACACGTCCATTTGCTGCTACTACTGCAATTCTCATAATACTCCTCCAAACTTGTAATAAAATTATTTACATTTAGGGATATATGAATATATTAGCTACTTATCAATATTATTATTACATGTTTTATTATCTTCAGAACCATCCCAAAATGGCAACGAAACAGTTTCAGGATCTTCGGATATAGTCCTATGTCTTTGACACTGCTGATGCCGAATTCATCAATCAGCTTCTAGAACAGTTCTTTTCTTTGCAGGCTCATATGTTTTCCGCTTTCTTTGTTGCAATGAAAGCTCCTAAGCCTTTCCTAGCTTGGGAGCTTTCCCGAATGTCCTCAGACTTTCTGCGGTTTTTAAATCCTATAGATTGCTTCTATTGCAAGACTTGCTTTCACCCCTTCCTTGATGTCAATAGAAACAGGAGTATCTTTGATTATGGAATCCAGGAATTCTCTATCTTCAGCAATGAACATATCATTGCGCTCCGTTTTGAATTCCATCGTCTTCCACTCACCTGTCTTCTTCGTACAATATCTGATCTGAGCGCTGTCCCAGGAGGCAAAATCTACCTGAATTACGCCATCCCATCCGATAAGATCCAGAGTGCGTCTTCTAGGATATTGAAAGAAATCAAGATGGATGTTCGCAATAATCGGCTTTTCAAACTCGATTATCATCTCAACTATGTCAGGGCTTTCCATCCCCATCTCAGATAAAGATCCATAGATTCCTTTCACGTCTTTGATACCGCTCGAAGCAAAATAAATCGCAAGATCTATATCATGGACAAGTTCAAATGTACCGGAGTATTTAGAGTAATACATATCCATATACTCTGGATGAATCATGTAGAATGGTTCCCCCATCAGCGCTCTGATAGAAATCAAACGTCCTATCACACCATCATCAAGCAACTTTTTAGCTTGAAGCAAGGCTGTATGATAGCGGAAGCAGAAACCAACCATGACCTTCAGTCCCATCTCTTCAGCTTTTCTATCAAGTTCAACCGCTCCAGCTGTTGAATAGCACAATGGTTTCTCTATGAAGACATGGACACCTTTTTCGATGGCTTTCTCTGCCATTTCCAGGTGCAGTCTTGTCGGAGTGCAGATGAACACGGCATCACACTTGAAATCCGACAAGGCTGTTTCATAATCTGAATAAGCTTTGCAATCTGGGAAAGCCGCGATGAAATCATCCCTGTTTTTCTCAAGGATATCAGAAACTGCAATCTCCCCTACTCCAATAGACCGCAGGACTTCTGCATGTCTTTTCCCGATAGAGCCATAACCAGAGATAAGAATCCTCATATCCTCATATTTTTTCATTTCAGTACTGTAAAGCCTCCATCAACAACAAGATTATGGCCCGTAACATAGCTTGAGGCATCACTTGCAAGGTACAAAGCAGCCCCTTTAAGCTCCTTTCCCATCTTTCCCATGCGGCCAAGCATCGAAAGCTCTCCATATGCACTGACAAACTCACGGACCTCGCCTTTATCAAATCCTCCTGGAGAAATACTATTGACCCGTACACCATATTGGGACATATAAGCTGCAAGATCTCTGGTATAGGCAATAACCCCGCCCTTGGAGGCAGCATACTCAACAGGCTGCTCCATCTTATTTGTTCTATGGTAAAGGTTCCTATCGCGCCCTACGATTCCCGCGATAGATCCGATATTTATAATCGATCCTTTCCCAGCTTTTGCCATATAGCGGCCTACGGCCTGAGAGCAATATATAGAGCCTACAAGATTGACATCGATCATGCTTTGGATAAGAGCAGGATCGCGTGTCAGGAAATCGCATTCGCCCTTTCCTGCCCCTCCTCCTGCATTATTGATCAGGATATCTATCCTGTTTTTCCATGCGAAGGCATCATCCGCCATTTTCTGAACAGAGACATAGTCCTTCTGCTCAAGCTCAAGGCCAAGAGTGGATACATGGTAATCCTCAGCGATTGCAGCAGCTGCCTTTTCTGCTTTTTCTTTCTCGCGGGATGTGATGATTATAGAACAGCCATACTCTGCAAGGGCTCTTGCCATATCGTTGCCAAGCCAAGCATAGCCACCTGTGATTATAGCGACCTTCCCAGTCAGGTCAAACATAGAACAAAGCCGCTCTTCCATCACATGCCATCCTCTCTGAGCATCTCGATAACCTTCTCTGCAGCTTCAATCTCATCTTTCCCCAGTGGAGAGAATGGTTTGCGCGCAAAACCGTAATCAATTCCTTCAATCTTTGAAATGATATACTTTGCAATTGAGAAGTGCTTTCCATTGAGCGTAAGCAGACGGATATAAGCATTAGCCTTTTTCTGGAGTTCTCTTGCACTTGCAAAATCATTATCATCACAGCAATCTCTGAGCTTCAAGATCAACGGAGCGATTATGTTATATGTACTGCCGATTGCACCATTGCATCCCAAAGCAAGGCCGCAAATGCACATCTCATCAAATCCATTGTAGATTACAAGATCAGGATCCGATGACCTTATAGCCTCCAGGGCAGCAAAATCATTATGCGTGAACTTAAGCCCCTGTATATTAGGATTCTTCCTCAGCTCTGCCATGATTTCCGGAGTTATTATCACCCCGCTGAATTTCGGGATATTATAGACAATGAATGGTTTGTCCGAGGCATTTGCAAGATCATTGTAGTAGCCAACGATATCTTCCTTCTTAAAGCCATAATAGAATGGAGGAACAGAGGAAATGGCATCAACAGGAAGCATTGCACTATGCTTCACAAGCTCAAGGCTTATATCTGTCCCAATAGCACCGCAATGACTGATAACCGTGACTTTTCCTGCTACTGCTTCAACAACAGCCTCCAATGCCTTCTTTCTTTCATCAGGTCTCATCAGGAAGGCCTCTCCGGTACTTCCGTTTACATAAAAACCTTCGATACCTTTGTTCATCAGATACTCTGCATGCCGCTGCAATGCGTCATACATAATCCGTCCGTCCTTATCAAACGGAGTAAAAAGAGCTGCATAGATTCCTGTCAGTTTCTTATTCATTTCCCCTCCTCATATCTTGAGCCCCATGGCTCTAAGCTTCAGCGTTACTTTCCTTCCATCAAGCAATGACAGATCGGTGTTTTCTTCTTTGGCAATTGCACAGGCAATCCCTGCTGCCTGACCAGCCATCATTACCGGGCCTGTAACCCTCATTGGTCCTAGTACCTCGCGGCATACGCTTATGCAACGTCCGGAAACAATAATGTTATCTATGTTCTTAGGCAGCATTACTCCGTATGGAGCATAAATCGATGTATGTCTACGCCTGGTATCAGGATGATTTACAGAACCTAGCATCGGGTCAAAACTAGGACGCAGAGGATCGGGAAGATCAAAGTTATACGTCGTCCGTATTACAGCATCATCGTATTCCCGTCCATTCTCTGCATCTTCCAGTGTTACATAAGCCCTCCCATCAATTCTACGGGACTCTCTGATTCCGACCCTCTCTGCTGTCCATCTAAGACGGGCATTCCTAAAGCCTGGAAAATACTTCCTCAAAAGCTCAAGGAGTTCTGCATTTTCTTTTCTTCCTTCAACCATGGAAGCGCTCAGGCTACCTGGATCTGTCCCATCGACTTTTATAAGACGTTCTGTGTTGAGCATGCAGACATCCTTGTCATTCAAGGCGATTGATAAAAGTATCTCAAATGGGAATTTCCAAATCCCCTTTTCTTTCAGATCATTGATAATCTCAACAAGCTTTGGGCTTTGATGCTCGTTCTGATATCTTACATACTCATCAATATCGACATTATCGATATGGGCAATAAGCGTCGCAGGGGTCATCAGATGATCCCCATCCCTTCCTTTCAGTGTTGGGGCAGATGATAAATATGCAATCTGGGCATCCCCTGTTGCATCAATAAAGGATTTCGCTTCAAATGCCCTGATACCTCGTTGATCTGATGCAAATATACGGACTATCTTCTTATCAGCCACATCTGTGCCGATGACAGTCGTAAAGAAGAACAGGTTTATGTTTTCTTTCAGAATAAGTTCATCTAAGTAGAGCTTTAATGCTTCGATATCGCAAGGGACACCAGCACCCATCCGAGGATACCATCCGTGAGGATTGTAATCGACGTTGATGTTATCAGGATCTATTGCCTTGCCTCTTCTGATGAGTTCATCTGTGATCTCATCAAAAAGCCCACCTACCTCTCGGATCATCTTATGCTTTTCATTATCCCACCTTCTTCCTCCTAGCAGATGACAGACTCCCCCACCTGTCATCGTTCCGCCCAAGGTTCCACTACGCTCTATCAAAGCAACACTGAGGCCTAACCGTGATGCGGTAACAGCTGCGCATATCCCGCTTGCACCACCTCCACATACTACTAAATCGTAGGTGTCAACAGCATAAACATCGGATGAGAACTTCATGATTCGATTCCTCCCTTATTTCTGATAGAGATGGCAAGAGACGATATGATTACCGTCCAGATGAACTGGATTAGGTTCCTCCTCCCTGCACCTATCCATCGCATACGGACAGCGTGAAGAGAATGGACATCCTTTTGGCTTATTCAGCGGAGAAGGTATCTCCCCTTCAAGCTCGATCCTCTTTCTTTCCCTTTCCCTCTTTGGATCAGGTGTAGGGATAGATGAGAGAAGAACCTGTGTATATGGATGAAGGGGGTTCTTGAAGAGTTCCCTTTTTTCCGCAATCTCAACGACTTTGCCTATATACATCACGATTATCCTGTCGCTTATGTGCCGGACAACACTTAAATCATGAGCGATAAAGAGATATGATAGCCCAAATTTCTCCTGAATATCCTGAAACAGGTTTATGACCTGAGCTTGGATGCTTACATCAAGAGCAGCTATCGGTTCATCGCAGATCAAAAGCTTCGGATTAAGCGCAATTGAACGGGCAATCCCAATTCTCTGTCTCTGACCTCCAGAAAACTCATGAGGGAAGCGGTTCATATACCGAGGATTCATACCTACAGTCTCAAGCAGGACCTTGGATCTCTCTTCTTTCTCATGCTTTGTGATGATCTTATGCTCAACCAGGGGATCCGTTATGATATCCATAACGCTCATTCTTGGGTTCAGAGAAGCATACGGGTCCTGGAACACCATCTGCATCTCACGTCTGAGTGGAAGCATCTCCTTCTGTGTGTATTTCGCAATATCCTTTCCTTTGTAAAGGATCTCCCCCGCAGTCGGCTCAATCAGTTTCAGTATAGCCCTTCCCGTTGTCGTCTTGCCACAGCCAGATTCCCCGACAAGACCAACTGTCTCACCATCATTCACAGCAAAGGAGACTTCATCTACGGCTTTGACTTCTGCTACGGTTTTCTTGAAGAGTATCCCTCTCTTCACTGGAAAATAAACCTTCAGCCCTTTTACTTCCAATATTGTTCCAGCCACGAAATCCCTCCTTACACATTGAAACAGGCAACATAGTGCTGTCCTGTCCTCTCCGATAGCGATGGACATCCGTGCCTGCAGATATCGGTTGCTTCACTGCAACGATCTGCAAACGGGCACTTCTCTATCTTTTTGCTGAGTATAGGAGGATAGCCTCCAATCGATTTCAGCCTCTTCTGATCATTGTCAATATCTGTAGAAGGAAGGCTTCCCAGCAGGCCCTTTGTGTATGGATGAAGTGGATTGTAATAGAGCTCATCCACATCTGCGCTTTCAACAATCATTCCCGCATACATTACATTCACGGTATCTGCAAGGCCGGCAACAACACCCAGATCATGGCTTATCCACATGATGGATGTGCCAAACTCTTTCCTGATATCCTTCATCAGGTCGAGAATCTGGCTCTGTATCGTTACATCAAGGGCAGTGGTCGGCTCGTCTGCGATAAGAATGCTAGGTTTGCACATCAGCGCCATTGCAATCATCGCACGTTGTCTCATGCCACCAGAAAACTGAGAGGGATAGTCTTTAAGCCTTGTCTTTGCTGCAGGGATTCCAGTAAGATCCATAAGCCTTTCAGCTTCCTTAAGGGCATCCTTCCTTGTACAACCGAAGTGCTCAACATATCCTTCTATCATCTGGTCGCCGATTGTCATAACCTGGTTGAAGGCAGTCATCGGATCCTGGAATATTACAGCGATTTCCCTTCCTCTGTATAATCTAAGCTCCTTGCTTGAGAGTGCTACAAGATCCTTTCCATCCTTGTATATGGCGCTTCCGGTTTCTATTTTTCCAGGAGGCATTGAAATCAACTTCAGGAGAGCCATTGAACTTACTGTCTTTCCACAGCCGGATTCCCCTACTATTCCCAGGGTTTCCCCCTCATGCAGATCATATGAAATTCCATTTACCGCATATGTAGAACCATCCCTTTTATGGAAGGCTACGCTCAGATCCTTTACACTCAGAATAATCTTATTTGTCATCTGCCCCTCCATCAAAGATTTGCCTTTGGATCCAGTGCATCCCTAAGTCCATCTCCGACAAAGTTAATGCTCAGGACAGTCAATGCAATCATGATTCCAGGAGGAATCCACAGCCAAGGCCTCATTGATAATGTCACAAGAGATGATGCATCCTTGAGCATATTGCCCCAAGTCGGAGTTGGAAGAAGAACACCAAGCCCTAGGAAAGAGAGGCTGGCTTCTGTCATGATAGTGTCAGCCATCGTAAAAGTCATATTGACTATAATCGGAGACAAGGCATTGGGAATGATGTGTGCGAAAAGCGTTTTGAACCTGTTGATTCCCAAAGCTTTATCTGCTTCGATGAACTGCCTCTCCCTGATGTACAGGATTTCACCTCTTGTGATTCTTGCAGCATTCGTCCACTTCAGGAGAACAATTGCAAGCATCGTGTTTCCGATTCCTGGCCCCAATATGGATACTAAGACCATACAGATAACAAGGAAAGGAAAACTCATCATAGTATCGGTAAACCGCATGATCAGATTGTCTATTTTACCGCCGAAGAAACCAGCGATGCCACCAAGCGTTATTCCGATCAATGTTGAGCATATCGCAGCGACAAGCCCAACGGAAAGAGAAACCCTTCCCCCAAGCATCAAGCGCATGAATACATCACGTCCAAGGGCATCTGTTCCCATTATATTCCCGCTCTGAGGCGAAGCGTTGATAGCTGTGTAATTTACCTCAAACGCTATGGATGAATCTCTGATAATAGGATAGAAAATCGACATCAGCGTGATGATAAGCAGCAATACAATCCCTATCACAGCAAGCTTGTGGCGGAAAAAACGCTGTACAGCTTTCTTCCAGAATCCCTCAGAAGCGAATGCATCAGAGGCTCCTTCATATATTCCTTTTTCCCTAAATAAACCCATAGTCATCACTCATATCTGATTCTCGGATCAACGAGGGCGTAAGCGATATCCGTCAAAAGATTGCTAACAAGAACAATTATGGCAGAAAAAAGACAAAGTCCCATCAATAAGCTCTGATCACGCTGGGTAACAGCTGTGTTGAAAAGCATACCAAGCCCAGGCCATTGAAAGACCTGCTCAATCATGATGGCTCCTGAAAAAAGCACAGGAATATTTATGCCGATCAAAGTGATAATCGGAATCAATGCGTTATGAAGTGCATGCTTTATGAGAACAGCCCGCTCTTTGATTCCCTTGCTGCGTGCTGTCCAGATGTAATCAGAGTTCAGCACCTCAAGCATGCTTGCTCTGCTATAACGCATAAACTCTGCTATGCGGAGAATCGATAGAGAAAGGCAAGGGAGGAACAAATGCTTCAGCAGATCTGCAAAACCGGATGCCCCCATTGAGTGCATACCGCTTGTCGGGAAAACCGGTATCTTCAACGCAAAGAAATAAACGAATATCAAGCCAATGAAGAAGATCGGAAGACTTCTGCCGATAAAGCTTAAAATCGTCAGAATATAATCCGCAATGCTGTATTGCTTTACAGCGGAGAATATTCCAAGAGCCACACCGATGATTATAGAAAGTATCAAAGATGTTCCCATCAAAAGCAACGTCGGACCAATCCTTAGCTGGATCATTTCCCATACAGGCTGGAACGTCACCTGGCTCACCCCTAGATCTCCCTTCAGCAACTGTCCAAGCCATCTGAAATACCTGACGAGCACAGGATCGTTGAGTCCCATGTTCTCCCGCTGCTGCTCAATCGCTTCAACAGTTATTGAGCCATCTCCACTTCCAAACATAGCCATAGCGGCATCGCCAGGCATCAAGTTCGCCAAAAGAAATACGATGAGCGTAATAACCAAAAGCATTGGAATGGATATAAGAAGTCTTCGTATGATATATCTTCCCATGATTATCTTCCATCTTCAGGTAGCCCCCTGATTGCAACCCAGAAGCAATGGATTGCAATCAGGAGACACCATTATGATGTCTCCTTTAAAGGCTCTACTCTACGACGTACCATTTCTCGAGTTCGTTGTAGACACCCATGTTAAACAGGATTGAACCCTGTTCTTCAAAGTGCTCTTTTGGACCTACGACTTTTGTCGAGAACCCAAGATCACGGATATCATACCAAAGCCATACTCTTGCAACATCTTCATTTATGATCTTCGAAATCTCCTGATAATAAGGTGCTCTGTCCTCAATCTCTGAGAACTGCTTTCCAAGCTCAAAGAGCTCATCCACTCTTGGATTCGAATAGTTGTATGCAAGCATCTCACCGGTCTTGAGGCCTGTTTCCGCAAGAGACGGATCAAGGCTCATGCCTGTTCCATTCAGAAGCATATCAATCCTATCGCTCGTGTTAAGCGCTGTCGTTCCCGCAGCATCAAGATACTGGAGATTCACATTGATTCCAACCGCTGCCCAATACTGCTGACATGCCTGAAGCAGGTTAACAATAGTCTGGTCAGTCATTGTATAGTACAGAGTATGCGTCTTTCCACTGTATCCAGCTTCTTCAATCAGCTGCTTTGCCAGCTCTGGATTGTAGTCATACGGGTTGAGATCCGGAGAATGCGCCCAGCTCTGCGGGAAGATATCGAGAGCCTTTACAGCACCAGGATAGAGGTTCTCAAGCATTGTATCGATATCAAGGGCATACATGAGAGCTTGCCTGATTTCCTTCTT
>CALXLI010000091.1 GCA_944389155.1 uncultured Spirochaetaceae bacterium | reverse complement strand
ATGTCTCAGCCCGTCTTATGCAGTATATCCCATCATCTTCGATAAGATACTCCGCATGCCTGAGCTTTGCATTGTAGTTGAACCCCATTGAGTGGCCATGCGCGCCTGTGTCATGTATTGCTACAAGATCTCCTTTCTCTATTTCAGGAAGCGCTCTGTCTATTGCGAACTTGTCATTGTTCTCACATAGCGATCCAACTACGTCATATACGTGATCTCTTGGTCTATCTTTCTTATTCACTACCGTTATGTGATGGTAAGCACCATAGAGCGCAGGGCGCATGAGATCAGCCATGCATGCATCAAGACCTACATAGTCCTTGTATTTCCGTTCAACATGCCTTACACGTGATATAAGCCAGCCATATGGTCCTGTTATGCATCTTCCGCATTCAAATGAAAGCTTTACGCTCTTCAGCCCTTTTTCGACTATCATCGTCTGGTAAAGTTCGTGTATGCGTTCTGAAAGATGCTGGAATGAGATGGCCTCATCTTCTTCTCTGTATGGTATTCCTATGCCACCGCCAGCATCGATTCTCTCGATATCAACATCTGCCTTTTCCTTCAGCTCGGCAACAAGGGAGAAGAGCATCCTGAATGTTTCGACGATATAATCTTCATTGAGCTCGTTGGATGCAACCATAGTATGGAGCATGAAGTGCCTGACTCCATTCGCTTTTGCTTTTCTGTAACAGTTTATTATCTGGGCATGTGTTACGCCGTATTTTGCCTCCACTGGATTGCCTATTATTGCATTTCCTGTTCTTTCAAGCCCTGGGTTGTAGCGGAATGACAAAGTCTCTGGAAGCCTTCCGCATACCCTGATTACGTCGTCTATATAGGATTCATCGTCAAGGTTGAGTATTGCCCCAAGTCTTGCTGCTTCTTCAAATTCCTCATCAGGTGTGTCGTTTGACGAGAACATTATCTTCTCACCAGGGATTCCTGCTTCCTTTGCGATGTAGAGCTCTGGAAGCGATGAGCAATCCGCACCAAAGCCGCATTCTGCAAGAAGCCTGACTACGTTCACGTTCGGCAAGGCCTTCACTGCAAAGTAGTTTATGAAATCATCTGACCATGAGAATGCTCTCATCATCTCCTTTGCATTCTCTCTGATTGCCATTCCGTCATAGATATGAAACGGGGTAGGGACCCTATCTGCAAACTCCTTCAAAACGCTTTCAGGAAGGGGAAGATTCTTCTTGCTCATCCGAGTCTCTCCTTTATGGACTGCACTGCAGCAAGCACATCCTCTCTATGCCCGTATGCAGATATCCTGACAAAACCTTCTCCTGCACTGCCGAATCCTGATCCCGGAGTCACTGCTACATGGGCCTTGTCCAATAGATAGTCGAAGAAATCCCAGCTTGTCATTCCGCTTGGACATCCTGTCCAGATATAAGGGCTATCGATACCGCCATAGCATTCAAAGCCAAGCTCCTTCATTCCCTTGTATATGATTCTTGCATTCTCCTTGTAATACTCCACAAGCTGCATGCATTCCCTGCGTCCTGTCTTTGATAGAGCTGCTATGCCCCCTGCCTGGGATATATTCGACGCACCGTTGAAGAATGTGCACTGTCTTCTGTTCCATAGCCTATGCACAGTCCCATCTTCTGCTCCCTCGGCCTTCAGCGTCTCAGGAACGATGGTCCAGCCAAGCCTGACACCTGTGAAACCTGCGTTCTTTGAAAATGATCCAATCTCTATGGCGCAGTCTTCCGCTCCTTCTATCTCATAGATTGAATGGGGTATCGAGGGAGTCTCTATATAATCAGAGTATGCGCTGTCGAAGATTATCACGGCATTCTCCCTATGTGCATAATCCACGAAAGCCTTAAGCTGATCCTTTGTTGCTGTAGCTCCTGTCGGGTTGTTCGGAAAGCAAAGGTAGATGAGATCTGCATGTTCTTTCGGAGGTTCTGCCACAAAGCCGTTTGAAGCATCTGCCCTCATGTATACGATACCGCTGTATCCGTCGTTTTCCTCATCATAGCTTCCTGTGTGCCCACCTGCTACATTTGAGTCCACGTAGACGGGGTATGCTGGATTCTGGATAGCTGGAATAGAATCACGGCTGAATATTGACTGTATATTCGCGGCATCGCTTTTTGCTCCATCTGAAACAAAGAATGCAGAAGGGGAGAGTGTCACTCCATATTCATCGTAGTAGTGCTTGGAAAGGGCTTCCCTTAGCGGGGTGTCGCCCTGCTCGTCTCCATATCCTGTATAGGTATTTCTGTCCAGAAGAAGATCGATCTTCCTTTTCATCTCATCTGCTATGTATCTAGGAAGGGCTTCGGTTGTGTTTCCGATGCTGAGCTTCATTACCTTTTCCCCTGGATTCTTTTCCTGCCAGGCTCTTATTCTTCTTGCAACTTCCGGAAAAAGATAACCTGACTGGAGCTTCATGAAGTCTTCGCTGACTCTGGCCATTATATGCGCCCCTCCTTTATATCTTCTGACATTCTATCGACTATCGCAAAGAGCCTTTCCCTGTGTTCTCTTTTCTCAAGCGGACACATCGGAAGGCGGAATGATTCCCTGCACCATCCCATCCGTGCCATTGCTGTCTTGATAGGAATAGGATTTGTTTCGATGAAGCAGACAGAGAAGAAATCCCTGAACCATGCATCAAGCCTATCAGCATCGGCCCAGTCTCCATCCAGTGCTGAATGGATCATCCTCACCATCTCATCAGGAAAAAGATTTGATGCGACAGATATGACGCCATCTCCATTCATCTTTATGAGGTCCAATGCAAGATTATCGTCACCTGAAAGCACCATGAAATCATCATTTGTCGCTTCGATTACTTCTTTCATCTGCTCAATTGATCCAGAGGCTTCCTTGACTGCTACTATGTTTGGACAGTCATTTTCAAGACGTACAAGTGTCTCTGTTTCAAGGTTCACACCTGTGCGGCCTTTGATATTGTACAGTATGCATGGAATCCTCACGGATTCAGCAATAGCCTTGAAGTGCAGATATAGGCCTTTCTGCGTTGGCTTGTTGTAGTATGGATTGACAAGTAGCACAGCATCCGCTCCAGCATCTTCTGCGTGCTGCGAAAGCCTTATCGCTTCAGTTGTTGCATTCGATCCTGTTCCTGCAATGACCGGTACTCTTCCCTTAGCATACTTTATTGTCTGGGCAATCACCCTGTCATGCTCTTCATGGGAAAGAGTAGGGCTTTCTCCTGTAGTTCCGCACGGGACAAGACCATCTATTCCTGCTTCAATCTGCTGATCCACAATCCTTTCCAAGGCTTGGTAGTCAACAGTTCCGATATCCGTAAATGGTGTTATGAGCGCTGTATATACACCTCTGAACTTATGCATTCCTGTTCCCTCCTATAAGATCGTTTAGAAAATCATCCATAGTGTACAGCCCTGTCGGTTGCATCGTTATCCATCTAGCTGCCCTGACTGCTCCTTCAGCAAAACCTTCTCGAGAGCGTGCTGTATGGGTAATCTCGATCGTATCGGCTGTTCCGTCCACCATAACGGTGTGGATTCCCGGTACATAGCCTACCCGTGATGATGAGACAGACAGCAGATCCTTCTCTATCTTTCCCGCGGGGTTCCCTATCTGAAGGCCGCGTTTTCTGTCAACTGCCTTCAGAATCCTGTCTGCCGCCATAAGCGCTGTGCCGGATGGGGCATCTGCCTTCTCCCTATGATGAACTTCGCTCACGGCCACATCGTATGAGTCGATTCTGTTTATCAGATGTCCGCATTCAGAGACGAGGTGAAGGAATATCTGCACGCCGATTGAGAAGTTCCCTGAATAGATTATTCTGGTCTTGTCCCAATCCAGTCTTTCCTTGATTGCAGGAAGTTCATCATACCAGCCTGTTGTGCCGACAACAGCAGGAATGCCTATTTGGGAGTAGAGAACCATATTGCCCGCAGCTGACTCTGCAGATGAGAAATCTATGACAGCATCGGATGAATCAAGGGCCGCATAGGACACAGAGCTGGCACTCACATCCTCAGCTTCAATGGGATCGATTATCGTCTGTACAGCGTCTGTTTCGGATTTATCGATGATGGAACGTATCATCCGCCCCATCTTGCCATATCCAACAATAGCTATCTTCATTTTTTACCTCGTGGCTGGATAATAGCAGAATATAACAAGGCTGTCTACAATATAACAATATGTTATTTTTATAACAATACTGACTATTCTATAAATCTTCGGTTGAGGATATATTCAAGGCATGGAAAATATTGTATTCAGCGATGTCGATGGAACACTGCTAAGCAGCAATCATAGGATAACCCCAGATACATTATCTGCTATAAGGAAGCTGGCAGAGAGGAATATTCCTTTCGTCATCGTCTCTGCAAGAAGTCCATCTGGAATATATCCGATACTCAATCGCTATTTGCTGAAGACTCCAATAATCTCATACAGCGGGGCGCTTGTCATTGATGAGCGTGGTAATGTGATTTTCCATAAAGGGATAAGCAAAGAAGAGGGTAGGGCAATAATTTCATTTGCAGAGAACTTCGATGCTGCATGGAACATATTTTCATTTGACGACTGGTACGTTAAGAGCCGGAATGATCCCAGGGTCAGGAATGAAGAGAACATAGTAGAAGCTGAGGCGATGGAGGGTTCGATTGATTCTGTTGAAGGCGACATGATAAGCAAGATCTTCCTGATATGCAATCCTTCGGAAACCGATGAGATTGAGATGAGCTTGAAAACCCGTTTCCCTGAATATGCAATCGTCAAGTCAGATAACTATCTTATCGAGATAATGGCAAGAGGGGTGTCAAAAGCTGAAAGCGTAAAGCTGATGTGCATGCGGTACGGCATCCCCCTCTCATCTGCAATTGCGTTTGGGGACAATTACAATGATGAGGAGATGCTCAGAACTGTTGGGTATGGCTTCCTGATGGGAAATGCGCCGGCTCTTCTTGCTTCACGGATATCGCTTCATACCGCTGACAACGATCATGATGGTATAGCAAAAGCTTTGAAGACAATCGGTGTGGTTTGAATCATCTTGATATCAGTTGGTTATAGGTCTCTTCAAATCCAGTGCAGTCTAATTCTCCAAGGTTGTATGATGAAGGTGAGTAGTCAGTCTGTTCGGCAATTGCGATCTTCAGAGTCTGTCCTTTTTTAAGTTCAGAGAGAAGCCGTGTTTGATCTCTTTGGCTTATGGAAATTCTGTCTGAATGGTTTTCTGCATATAGACGGATTATATCACCTGTTTCCGTTTTGATTGATACTGTATATTCCGTGGGAAATCCTGAACTGCCTTTTACCCTGAAACTATCATATTCAAAAATTACGAATGATAGTTCATCTGGGGATGCGATAAGATACCAGCTGATTTCAGAGTTTGTAGTTGCTGAGTTGCTGAACGTTCCATATGAAAGATATTCCTGCGAAATGTATCCCTGATCAGTTGCATCTCCGAATTCGTCAACGTAATAATGGATTGCAAAGTTTGAATTCGTTGATTGATTCGATTGCTTGGTATCAGTATATAGAGCTGCCTGACCATCTGTTCCGTCTGCATATCCTGCGAGATATCCATCAATATAATCTTGTGATACCGCAAATACTGAACTGCAGATAACGATTAAGATCATAGCAAGAGTGAGATGTCTTTTCATATTGACTCCTATAATTCCTATTATAGGCCTATTTTTCCTTTGCAAATATGAAAAGACGGCCTGCAAGATAGTTGCATACTCCGACTGCAAGATTTGATATGAACTTCCAGATCGTGTGGTTGAGGGCAAGGATATCTACAGCAATGTACATGATTGCTACATCAAGCACTCCACTGGCAGCTCTCATAAGATAGAAATACAGGAGCTCCTGAATGATTGTATGTCTGCTTTTTGCGCCTTTGACGCTGAATACTATGTACTTATTCGTGAAGAAGGCAAAGGTTACTGCAAGAAACCATGAGAGCATTACAGAAGGAACATTGTCCAGCCCTGCTCTTCTGAACAGGAGCTCGTAGCTGATCATGTTCACAAGCGTTGCAGCAAAGCCGAATATGCAATAGATGATGAAATCATTTGGTCTTTTCTTCACGGGAATGAATCGTACCCAACTGAGTGTGGAATGTCTAGGAGCAAAGGATTATCATTGCATTATGAAGCTTTTAGTGATCAACCCCGGTTCTACATCAACCAAGATAAGCGTTTTTGAAGATGAGAAGAATCTCTTTACAGAGAGCGTATTCCATGATGCGCCAGAGCTTCTTATGTATAATACGACAGATCAGCAGCTTCCCATGCGCAAAAGCGTCGTGCTTTCATCCCTTTCAGCTCACAGCCTTTGTATTTCTGATATCGATGTATTCATAGGCCGCGGAGGGTGTGCATACTCTCAGAAAGAGGGCGTGATGGAAATTGATGAGAGACTTTATCAGGATACGAAGGATGATAAGGGAGGCAGCGATCATCCTGCAAAGCTTGGTGTGATGATGGCATATGAGTTTGGGTGCGAATATAACAAACCTATGTACACAATCAATCCGACAAATGTAGATGAGTTTGAGGACATCGCGCGTATCACTGGCCTGAAAGGTATATATAGACGCGCTCAGTCACATGTTCTCAATCAGAAAGGCATTGCAAGGCTTCATGCAAGGAAAATCGGGAAAAGATATGAGGATTGTTCCTTCATAGTTGCCCATATAGATGGCGGTATTACAGTGGCTGCCCACAAGGATGGGAAGATGATAGATGGGACAGAAGGCGCTGGCGGAGATGGTCCTTTCACGCCTACCCGCCTTGGTTCTATTCCGCTTATGGAGACAGCTAGATATCTTGAGACACATACACCTCAGGAGCTGGAGGCAATGTGCTCGCGCTCTGGGGGCTTTGTAAGCCATTTCGGCACATCCGATTCAGACAAAGTGCATAAGATGAAGGAAGAAGGGGATGAACATGCTTCTCTTGTATGGGATGCGATGATCTATCAGATATGCAAATCAATCGGTGCTATGGCAACTGTGCTGTCAGGGAGGATTGATGCGATACTTCTCACAGGCGGGCTTGTACGTTTCAGCGATATTACAGACGGCATAAAAGAGCGATGTGGGTGGATAGCTCCTGTTTTTGTGTATCCTGGAGAAGTTGAACAGGAGGAGATGTGCTTTGAGGTCCTGAAGGTAATCAAAGGAGAGAAAAAAGCCAGCAAATACACAGGCCGCCCTGTATTTGAAGGTTTTCCATGGGATTGATGTTAGTTTACGAAGCATATGAATAAAAAATAGCAGAATGAAAGCAGAATAGAATCTATCAAAGATTGATGATTATGATAATATATGGCTTAATTCTTTAATAAATCCAAAAGTGTGACATGTTGGATAAGCTTTATCATCGAATCTGAAGATTGTCCAATAACGGCTTATATGGCAAGTTTGTTTTTCCTTATGGGGAATAACGTTAGATATATCCTGCAAGAATATAGCAAGGGAGCAGGCAATGAGCTTCAAGGTTAGGGATTGTATCAAGCGATAAGCCAGCTTGGCTTTTATATGTTCCCCTTGAGCAGGTTTTGTAAATCCTTATAAGCGTATACATGTTTTACATCATAGATGAATCATAATAAAGGAAGATGTTGTTACATTGTATTCTTTTTCCTTGTTATCAGTAAATGGTATGCATCAGGATCCCTGAAGATAAACAGCATATTACAATTCTGTATTTGCTTATGCCAATACGAGTTTTGTTCAAAGTTGTTGTTAACAATCATGATTATTTAATAAAAAATGCAAAAACAATCATAAAATATGATTTATTTTGCAAATTAACTTGCAAAATGTAATTTTAGTGATACCCTGTGAAAAAAGAAAATAAGGAGAAGCAATTGAGCTGGTTAAAAGAAATTATTGGTACGGAAAAGGCGATAATTGCTATGTGTCATTTGCAGGCTCTTCCAGGGGATCCTCTTTATGACAAGAAGAAAGGTATGGATTGGATTTATGAAAAAGCCAGGGAAGATGTAGTGGCATTGCAGAATGGTGGTGTCGATGCGATTATGTTCAGCAATGAATTCAGTATGCCCTACCTAACTGATATCAAGCGAGAGACAGTCGCAGCAATGGCTTGTTTGATAGGTGAGTTAAAGCCTTTTGTGAAAATACCGTTTGGTGTTAATTGTTTATGGGATCCAATTGCCTCGATTGATGTTGCTGTTGCAACAGGTGGACTTTTTGTAAGAGAAATCTTTTCTGGTGTTTATGCTAGTGATTTTGGTCTTTGGAATACTGATTGTGGAAAAGTTGTTCGGCATCAGCATGAAATCGGTGGAGAAAATATCAAACTCCTTTTCAATATAGTCCCTGAAGCTGCCAGTTATCTTGGTGATAGAACTATTGAATCAATAGCCAAAACAACGGTCTTTAATTGTAAGCCCGATGCATTATGTGTATCTGGTGCAACCGCAGGGTCTGCAACTGATCCGGAAATTCTTCGCAGAGCTAAAGAAACTGTTGGTGATACTGTTGTTTTTGCTAACACAGGATGTCGTGTAGAAACCATTGAAGCATTGTTGAAAATTGCCGATGGAGCAGTTGTCGGTACAACATTCAAATATGATGGAAAGTTTGAGAATCAAGTAGATGAAAACCGTGTAAAGGAATTCATGACGGTAGTAAAGAATTTCAGAAAATAAAAAACAGAAAAGGAGGGATGTATGAAGAAAATAATAGCTTTTCTTTCGATTTTATTGATAATTGGTTCGGCCATTTTTGCTGGAGGCGCAAGCGAAGTAGCTAAAACTAATGAACTTTCAGAAGATGAGGCTCATCTTTATGATGATGTTGCTCCTCTTGCTGAAAACACAAAGCTTGTAATATCAACACATGCGGGAACGCATCATGCTTTTATCGTATTCCTGATTGAACAGTTTGGAGGATATGATAAGGCAAATATTGATGCTGATATTGTTACATTTTCTGGTGGTCCAGTCCAAATGGAAGCTTTGACAAGTAATTCATGGGATTGTGGAACCACTGGTATTGGTGGAGTATTTAATGGTGTTTTGCGAAATGATCTTGTTGTAATAGGACCTGCTGCAAAAGATAATGCATCCATCAATATTTTTGCAAAGAATGATTCCGATATTGTAAAGACAGGCCCAACAACACCTTCCGGTGTATATGGTACTGCTGAGGAATGGAGAGGGAAGGAGATAGCCGTAACAACTGGAACAACATTGCACTATACTCTTTCTCAAGGGCTTGCAGAACTGGGGCTTGGCCTTGATGATGTCAGCATCATTCATATGGATGTTTCCGGTGTTAACACAGCTCTATTGGCTGGAAGAGCTGAGATTGGCGGTGTATGGGGATCATATTCATATGGTGAAGCTCTGAATAAAGCATATACACCTGTGATTACTGCTCTTGGGCTCAACAGTGATATATCAATAACACTTGTTGCGAATCCGAATAGCTATAACGACCCAGCAAAGAAAGAAGCGATAGCAAAATTTGTAGAATTGTATTATAAGACAGCTGAGTGGGTATATGCTAATGATGGTGCAAATCTGGATAAAGCTGCAGAGTACTTTACTGCTATCAATGAAAACAGTGGCATAACAAGTACAAAGGAAGCAAATCTAACGACACTTACAAAAGATAAGATTACTACACTTGAAGAAGCTTACAATATGGTATCTTCAACAACTGAATCTGGTTTCACTCCATTGTTTGACAGTCATTATAATCTGTTGGAGTTCTATGCAACTAATATAGGTTCATATACTTTGCAGGATCTTGAGGATTTCAAGAAGGCTACGTTTGATGGTTCGATAATAATAGATTTGTTTGAAAATCAGTGACTTTAGTCTGTAGGGGTTGTTTGGAAAGCATTGGCTTTCAACCAACCCCTATAAAGGGAGGACTCAAGTTGAGTAGAAAAAAACAGATAAGTAAATTCAGATATAATATATATGCAATCCTGTCAGTTGTTGTATTTCTTATATTGTGGCAGCTTATTGTTTCTCTAGGATATGGTGGTATTATTCCATCACCAGTGGTAGTATTTAGGACATTTTTGATTAAAATGACTGACAGCCGTCCTGATGGATCAACTCTCCCTACCAATATTCTCGTTAGTTTGCAGGTGGCATGTACTGGATTATTCTTAGCTATAGCCATTGGTGTGCCACTTGGCTGGCTTATGGGATGGTATAAAGGGATAGATAGGTTTGTAAGGCCGATTTTTGAATTCATTAGGCCTATTCCTCCTATCTCATGGATTCCTCTTACCATAATATGGTTTGGAATAGGGTTAGGAGCAAAATCCATGATTGTATTCTTTGCCTCCTTTGTGCCATGTCTTATTAATGCTTATACAGGCATCAAAGAGACGAATAAAACAATGATCAATGTTGCAAGGACATTCGGTGCTTCAAATTTCAAAGTATTTACTTCTGTGGCCATACCGTCTGCGATGCCCCTGACATTTACTGGCATAAGAATTGCTTTAAATAGTGCTTGGAGTACGCTGGTTGCTGCTGAATTATTGGCGGCAAATGCCGGTGTTGGATATATGATTAATATGGGAAGGTCTTTTGGCCGTGTAGATATAATTCTGGTTGGCATGGTCTCCATTGGAATCATGGGCTACATATTCTCTTATGTGTTCAAGAAAATCGAAAGTGTCGTTGTGAAATGGAGGACCGTGTAAGATCATGAATAATAAGAACATACTTATCAAGCAGATTTTATATTTAGTATTACCAGTTATTTCTGTGCTGTTACTTATCGTTCTTTGGTTTTTTGCCTCAAGTGTCAATAGAGTACTTGTTCCTACGCCAGGCGATGTCATTGATCGGTTTGTGAAAACATTTACAAATCCCATTAATAACCAGTACATTTGGGGACACATATGGGCGAGCTTGCGCAGAGTTCTTATTGCGTTGTTCTTCTCTTGCAGCATCGGAATCCCTTTTGGAATTCTGATTGGCTGGAACAAGACTGCAGAAGCAACGGTCGGTTCCTTGTTTGAATTGATTCGGCCTATTCCACCAATCGCATGGCTGCCACTTATTGTCATGCTTCTCGGAATAGGTGAGATTCCTAAGATATTGATTGTCTTTATAGGAACATTCACTCCAATTGTTCTAAATACGGCTACAAGTATAAAGCTTGTTGATCCTCTATATTTGGACGTAGGGAAGATGTTTAACGCCAATAGTATGAAATTATTATTCAATATAGCTCTTCCTGCATCAATGCCTGCTATTTTTGCAGGATTCAGGACAGCTACCAGTGGCGGATTGATGGTTGTCATGGCTGCGGAGATGATAGGTGCTCAAGAAGGTTTGGGATTCATTATCCAAAGAGGAATGGATGCTTTCGATGTGCCTCTCATCATGGTTGGAATGGTTGTAATAGGTCTTGTTGGCGTATTTTTAGCTGTCGTTACGAATTATCTAGAGAAGTTGGTATGTCATGGATAAAAAACTGCGATTAAGAATAAATGAAATATCAAAAAGCTATAAACTTAAGAAAAAAGATTATCATAAAGTGATTGATAGCCTTTCATTGGATATTTTCGATAATGAGTTCCTTGTGATATTGGGTCCAGGGCATTGCGGTAAGACAGTATTGCTCAATATTATTGCAGGCTTAGAGACTCCGGATGTAGGTTTTGTTGAACTCGATGGTGTCAAAATAGATGGTCCAAATCCAGATATGGGAATGGTTTTCCAGAAAACAGGAGTTTTCCCATGGCTTACTGTTATGGAGAATGTTGAGCTTGGACCACGGTTTAAGGGTGAGGCAAAGTCTGAAAGAAGGGAAAGGGCCCAGAAATATATAAACCTTGTTGGTTTACAGGGCTTTGAATCTCATCGTCCACCACAACTTTCAGGTGGAATGAAACAAAGAGTTGGAATTGCAAGAGCCTATACTAATAATCCTGAGATATTGATTATGGATGAACCGTTTGGCGCACTCGATGCTCAGACTCGTTATTCAATGGAAGAAGAGATTTCCAATATATGGTCTATTGAAAAGCGGACAGTAATCTTTGTTACGAATAATATAGAGGAGGCATTGGCGTTAGGGGATAGAATAGTTTTGCTTACTGAATGTCCTGCTCGTGTCAAGGAAATCTATGAAGTAAATATGCCACGTCCGCGTGATCTGATGAGTGAAGAGTTCCTTTTGCTTAGGCAGAAGATTTCCGAGAACACTGATTTATCAATTGATTCCGAGGTATGATTATGAGTGAAAATAAGATACAAGTAAAAAATCTTACACACGCCTTTGGTGATCTCCTCGTTTTGGATGATATATCATTTAATATCAAAAATGAGGAATTTGTATGTGTGGTAGGCCCTACAGGTTGTGGAAAAACGACATTTCTTAATCTACTTACACGCTTGATTATTCCAACATCAGGTGAGATATTAATTGATGGGATTCCTGCTGATCCAAAAATCCATAATATATCTTTTGCATTTCAAGAACCTTCAGCTTTTCCGTGGCTTACAGTGGAAGAGAATATTGCATATGGCATGAAGATAAAAAAGGAAAGCAAAGATGTCATAAAAAAACGGACTGACGAGGTACTTAATCTTCTTGGCTTACAGAAATTCAGAAAACAATACCCGCACCAGCTTTCAGTTAGCAGTGAACAAAGAATAGTGATAGGCCGAAGTTTTGCGATGCATCCGGATTTGCTTCTTATGGATGAACCATATGGTCAAATGGACATAAAGATGAGGTTCTATCTAGAAGATGAGGTAATACGATTATGGAAGAATTTTAAGAGTACAGTTATCTTCATTACGCATAATATTGAGGAGGCTATATATCTGGCAGACAAGGTCATTATCCTTACAAATAAACCTGCGAAAATAAAGGAAGAACTTGAGATTAATATCCCTAGACCAAGAGATATAGCTTCAAAAGAGTTCATTGAATACAGAAAATACGTAACAGATCAGATAAAGTGGTGGTGATATATGAATATATATCCATCTATTGCATCTGCGGATTGTCTTTGTTATCAGAAAGAATTGGATAGGATATCACTTTGTCCTAACTTGCATATTGATATTGAAGATGGGAGTCTTTCAGAAAATATAACATTTGGTCTTAGAACTGCTGAGGCAATATGCAATGCAAGCAAAGCTGAAAATAAGCAGTTTCATCTTATGGTCAGAGATCCGCTCTTATATCTTAGTGATATAAAAAAGATAGGTTGTACGGAAGTCTTTGTACATATTGAGATCTTGGATGATATAGCTGAATACTCTTCTATATGCAAAGACCTTGATATGGTATGTGGTTTGGCATTATTGGCAGAAACATCGTTGGAATGTATTTTGCCATATGTTGATAAAATCAAGAAATTGCTTTTTTTGACATCAAAACCAACTGGCAGAAGGCAGGAGGATTTTGATTTAGAAGCATTCATGAAGGCAGAAAGATCAAGAAGATATATTCCATCGACAGTTGAACTGTTGGCTGATGGAGGCCTTTCTAGAGAGCATGTAAAAGTTTTAGGACAACATGGATTCTCTGGAGTTGTTCTTGGTCGCTTAGTGTTTTCAGGGACAGATGCCTATGAATCCATTAAGGAACTCGAACGAATTCAATTGGAGGTTAAATGAATACTGTTGATATTTTAAAAATGCTGTGTTTGGCACCTGCACCTTCTGGGTATGAGAAGGAATGTGCCAAGGTTTTTTACAATGAAATCAAAGATTATGTAGATGATATCTATCTGGATAAAATGGGGTCTGTCATTGCCTGTATAAAAGGGACTGAGCAGAATGCTTTGAATATTATGGTTTATGCACATATGGATTCCTTGGGATTCATTGTTAGAAAAATCAGAGACGATGGATATATAAATGTTGATAGATTAGGTGGAATTCCAGAGAAAGTCTTGCCTTGTTGCCGATTATTCATCAGGACCAAGGATGGCAGATTCGTGCCAGGAGTATTTGGAAATAAAGCACATCATGCGTCATCTCCCGAAGAAAAATATAAGGTAGAACCAGTTACTTCTCTGAACATAGATATTGGTGCATGCTGTGCAGAAGATGTATATCGTCTTGGAATAGATGTTGGATGTCCAGTCATTTATGAACCTTCGTTTATGGAGTTGGCTGATGATAAAGTTTGTGGTACAGCACTTGACGATAGAGGAGGTCTTGCAGCTTTGGTGATTGCTGCAGATAAACTCCACAGGAATAGACCGAAGTGCAATGTTTTTCTGGTTGGAACGGTCTGGGAGGAATTCAATATAAGAGGTGCAGTATTTGCCGCGAGGGCAATAAAACCTGATATTGCACTAGGTTTGGATGTTATCCTTGCTGGCGATACACCGGATTTATCTGACAAATATCAGAATTCTGTAGGATCAGGGCCAACTGTGAACCTCTATAATTTTCATGGGAGAGGGACTCTCAATGGTATGATTCCAAATGAGAACCTTGTAAAGTTCGCGGAGAAAACAGCTCATGAAAACAATATACCGGTGCAGCGTTTTGCGTCTCTTGGGATAATAACAGAATCTGCATATATACAGATGGAACAAAATGGCATATCCTGTCTCGATTTAGGGTTTCCTGCAAGGTATACACATTCTCCTGTTGAAGTTGTTTCAATTAAGGACATAGAGGCGTTGGGTGGATTAGTTGCTGAAATGACAAGTAGAATCACTCCAGAGTTTCCACTAGGGCGGTATGAATTATGAAAAAAGCTATGCACTATTGGGGGTTTCCAAAAGATACGTCAATTGAGGAGAAATTCTTGTTGGCTAAGTCATTTGATTTTGATGGAATAGAGCTTGTAATATTGTCTAATGATGCAGTCAAAATTGATTCAAAGACTTCTGATTTAGCGCAAATCAAGCATATTAGTCAGAATACGGGCGTAGCTATCAATTCTTTGACAAGTCCTTTGAATTGGGAAGCATCGTTAACCAGTGATAACCATACGATACGTCAGAAAGCTTATGATCTGCTTGTTCGACAAATAGATTTGGCTCAAAGTTTGGAGGTGTCGGCTATACTTGCTATTCCTGGCTTTGTGTCATTTGAGTATAGCGTAGGAGGTCTTCATCCTCATTATTCTTTAGACAGTGCATGTTCTTATGATCCATCATCTGAGGTGATACGGTATGATAAAGCTTATGAAAGAGCCCTATCAGCATTCTGCAGAATCTCAGATTATGCAGAAAGTGCAGGAGTTGTTGTCTGTGTCGAAAATACTTGGAGTAAGTTCTTACTGTCTCCTTTAGAGATGCGTGACTTCATAGATTCGATAGGCTCAGATTATGTGAAAGTCTACCTTGACGTGGCTAATGTAATGCCTTTCGGTATCCCTGAGCATTGGATAGAGATTCTTGGCCATAGAATCAAAAGAGTCCATCTGAAGGATTATAAAGATGATAGGCTGTCATTGGATAATTTCGTTGAATTTGGGAAGGGTATAATCAATTTTGAGAGAATTTTCAATTCGTTGGCAGCTATCGGTTATGATGGGTGGATTACATGTGAATTGAATGATAACCCTTCAGACAGATGTTATGTGTTAAAGGAATCTTCGCGTTTTTTGAATAGGTTCATAAGAAAGGAGGAGTAGAAATGCGCACTGTTCGTGAATTGAAAGATATTTCAAAGCAGCTGAAAATTGATACATTGAATTCAATTTATAAAGCAAAATCTGGACATATTGGAGGTTGTTATTCATCTGCTGAAATAATTACAGCATTATATTTCAGGTTTATGAATATTGATGAAGATAACCCGTGTAAAATCGATAGGGATCGGTTTGTATTGAGCAAGGGACATTCTGCTCCTATTTTGTATGCAGCATTGGCTAGAAGAGGCTTTTTCCCTGTTGAAGATCTTGCTAAGCTTCGGAATGTCTGTGGCCATCTTCAGGGAGCTCCTAACATAAAAACGCCAGGTATAGATATGTCTTCAGGTCCATTGGGGCAGGGATTATCAGCAGCTGTTGGTATGGCTTTGAATGCTAAGTTCAAAAAGCTTTGCTATAAGACATACTGCCTAATCGGTGACGGTGAATTTCAGGAGGGACAGATCTGGGAAGCCATGATGAGTGCTGCAAAATACAAGCTTTCAAATCTTGTCTGTATTCTTGACCATAATGGAGTTCAGATGTCTGGCTCTAATGAGGAACTTATGCCGATAGGATCACCACAGGAAAAGTTTGCCTCTTTTGGCTGGCATGTTGTTACTATAAATAAAGGTAATGATATGGAAGATGTGGTTAATTGCTTTGAGCATTTGTTTGATGAGAAAGTTGATGAACCTATCGCAATAATCGCTAAAACAACCAAAGGCAATGGAGTTTCATTTATGGAAAATAGTGCAACTTGGCATGGCGCAGTTCCATCCGAAGAGCAGTACTTTGAAGCTATGAGACAGTTAAAGGAGGCACATTGATGATTTCCACAAGGATTACATATGGAAATGCCGTATATGATATGGCTAGGAAAAATCCTAATATTTTTGTTGTTGATGCAGATTGTATTTCACCATTAAATTATCAGAAGTTTGCCGATGAGTTTCCTGGCAGATTCATCGAAGTCGGAATAGCAGAACAGAATATGGTTTCTGTTGCGGCAGGACTTGCTTCCTGTGGGAACACTGTTTTTGTTGGTTCTTTTGCCGTTTTTGTATCAATGAGAGCCTTGGATCAAGTCAGAAATCAGGTTTGTTATAATAATTTTGATGTAAAAGTTGTCGGAACTCATAGTGGAATTGAAACTGGATATGATGGAGCAACACACGAGGCTACAGAAGATATGGCTATATTCCGGGCCATTCCAAACATAAGAATTCTTGTTCCATCAACACCTATTATGTCCTATAAACTAACTTGTATTGCGGGAGAAACATATGGTCCGTTTTACTTGCGGTTGACAAAACAACCATCTCCTGAGTTATATGATGAATCAGAAGAGTTCTGCATTGGAGGTAGCAAGGTACTTCTCGAAGGATCGGATATTACTCTCATGGCTTGTGGCCGTATGGTCCATCATTGTCTTGAAGCAGCTGAAAGAATCAAAGAGGATGGTATCAGCGTAAGAGTTGTAGATATGTATTCAATCAAGCCCATTGATACAATCGCAATAGAGAAGGCTGTAAGCGATACCAAGAACATAATGACCGTGGAAGATCATAATATAATAGGGGGACTGGGAGGCGCAGTGTGTGAGTATGTCGCTAAACTTGGCCGTGGCAAAGTCATAACTCATGGTATAAATGACGTATTTGGCAGATCTGGCAGCTGTGATGACCTTTTTGAATTGCATTCATTGAATGTTGATGGAATTGTGAATAGGATTAAGAACATCATTTGATGATTCAGAGGGGTGAATGTCTCAGATTGTTTTGAATAATAGACAAAGGAATATATTGGAAGCAATAAATTCTTCTGAGTTTGCAACAGTCCATCAGTTAGCAGTGAAAACTGGAGCTTCGGAAGCGACAATAAGGAGAGATCTGGATGTGTTAGCTGATGGCAATTATATTGATCGTGTCCATGGTGGGGCTTTAAGGTCAACATCAACGACCTATGAACGCATTCATAATGAAAAGATGCAATTGATGCAGGATGAGAAAAAGAGGATAGCCAAGAAAGCAGCAGGACAGGTAAAAGAAGGTCAAAGCATCTTTCTTGATTCTGGCTCTACAACATATTTCATAGCTTGTGAGCTTATTTCAAAAAAGAATCTGACAATTGTGACAGATAACCTGGAAATCGTCTATTCGGTAGATTTTGATCCTTCATCTTCCGTTATATTCACAGGCGGGCTTATTAGAAGGGATTACGGTGTTGTGATTGGTTCGTTGACCCAGGAAGCTATCAAGCATTTTAAAGTTGATGTTTCGTTTTTGGCTTGTGATGCGGTAGATGCGAAAAATGGCATATATAATTTCAATTATCAGGAAGTTGAGATTAAGAAGGAAATCACGAAATGCGGAAGACGTACGATACTTGTCACAGACCACAAGAAATTTGAGTCATCAGCATTAGTCTTCGTGTGTCCACTGAGTGATATTGATTTGATAATCACGGATAAGGGATTGAGAGATGAATACGTAAAAGCAATAAAAGATCAATCCATAGAATTGATGCTTGTATAACAATCATCGAGATGATTTCTCATGCAGTGTAGTTATTCGATTCCACAAGTATATCAACGTTTGAAGAATATTGGTTTTGATTATCTGGACGGTTTTTAGTCTTGTATAGGTGAGGTTCAAACCGGTCATTGGCAGTACCTCTTTCTGTTTATATTATCGCTATGTTTCTTAAGACAGTCAAAAATAGGAACGTTGATAGATAACTATTGGTAACAGATTCCTGTTACCTGAAAATCCAATTATTTGCTATATGCTTGGTTGCAATACCGGCGACCGGACTTGAACCGGTAAGGGTTGCCCCGGCAGATTTTGAGTCTACTGTGTCTACCAATTTCACCACGCCGGCGATATGTCTTATGAATAATAGCAAAGTGTTTGAAGACAAGCAAGGATTTACGTGCAATTTTGTTCCTGCTCTATGGGCAATCTGCCGATTATCCTGTATCGTATTGATATGCTCAGAAGGTTAGTTGCGCTGATTGTTGTTCTTTGTCTGTCTTTTTCAGTTTTTTCTGCATCTTATGATAATGCAGAAGCAATCATCATTTCAGATATTCCTGTTACATATGGAGACGAGCAGTTCCGTGAAAGGATACTTGAAAGAACGCGTGGAGAGCGTGATCCGATAGGCCTGGTCCTGACAGGGGGAAGTGCCAGGGCGTTGGCTCATCTCGGTGTTCTTTCATATCTTGAAGATTCAGGTATTGTCCCTGATTTCATAGTTTCGAACAGCATGGGGTCTATAATAGGGCTGCTTTATGCTGCAGGGCTTTCTCCTGATCAGATAATAGAAGTCCTCACCGCGGCAGATCTCTCTTCTCTCTTTTCCTTTACATTGCCGATAGAAGGTGGGCTTCTGCAGCCATCTGGACTGGAAACCCTTGTAAAGAATGTCGTCGGACCGGACCTTCGCCTTGAAGATCTTGATATACCTGTGATGGTTGTCTGCGATGATCTTGTAACAAAGCGCGAGATAAGGATATGCGAAGGTGATTTCACAGAGGTGCTTCTTGCGTCCTTCGCTCTTCCTGCTTATTTCTCACCTCGTGAATACAACGGGCACCTTCTTATCGATGGAGGTGTTATATCACTAGCTCCGATAGATGCGGCTTTCGAGTATTCTGATACCGTTATCGTATCCACGACATTCTATAACCTTGCAACTATAAATCTGAGAAACATAATCACGATCCTCAACTCCTCATTTGATATAGGGAAGAACCAGAAAGCTGCCGAGGATATGAAAGCACATGATGATTTCATCTGGATACGCTGTGATGTCGAGCAATTCTCATTCATGGACTTCGACAAGATGGCGCAGATGGCGGAAATAGGATATGAAAGCGCATCCGGAATGGCTGATGAGCTAGAGGGGATATACCGCACAGAGCTGCCAAGGCATATGGCTACGCTGCGCAGGGGATATGATGGGAGCATTGCAGCAGCAACCCATGGGCTTAAGTACTTCCAGCGTGTTGAGGCTATATCACCATCGTATACGCTGGGAATATGCTTTGAGGAGAATGTTGATAGGGATTTCAGACGCTACCTGAACAACAGCTCAGATTTCGCCATTGATTTTGATTATAGGCATCTTGGCTTTGAAGCTGGTGTATCTCTTGGCTTTGCCTTTGATTTCGTGACACCGCAGACTGCAGGTGCATATCCAATGCTTGAAGGCTATGTAGCTTATTATCCTCTTGATAACCTTCGTCTTACACTTGAGGGGTCTCTGGATTTCAATCATGACCCATGGTATATCCCAGAGCTCTATGCAAGACAGGGCCTTGATTGGGTTATCTGGGCGACTGAAGGGCTTTTTGATGTATCTTTCAAGGAGTCCCTTGAATACAGGACGGACTTTGATGGTGGGGATGCGTTGGTCTTGACTGGTTTCTTTGATGGAAGCCTTGTGCTGGATTGGTTCAATCCTGATATCGCACTGGGCTACATGATGGTCGCACGTGGGAATGGATTTGCAGAGCCTAGGCACTTCATGGATGTTGATGTATCGGCACGTTTCAAGCTTCCTCCTGCAGATTCCCTTTATATAGATGCAAGGGTATTCTCAAGGCTGGCGATGCGCTTCGATGGAGATGGCAGGGTGCCTCTATTCCTTTCAGATGGATACACAAGCCCGAATGTGGCAAAGGATGCAGCTTTCATAACCCCAGCTCAGTACCATATAACGATGGTATCCCTTGGCTTTGGCTATGATATCCCATATTCACCGACATTCGGAGAGTTTATGATCATCGAGAACTCAGAGGTTGGCATATACTGCGATCTTCTGATACGTGATGCTGAGGTCAGCGTATCGACAGGAGTTGAGCTGCAGACAGCGCTTTCGCTCATAGGGCTTGTAGATCTGCCTATAAGGATCCGCCTTGGATATGATTCGTGGGCAAATGACTTTGCAGCCTCATTCCTCCTGTCTCTGAAGTATTAGTCCTTGTGCCGCTCCAGCCATTTCTCATCGGCTTCTGTGAGTTCGGTATTCACATCTTCATCATCGTTGTCCACGATGTCCTTCTCCGGCAGTACTGCCTTCTTGAAGTCTGGTTCTTCCGGGAAGGATGGAAGATGGGTGCGTTCATCTGTGCTCTCTCCCTTTGTCCATTCAGGGATAAGGCCTGAGGATGCTGCGGTGATATCGTTCTCGATAGCCTGTATGAGCGGGATTATCTCATCGCTTGTCTCCAGTGCTTTCTTCATTTTCTCAATCATTTCAGGCTGATACACCGAAATATTCGTAAATAGCGTTGATTCAGCCTTCTCAAGCTCCTCCCGTGCTTTTGCAATCTCCCCGTAATGCATATGTATGAAAGCCATGTGGACATAGGGATCTGCAAATGATGGCGTGAGTGTGTCGAAGATAGCGAACAGGGCGGCTCCTGCCAGATCCCATCGGCCATCCAGCATGTATACTATCGACTGCGAGTCTATTACAGCAGGGGATGATGGATAACGTGAAACAGCTTCCTTTACATTCTTCCTGAAGTTCTTCCTGTCTCCGATCCTGAGATAATAGACACCAAGGTTTATATAGAGGTTCCTATCTGTTGATCCATCTTCTTTTGCGCTCTCGCAAAGCTCTATTGCCTTTTCTATCTCATCGTTGGCAAAGTAGTACATGGATAGAGTGATCTTGGCAAGCGCCGCTGTTTCTTTCTTGCGGCTCTCCACAACGCTTTCAAGTGCTTTCCTCGCTTTCTCCTGATCTCCGTACTGCATAAGCACAGATGCTGCTATCACAAGATAATTCTCTGGCATTCCTGCATCTATTGCCTTATTCAGGTATCCAACAGCTTCCGGAAAGCGTGATACGTCCTTTTCCCTGATTATCTTTGAGGCCTTGCTGAAATAGTAAGAACTCCTTGATGAGAGCGCCAGCATGACCACTGCCGCAGCGAGCAGCACAAGGATGATAGCTCTAGGTACTGCATCCAAGGTAGAAAGCCCAAATGCAATCACAAACAGCACTATAGCCGGTACTTGTTTATATTTTCTCATTTTTAACCTACCATTGTGTCTTGATTTTCAGTATGTTATCATCCTCTCAGACTATGGGAAAGAGGATATTGGTACATGTATGCTGCGGGCCTTGCTCAACGGCCAGCATAGAGAGGCTTGTTTCTGAAGGATATGAGCCTGTTCTGTTCTTTTCGGACAGCAATATCTTTCCATATGAAGAATTCATGAAAAGATATGAGAATCTTCTCATTGTAGCTCATCATTATGGTCTGAGCGTCATACTGGATGAATGGGATCATGATGCATGGCTTGATGCAGTGAAAGGGCACGAAGCGGATAGAGAGCATGGAGAGCGCTGCCTGCTGTGTTTCCGCTTCAATCTTGCCAGAGCCGCAGAGAAGGCCAGGGAGCTTGGCATTGATTCCTTCACCACGACGCTTACTGTATCACGATTCAAGTCCAGCCCTGCTATCTTCAGCATAGGTGAGCAGTTCCCGGGGTTTGAGAAGATAGATTTCAAGAAGAAGGACGGATTCAACAGATCTATCCTTCTGTCAAAAAGCCTGGGGCTTTACAGGCAGGACTACTGTGGCTGTGAATTCTCTCTGAGGGATAGGAAATGAGAAAGCTTTTCAAGCTCTTTACATCACGGCTTTTCTGGTCTGTGCTTGCCTTTATCCTGCAGTTTGCGGTCATTGCCTATTTTGTGTTCTGGGCAAGTTATGTGAAGGGCTATTTCATAGTTCTCTATATCTTCTCGATAATAATGAGCTTCGTTGTTTTCACAAGACCTGAAAAACCAGCTTACCGTACTGTCTGGATATTCCTCATATGCATTTTCCCGATATACGGTGCAGTCCTGTACTTTCTTATGGCGAATAAGAAGCTGGGGTATTTTTCCAGGAAGAAGACAGAGGCATTCAGACGATCACTGCCTCGTGAGGATTCGATACCTCAGAATGCAGATGAGGAGCTTTATGCTCTTTCTCCTGAATTCAGGAAGCTCTCTCTGTTTGTGAAGAACTCTACGGGAATGGATGCATGGCTCGATACCGAATGCACGTACTTTGAGTATGCTGACGCATTCTTTATCGATCTTCTGGAAGAGGTAAGGAAAGCACGGAGATTCATATTCATAGAGTATTTCATAATAGGTAAGGGGCATTGGTGGTCACTTATACTTTCCGAGCTTGAGAAGAAAGTGAAAGAGGGCGTGGATGTCCGTGTCATATATGATGATATGGGATCTATAAGCGCTCTTCCAAAGCACTATGACAGAGAGCTGAGGGAAAAGGGGCTGAAAGCTGTGGCGTTCAACCCTGTGCGCTTCCATTTCAATCCACGTCTTAATTTCCGGGATCACAGGAAGATCTTCGATATCGATGGGAATATCTGCTATACAGGTGGCCTGAATCTCTCTGATGAGTATTCGAATGATGTCATACGCTTTGGGTATTGGAAGGATAATGCCGTTAAGATAAAAGGTTCTGCGGTGATGAACTTCACGTTTCTTTTCCTTGAGATGTGGATGGGAGTCGCAGGTGGAAAGGATAATCTTGCATATTATCTTCCGACCGAGAAGGGGAGAAGCGATGGCTTTGTCCAGCCATTCGGGGATAATCCGCTGGATGCTGATACAACTACGGAGAATGTCTATCTCAAGATGATAAGCATGGCTGAACGGAATATATGGATAACAACTCCTTATCTTGTTCCTGATGATTCAATGATAGAGGCTCTTTCGATAGCCGCACGCTCAGGCGTTGATGTGAGGATCATAACACCTCATTATCCTGATAAGAAAACCGTGTTTGAGGTGTCGCGCTCGAACTATCTGCAGCTTTTGGAATCAGGTGTGAGGATTTATGAGTATATCCCTGGCTTCATACATTCCAAGACATTCCTTGTCGACGATGATGTTGCTGTTGTCGGAACTACGAATATCGACTTCAGATCGTTCTATCTCCACTTCGAGCTTTCTGTGCTGTTCTTCCGTTCCTCGATTGTCGATGCGGTGAAGAAGGACTTCCTGAAAACCTTCGAGATGTCAAAGGAACAGACTATTTCAGATGCGAAGGACGTTGGCCTGATAAAGCGCATAGCAAGATATTTCCTCCGTCTTTTCTCACCAGCGCTTTGAGATTCTGCAGGGTTGACTTGTCAGCGTTCTCCTCGTACTCTTTCTATATGGATACTGTAGATAGAAAAAGAAAGAAGGTCGTGCCTCCAACCCCCGAAGAGGAAGCAATGGCGGCCTATGAAGATATAATAAGCGTGTTTTCCTCAACAACCGATCCAGGTGAGATGAAGGCTCTTTTTGATGATATGTTCACAGAATCCGAGAAGAAGGACTTTGTCACACGTTGGCTTCTGATGGATGATATCTACAAGGGAAAGCCTCAAAGGGAGATTGCTGCAAAGCGTGGCCTGTCCCTTTGCAAGATAACAAGGGGCTCAAAGATGCTGAAAAAAGAAGATGGCTTCATGCGCCACCTTCTCTCTTCCCGCTATGACGAGGATCATACGCATATCTGAGCAAGCTTCAGAGCAGCTTCAACCGTCTTGTCCATGTCGTAATACGCATAGTCGGCAAGACGGCCTCCTATTATAAGGCGTTCCTCTTTTTCCGCCCTTTCCCTGTATTTCCTGTATAATGCATTGTTGCTGTCATCATTTATAGGATAGAAAGGTTCGTCTGTCTTCTCGTAGTCAACAGGATACTCACGGCTGATCCAGGTAACAGGGGATTGATGCTTCGCAAAATGCTTGTGCTCGATTATCCTTGTCCACTCTGTTTCCCTGTCGGTATAGTTCACGACAGCAACGCCCTGATAATTCTCCTTCTCAATCCTTTCCTGTCTGAATATCTCGGAGCGGTACTGCAGCTTTCCGTATTCATAGCCATAGAGTCTGTCCAGGCATCCTGTATAAAGCGTCCTATCAGCAAGGGAGTCCCAATATGAACGCTTTTCAAGATAATCCTCTCCAGTGATTACATCAGCGCCATCAAGCAGCGACTCAATGAGGGCTGTATACCCATCATCAGGTATCCCCTGGTATATATCATTGAAGTAGTTGTTGTCATAGGTGAATCTTACAGGCAGGCGCTTTATGATCGAAGGAGGAAGCTCTGCTGCGCTTCTGCCCCATTGCTTTTCCGTATATCCTTTTACAAGTATTTCGTAGATATCACGGCCAACGAGGCTTATAGCCTGTTCCTCCAGGTTCCTTGGCTCTCCTTTTATTTCCTTCCGCTGTTCGTTTATTATCGCCATTGCCTCGTCAGGCGTCGCTATGTTCCACATTCTTGAGAATGTGTTCATGTTGAACGGCATGTTGAGTATCTGGCCTTTGTAATTCGCGATAGGGGAGTTTATGAACGGATGGAACGGGACCAGGGATGTAACGTAATCCCAGATCAGCTTATCGGATGTATGGAAGATATGGGCGCCATAAACGTGTATGTCTATGCCGTCCTTCTTCTCTGTATAGATGTTTCCACCGATATGATCTCTCTTTTCAATCACAAGCACGGAATGCCCTTTCCTGATAGCTTCATGGGCGAATACCGATCCGAAAAGGCCTGAGCCAACGATCAGAAAAGAGTAATGGTTCTTCATCTCCTTCTTCCTCTCTTTGCCTTGCTGCGTTTTCTCTCAGGGAATGAAAGACGGCCGTCATCCCCATCTCTTGTATCCCTGCCGTATGGCTGGAAATCATCCTCCCAGTCCTTTCTTCTCTTCCTGCCTTTCATTGCATCGCGCTTGCCTGAAGCTTTTCTCTTCAGTTCGGCTTTCTTCTCCTGCTTTGCACGTGTGACAATCGGCTTGCCTTTTACGGTACGCTCCGCATAGGACTTGAGGATGCGCTCTGCGATAGAATAGGGGGCGCTTACGAAAGAGCAGTCATCATGCACCTCGATATCTGAAAGATCCTCGTCTCTTACTCCGGACTGCTCGATTATGATGTTTGCAAGCATTCCCTTGGTAAGTCCGTCCTTCCTGCCTCTTGCGATGAAGAGCCTTGTTGTGCCCTCTTCCTCAAGCGGCTTCCTTTCCTTGTCTCTCTTCCTGTCCCTTTCCTTCTTTGCCTTCGGTGCGATGGCCTCGATCTTCCTGTATTGCGTTATGTCAAGCTCATTGCGGTAGAAGTACCCGAGAAGGCTTGCGAATGCACTTTCTGGATCGCGTCCGATGAGTACTTTGCGTGCTATATCGAGATAGTCATTCTTCGGTTCCTGAAGAAGGGCTTCCTCAACCTGGGCTGTAATCCTGGCTTTCTTTCCTTCGATTATATCCTCAGCCTTCGGTATCTCTTCCTTTCTGATCTCGGCTCTGGATGCCTTCCTGATAAACGAGAACTTCCTTGCCTCAGAAGGGGTTATGAATGTTATAGCCGTTCCGTTCTTTCCCGCTCTTCCGGTACGTCCTACGCGATGGATGTAGATCTCTGGATCCTGAGGAATGGAGTAGTTTATCACATGGGTAAGATCCTGGATATCCAACCCTCTTGCTGCGACATCTGTTGCAACAAGTATGGATATCTGATGATCCTTCATCTTCTTGAGTATCTGCTCACGCTCTCTCTGTGATAGATCTCCATGAAGTGAGGCTGCATCGTATCCACGGTCTCGGAGCTTTCCTCCGATCTCATCGCACTGGAGCTTTGTCCTGCAGAACACCACACCGTAGAAATCGCTTTCCTTATCTATGATTCTTGTAAGAGCCTCGAGTTTATCAGACTCCCTTACTTCGTAATAGATCTGGTCGGCGCTGAGCGTTGCGCTCTCTTTCTTCTGTGTGCGGATGACCTCTGCGTTCTTCATGAAGCTTTCAGCAAGCTTCATGATCTCAGGTGGCATTGTCGCAGAGAACATGAGCATGCGCTTCTTTTCAGGAACTGCGCGGAGAACCTGCTCGATGTCATCGATAAAGCCCATATCCAGCATCTCATCAGCTTCATCGAGAACCATGAACTTCAGATTCTCAAGCTTAAGCGATCCACGTCTTATATGATCGAGTATCCGTCCAGGTGTTCCGACGACAATGTGCACGCCGCGCTTCAGTTTCTTCAGCTGTGCTTCCATGCTTGCTCCACCATATATCGGTGTGACTTCAAGCTTCCTTGTCCCGCGCAGCGATCCTATTTCCTCTGCGACCTGTCCTGCCAGTTCCCGTGTAGGTACGAGGATCAATGCCTGGACTGTCTGGGAGGAGCCATCTATTGTCTCAAGGATAGGAATGGCAAATGCAGCTGTCTTTCCTGTTCCTGTCTGAGCTTGCCCTACGATTTCCGTTCCTTCCTCCAAGAGGCGGGGAATTGCAAGCTTCTGTATCTCTGTGGGCTCCTCAAAGCCCTTTTCCTTCAATGCCTTCAGTGTCTCTTCTGTAAGGCCTAATGCTTTAAAAGCTGGGAGTAATTCATCCATATGTCGTCATTGTATCAAAATAGCGGGCTCTGTCTATACTCCTGCGTAATAGATGATTCCCTCTGCATCATTGAATTCCACTACCTCTCCATTTTCCCTTTCGAATGAACCAGAGCAACGTATGAATTCCATTGTCTTATCCTGATCGCTGAGCCCTGTTATCGTCACAGCTTCTATCCTGATGCGGCTGTTCTCTTCGCTTGCGATCCATCTATCACCCATGCGGGTGAAGAGCATAGATCCGAGTTTTTCTATCCTGCCATCATATGTGATTGCATTCATGTACCTGTCTTCTCCCGCTGTTATGCTCCATCGGTTGCCTATTATCATCGCGGATGTTGTTGTGCGCGAGAGCCTGGAACGATAATAGCTGAATGCCGCTGTAGCGGAAGGGGAGAGCATTATAGGATTATGGCCGGCGAAGATTATCCCTTCAGCGCTGAGGGGGCTTTCGATTGTCCTCAGTGCCCATTTTGTCCTATCGTCCTTTTCTGCAAATGCCGCGCTTATGGATTCATGTCCCTTCCTGTCGAGTTCGATGTGGGCTTTCAGTCCAACCTTCCCATCTGGGAGTTCTATATATGGGGCTGTTATCAGAAGCTGCCTCTTTGTTCCTCTTTTTACAGCAGCCATCGTGGATGAATACTCAGCAAATGTTATTTCACTGTCCGTGTCGACATTCTCTGGCAGAGGTGACTGTTTCCTAAGTATCACCTTGCCTGACAGAACATAGGCATATCTACCAGTCGATGTATCGACAAAGATTATCTTATTGTTTGCCTTGAGTCCGTTTACGGCGAAATCAAAGAGCATTATGAATCCACGCTCTTTATCTGCGATGAAATAGCTATCGCTTTCCCTCAGCCCCTGTGTCCTTGCTTCTTTCCTTGAGTATGTCCAAAGGCACGATCTTGCCCATCCCTCATCCGAAAGGGTTCTGTCTGCGTTAAGCAATGGTGCCTGAACAGTCTTTTCGTACTCCATGATTGTATTATAGCAAAAAAAGACGGCCGAAGCCGCCTTTTTCGTATATGTCTCAGATCAGCCAACGATTGATGAGAAATATACATCCACGAAGTTATCTTCAAAGCCGTCTGATGACATCACAGATGACTGTAGGTCTGACTGCGTTACATACGGCACGAAGAATGATGGATAGAGCGATGTGATATAGGAAGACTGCAGGTCGCTCGGGCTCTCGCTCTCAACAGAGCGTGTGATGATATATGCATTGCCAGACTGCACAGGGCTTGCAACGCTGCCGATCTCTGATGTGAAGAGTTCTCTGTTGTAGTCCTCATTGCCATACACTGCATTTGAAAGCCTGTGGTCTGGATCTGTTATCGAGAGACCATTGATCATTGACGACAATGCCGGGTTAGGTGCAGCTGCTCCGACTTCAGTTACGGTAACGCCGTAGACAGATGCAGCTTCATCCCAGTTCTCAAGAGCTGTCTGGTAAACCTCATCAGCCTTTGTCTGAAGATAAGCGTTCATTGTCTCTGCATCGTGCGATGCTATATAGTTCTTGACAGCATTGAGTGTATCAAGCTCCTCAAGGTCAGGTGCAGCGGCTTCGCTGTTTATCCTGTATAGGGTATATCCTGAATATGTCTGGAATGGGCCTGTTATATCACCGACAGAGCCGGAGAAGATAGTCTCTGCGTTCGTGCTGTCAACAAGCTGTCCTTCGAGTGTGAGGAACATGACGCTTCCCATCTCTCCTTCGCTCTCGCTATAGCTATCTGTGGAGCTTTCCGTTGCAGCGTTCTCGAATGTTGTCTCTCCGCTTTCGATTGATGCAAGGATCGTGTTTGCCTCATCTTCAGTTGCAACTGTTATCGAAGAAAGGTCCATGCTTTGGAATGGAGCTGGATTTGCTTCTGCATATGCCCATGTGTCAGTGTCAGGATATGTCTCAGCTCCTACTGTTATATACTCAAATGCCCTTGTGTTTGCGTTGAGGGCTGCCACGAACTCATTTTCCGCATCTGAAGTCTTTACAGATGAGATATCGCTGAGTACAAGCTGTGATGGGAGGACATCCTGGATCTGTGTCCTTACAGCGGATTTCTCTACCTGTGGCGCATTCCTGTAGACTTCAGGGTCAAAGACACCATTCTCGTTGGTGAACTGACCGCTTTGGATGATTGCATCGTTTACCATTGAGTCAGTCACCTTGATTCCAGCCTGTTCAGCCATCTGGCGCAGAGCTGTCTCAAATACTGTTGTATAGTATGCCTGATAGTAGATCTGGAAGCTGTTTGTCGCATCCATAGGATACTGCGATGCGAGTGAGGAAATCTGGTTGTAGAAGAAATTCCCGTATTCAAGCTCAATCTTCTCACCGTTGTATCTTCCGAATTCTATGGAAGCATTACCTCCAGAGAGCGCTGTTGTTGGAAGGATGAATGTAACTGAGATAAGGATAAGGACGATGACTCCGATTATCCATCCTATGGATTTCTTCTGATGTTTCTTCCCACCTTTCTGCTTATCGTGTTCATGCTGTGGGAATTCAATACCCTTTTGATTATCTGAAGGCATTTCTAAAACCTCTTTTTCAGTTGGTATAAGCATGCATCTACAATAGAAACAGCTTCTGTAAAGCTACCATTGATATAGCGCTTCTGTCAATTTCATATGACCCTTTTCGTCTTCCATCTTCCGCTGATTACACGCAGCGAGAACAATACTGCGCGAGCTATCCAATCGAGGTACATCGCGTACCATATTGCCTCAACGCCCATTGAGAAGAGCCTGACCATAAGATATGCCCCTCCAACTCGGAATATCCACATGGACGAGAAGGATGCGAAGAGGATATAGCGAACGTCCCCGACAGCCTTGAGCATATTCGGGAGCGAGAACGCAAGAGGCCATACCATGGAACAGGCAACAAGGCACAGCCGGCATATCGGCACAGCCTCAGCAAGCGATGATGGCTCAAGCCCATATATTGATATCACATTCGGCGCCAATGCGAAGAATGGGATGTTTATAGCGATGGTTGAAGCATAGACAAGCATCAGGAGGTATTTTGTGTAATAGCTTATATCCTTGAAGTTGTCGTTTCCCCTGCATTGCCCGACAATCGTTATCAGTGCAAGGTTTATGCCGTTTCCCGGGATGTTCGAATATGCGTTGAAGTTAGCGGCAACAGCATTGATGGCAATCGCTGATGTGCCAAGGGATGCAGTCAGGGCCTGGACCATTATCTTTCCTATATGGAACGTTGTGCCTTCAAGTCCGGCAGGTATTCCTATTCTCAGTATCTTTTTGATTATGGAGAGATCAAACGGACCTTTCACTATCCCGCTGATGCTTAGTATATCGCTTTTCTTATGAAGCATGTATGCCATCACGGCAAAGCCCGCTATTCTTGAAAGGAGAGATGAGATGCCAGCTCCCCGTGGTCCCATTCCCGCTCCATATATCAGGATGGCGTTGCCTCCTATGTTCATAACGTTCATCAGTGCGGAGACTCCCATTGTCCTGAAGCTTCTGTTCTCAGCCCTTGAGAGCGCTGTCAGGGCAGAGTAGAGTGCCAGGAATGGATATGAGAGGAGGATAGGGACAAAGTACTCATCTGTATATATGCGCACGCTATCCTCTATCGTTCCGAAGAATGTGTTTATGATTTCCCTTCGCAGAGGAAGGACAATCAGCGTCATCATTATGGATATTGCAGCAGATATATATATGAGATTCTTTGCGCTTACCCTTGCATTGCCGTCGTCTCCACGCCCAAGGTACTGCGAGACAACAACAGCGCCCCCTGTCGCAAAGGCGCTGAATAGGTTTATGAGCAGGTTTGATATTGAATCGACCAGTGATACGCCTGAAACTGCAGCTTCCCCGCATGTTGACACCATTACAGTGTCTGCCATGCCGATAAGGATGCTCAGGAATGAATCAGCTATAAGCGGGATTATAAGTGAATAAAGTTCCCTGCCTGAGTACTGATGCTTCATAACTCACTTCGTCAGGAGTCCTTCGTCCGAGTCGAATTCCTTGTTCCTTATATGCCTGAACTCAGCTACAAGTCCCTGTACCGTAAGCTTTGATTTCTCAACTCCGCTTACATCCAGGATGATGTGGCCTTCATCCATCATAATCAGTCTGTTGCCATAGTCAATAGCAAACTGCATATTGTGCGTTACCATCATCGCCGTGAGATGGTCGCGCTCTATATACTCCTTTGTAAGATTCATGACGATCTCGGCATTCCTTGGGTCCAGGGCCGCGGTATGCTCATCAAGGAGCATGAGCTGGGGATGCGAAAGCGTTGTCATAAGGAGTGTCAGTGCCTGTCTCTGTCCTCCTGAAAGAAGACCGACATTGTCTTCCATCCTATCCTCAAGTCCAATCGACTCAAGCATCTTCCTGAATGCGGCCTTGCGCTCTTTCGTCAGTCCGAACCTCAATCCTTTCATTCCCTTGGATGAAGCCAGATTCATATTGTCCTGTATGGACATGTTTGCGCTTGTGCCTTTTGTCGGGTCCTGGAATATCCTCCCTATATTGAATGCCCTTTTATACTCAGGAGCGTGGGTGATGTCCTTGCCTGCAAGCTTGATTGTCCCTGATGTGACAGGGAAGGTTCCGGCAATCATATTGAAAAGCGTTGATTTTCCAGAGCCATTTGAGCCGATTACGCAGATGACATCTCCGTCGTTCACTGTCAGGTTTATATCCTCGAGCGCAACCTTCTCATTCACTGTTCCTGGAAAGAAAACCTTTGTTACATGGCTGATTTCAAGCATCTTTTCCCTCCTTTCCTGTTACCCTTGCAATTGCCTTCTTCCTTGCACCTTTGTTCGAGGCCATTGCCCTTGTCTGTGCGACTGCGAGGGAGATTATGACAAGTATTCCAGTCAGGAGCTTGAAGTCATTCGGTGTTATTCCCACCAGATAGCCATATTTCCTTCCTAGGAACATCAGTGCTTTGTAGATTATAGCTCCGAAAACAGCACGCAGCGTTATCAGGGATATGCGGTTTGATGAGAAGAGGAACTCCCCGATCATTATAGCTGCCAGTCCCTGAACGACCATGCCCTGTCCGAGGTTGGCGTCCGCAAAGCCCTGATACTGCGCCAACAGTCCACCTGAGAGAGCTATAAGGCCATTTGAAAGCCCCAGCCCTATGAGCTTGAGAACGGCTGGGTTCATTCCCTGTGAGAGTATTACCTGCTCATTTCCTCCAAGCGCTCCTATAGCCATTCCGATGTCTGAGCGGAAGAAGACATCCATCAGCACCTTTACGAGAAGCACGAAAAGAAGCGTGCCTGCAAGAGATGCAAAATCGCTAGGCAGGAATGAGAAGGCCTTCGGAAAAAGACGATAGAGCGTATCTACGCGCACCAGTGAGACATTCGCCTTGTTCCCAAGGATTCTCAGATTTATAGAGTAGAGCATTGTCATTGTCAGAATACTTGCAAGAAGCCCGGGGATGTGGAGTTTGTTATGTATCGTTGCCGTCACAAGCCCGCAGAGGATTCCAACCAGGAATGACATGACAAGACCCATTGTAATACCAAGTCCGTTTACGATGCACATTGTTGCAACAGCCGCACCTGTGGCAACTGAGCCATCACATGTCAGATCTGCCAGATCAAGTATCCTGTAGCTTATCAGGATGCCAAGGACCATGATCGAGAAAATAAGACCTTCTACGAAAATACCTTCAATCATATAAACCTCAAAGAGAGAAGACCGCCTGAAGGCGGCCTTCATGGATTCTAGCAGATAATTATTTCTCTGTCTTCACTCCGTCCTTGATGACGACCTGGGCCATATCAAGGTATTCCTGCGGAATCTCAATGCCTAGGTCTGCGGCTGTATCAAGGTTGAACCAGAGTTCGAAATCCCAAAGATCTGAAAGGATCTCAGTTCCGAGCGTGCCAGGAACAGTGCCGTTGATGATTGCCTCAACCTGCTCACCAAGGGCAACGCCGATTGCATAATAGTTGAAGCCCCATGCAATCATGCAGTTCAGGCCATCGATGCCGGATGGGTCTGCGGAAAGAAGAGGCTTTCCTGCTGATGTGCAGACATCATCGATTGCGGAAATCGCGGATATGACGTTGTTGTCTGTTGCGATGTAGATAGCATCGACACGATCGATTATTGACTGTGTAGCCATCATTACCTCAGAGGAATTGGAGACTGCGACGGGAACGAACTCAAGGCCAAGCTTTTCACAGGCAGCCTTTGCCATCTCCATCAGCACGACTCCATTCTGCTCTCCTGATGAGTATACGTTTCCTATGACCTTCGCTCCCGTGATATCGCTGAGAAGCTTTATCTGCTCCTCTACAGGTGTCATGTCAGAGACGCCGCAGATATTGGACTCCGGGTCTGGCGTGAAATTATCTTCGACAAGCCCTGCATCAGCTGGGTCTGTTACAGCGGCGAAAAGCACAGGGCGGTCTGCGAATGTATTTGCAAGCGACTGGGCTGTTGCTGTTCCTATTCCGATTACGATATCACAATCCTCATCCTTGAAAAGCTGTGAGATGGATGCTGCTGTTGAGATATCTCCATTTGCATTCTGGAAGTCATATCTTACGTTCAGGTCAGTTGTCGCAAGATAATCCTGCAGACCCTGCTCTACAGCATCAAGCGCTGCATGCGAAAGGAGCTTTGATACTCCAATGAGCGTGGATCCATCGTCCGCTGTTTCCCTTGCTCCTCCTGCCACAAGCGAGAAAGATACAAGAAGCGTAAGCAGTATAGCAATCAGTTTCTTCATCTTTGAAACCTCCATTCAGGTTAAGTAAACTATATAAAAAGCAATTTTGCAGTTCAATGTCATGTATGCGCGTTTTGAATAAATATTCATAATTTATTCCGGATTGATGCTTGTTGTTTTTCTTTGAAAGAGAACCTCAGCAGTGTTAATCTGAATACATAATAGAGGAGAAGATGATGAAGCTTGGAGTTTTTTCCGTATGCATGCCTGAGTATGGGCTCGAGGAAAGCGTGGATATCCTCAAGGGCATTGGCTATGACGCTGTTGAGTGGCGAGTTGCAGAGATTCCTGATGAAAAGCCTGATGATATCCCATATGACAGACGCTATTGGATCTGGAACAGGAGCACTGTCGACATAAAGAGAATAGGGGAGATAGCTGGGCCTCTGAAGAAACTCTGCGATGATGCAGGGCTTCATATAACTGGATTCACTACATACCTTACACCAGAGAAGCAAGATGAGCTTATCCCGGTTCTTGATGCGGCAAGGGCTATCGGCGTAAAGCAGATAAGGCTTTTCACCGACAACTACACTTATGATGAGAACCAGAGACCGTATACCGAGATCTTCAAGGAGACAAAGGAGAATATAAAGAAGCTTGAGGCGCTGGCAAGGGAATATGGTGTCAAGATTGTCTTTGAGATACATCATGACAATATATTCGCAAGCGCAAGCTCTGCAATCCGTCTTATCGAAGGCTGTGATCCAGAGTGCATAGGCATCATCGTGGATCCAGGCAATATGGTGAATGAAGGATATGAGAACTACCGCAAGGTCTTCGAGATCCTTGGCCCGTATGTTGCCCATATACATATAAAGAATGGCCGCCTGGAAGAAGATGGCAGGGATGAGTTCGGCGCGCTTCGCTGGAAACGTGTATGGGTTCCGCTCAAGGAAGGTCAGGCTGATCTTGCCCGGTTCTTCAAGGAGCTTAAGAGAACCGGTTATGATGGGACGATATCGCTGGAGGATTTCAGCAATGAGATGGACACGAAGGGAAAGCTTCAGTATAGCCTCGACTATATAAAGGAGCTTTGGCAGAAAGCATGAGTCAGATGCTCATGCTCTCTCCATCCTTGATGATGTAGGCAGCGCTTTCAAGCATGTCTGTGGGGACTGTTATTCCAAGCGTTTCAGCTGTATCCATATTTATGTAGAGCTCGAGGTCAGTAAGGAATACAGTCCCGATTTCGCTTGGGGTCTCTCCATCTATGATTCTCTTTATCAGCTCTCCTGTGAGGAGCCCTGATGCATAATAATCAAAGCCACCGGCGATAAGCACATCAGATCCGAATGCTGATGTAGTGTCTGCACTGAAAAGAGGCACGCCCTGATCTCTGCATGTATCTGAAAGCGATGATATTGCAGATACTACGGTATTGTCCGTTGCGACGTACATTGCGTCGATTCTCTCGACTATCGATTCCGCGGCCATCTTCACTTCTGCTGAGTTTGAAACCGATGCTGCGACGAATTCAGCCCCGTTTCTTTCGCAGATTGCCTTCATTGCCTCCATCATCGCTATCCCATTGGCCTCTCCGGATGTATAGACCATCCCGATTCTCCTTGCTCCTGTCAGACGCTCTATCAGGCTGAAATGCTCTTCAAGAGGTACGGCATCAGATACTCCGCATACATTCTCTATTCCATCAAGCCCTGCAGCTGGGACATCAGTAACTGATGCAAATACCACCGGGATATCCTCGAAAGTGTTTGCAAGGGCCTGTGCTGTCGGGGTTGCGATTCCCACGACTATGTCACAGCCCTCATCCTTGAAAAGCTGTGCAATCGATGAAGCTGTGCTGATCTCGCCGTTTGCATTCTGCGTGTCAAAAACAGCTTCTACGCCATTCTGGGCAAGGTAATCCTTTATCCCATTCTCAATCGCATCCAGCGCAGGGTGTGCCAGGAGCTTTGATATCCCGATGCGGAGAACTCCGTCATCCTTTTCCCCGGCTCCTTGTGAGAATGCAGGAATGAGTGCAATCAGCATTATTGATACGAACGTGAACAGCTTTTTCATTTGTTTCTCTCCTTAGTAACACTGTTACTATAAGAAAGAACACCTTGCATTGTCAATATCCTTCAGAACTCTATATCGAATTCCTCATCGTCAAGATCTCCATATTCGCTTTCTCCGGTTTCATATTCGGAGCTGTCTGGAAGCTTCGGGATATATGAGAAGGAGCCTTCCTCCTCATCTTCTTTGTCCAATGAATAATCGTCACAGCACATGATTGCATTATATCCTTGTTCCCGCTCTTGTGGTATCATGCACATATGTACAGATATATAGTCCTTTCCATGGGTGAGGCAGCAGGCACATCCCCAGAGATGATTCTAAAAGCAACGAAAGCCCTTTCCGATACATTCGATGGCGGTGTGATCGTAACGGGCGATGAAGGGGTTTTCAGCCATACAGCTTCCGACCTCTCCATCGATCCATGCTTTTCATACATTGCAGAGGATGAGGACGATCTGCAGAGGGCAGAAGAGAAGGGCGTGCAGTTTATTTTCTATCGGTCTTCCTCAATAGATATCTCAGGATTCAGATATGGTGCTGTTTCCGCAGAGACAGGCAGGGCAAGCTATGAGGCGCTGCATAGCGCTGTATCGATCATCCAGAATGGGCTTGCATCCTCACTTCTTACGAGTCCTGTCTCATCCAAGGCTCTGGAGCTTGCGGGGTATGAGGAACGGTCGGTGTTTTCACTTCTGTCCAGGTTTGCATCCTCTTCCAGACTGATAAACATGATAGTTGCCGGAAAGATGAATATCTTCTCGCTCACGCATCGCCGCTCCCTTGCGGAGGCACTTTCATCAGTGACACGGGAGAATATAATAGAGGCTCTTGTCTCTATTGATTCGCTTAAGGTCTCAAAGTTCTTCGATAAGGATAAACCGATTGCTGTGTGCTCTCTCAATCCTGCAGACCGCGATGGAGAATGGACCGGCAAGGAAGAAGGTGATGTCATAATCCCAGCTATAGAGATTGCCAGGAAGATAGGCATTGATGTCGTAGGCCCTGTATCTGCAGAGCTTCTGTTTCGCCATGCCGCAGTTGGTGAGTACTCTGCGGTGCTTGTCATGACTGCGACTATAGGATATGCGGCATCTGCTTCCGCCTCTCCCGATGAGGCATATATGCTTACCTGGGGATTGCCTTTCCTGCGCCTTGGGATCATCGGAGATGCAGGATTGGAAAAAGGCGGCAAGGGATGCGCAAGCATCAAGCCGATGGTAACAGCGACCATGGAGGCCCTCCGGCTTTCTGATAGGAACTATATGGTATGAAAAGACTCTTTCTTTCTCTGTTTGCATTTGCTGCGCTTCTTTTCCTCACTGCTTGCCAGACGAGCGTCAGGATAGATTATCTTTATCCATCTGATGTGAATATGGCCCCGTATAGGAATCTTGCAGTGATGCCTGTCGTACAGTACCGCGGTTACATTCCAACATCTCACTGGATTGCAGGGCTTGATGTGATGGCTGGGCATGTACAGGTACGTTCGTCCTATACATCCGGCATTTCCAGCTCAGTCGCTGAGTATGCAACGGATCAGCTTTACTCAACCCTGACCAATACGCGTTATTTCAATCTTCTCGATCCCACTTCGACTGCCTGGGTCGTAAACTCTGGCTATAGGGTATCTGAGCGGCTTAAGGACATGGGCTATGATGCTGTGATGATACCGCGTATTGAGGATATGTCAGTCGAAGAGCGCATATACACGCGCCGCAACTCTGATCTTGTATGGGATGACGAGCATAAAGAGTATAGAACCGAATACTGGTATGATTATTATGTCAGGCAGCGCGTCTCTGTCCGCTATTCGATATCAATCGTCGATACGGCAACTGACCGCATAGTAGCAACAAGGACGTTCATCGATTCCGATTCCCGGACAGAATCATTCGATCCTTACTGGCCTCGCTTCGATGGTGTTGAAATCCTTTTGAGAAGGATGATACGTGGTTTCAATGAAGGCATAATCCGTTCATTCGTGCCGACGGAAAGAAGCTACGATGTATCCCTGATGGACAATAAGCCAAAGCTTGAAGCTGCAGAGACAGCGTATGATGCTGCCAAGGATGGCAGATACAAGGACGCAATAAGCGCTTTCCTTTCGCTTTGGGAAACAGCGCACCATGTTCCGTCCGGGTACAATTCAGCACTTCTTACTGCTGCCACCGGTGATTTCGATGGCGCGATAAGCATAGCGCAGGATGTTTCCGCATTCTCTGCGAATGCTGACGTCAGAAAGCTCCTGGATGATCTCAATACGCTTAAAAGACGCAATGATGAGGCTCTGAGCCAGTTCACTGTAAGCGAGGTAGAGACTCCTGAGATCCCATCACAAGAGCTTTCGGTTTATGATTATCTGTTGAGGTGAGTATGTCAAAGATTATCTATGCAGAAGCGGAAAACATCCCGGATCTCAAGCAATACAGATCTGCAGAGCTTGTCTTCTCAGGCTCTGCAACCGGCCTATGCCGAGAGGTAAAAGGCGATGTAAGCGTCGGAGGTGGTTCCGAGACACTGAAAAGATGGATCAGTTCTGCTTCCTTCTCCGTTATCATCCTTTCAGGATTCTCTGAAGTAGTTCCACAGCTCAAGGACAGCTTCGTATCCTGGGTTTCTGACCATGAGGCGGAAAGCGATGCTCCGCTTCTTGTCGTCATATCCTCAGGACCGTGGAAAGAGGGCATGAAATGTACAGAAAAGGGTGAGATTGAAAAATACTTAAAAAATATTAAGTAGTTTTTGAATATTTTTTCTTTACAATACCCCCTTTCCCTAAGTTCTTATCGTTAAAATGCAGTAATGTAGCATTACATTCCATCATTTTTTCTGATAGAAATGTTAAAACTGGGCTACCAAGGGCCTGAAAATATCTTTTTCCTATTTTTTTGCCCCTTTTGCTCTGCTTTGCTATAATCGTAAATCAGATGGGTGACCCATCATTAAGGAGGAGCTTATGCTGCTAAACATGACTATTGCGAACTTCAAGTCCGTAAAGTCACCTCAGACCATCAGCTTCCAGGCGGTAAAGGATTCAAGGCTTCCTCAGTCGAAGCTTGTTGAAGTCAATGATCACCTGAAGGTTATCAAGACAAGTGCTATAATCGGGCCTAACGGAGCTGGTAAGAGTTCATTCGTCAGGGCTTTGGAGGTTCTAAAGAGAATAGTCATGGCCTCTGATGGTCCAGAGAATCCACTGCAGGGTGCACTTACAGGAACTGTATTCGCATATGGTATCGATAAAGCCACACCAGCTACGATATCAATAGAGGTTCTTCTCAATAAGGGTGAGGGAACAGAGGAAAATCCTACGACAATTGCCCGCTATACCCTCAAGGCCAACAAGGAGAAGATCTATGAGGAGTCCCTTTACTACATCATCAACAACTCGAAGAAGCTGATGTTCGAGCGTATTCTGGGAGATGATGGCCTTTATTCCTATCGCTTTGGAAAGCTATACAGGGGAGAGAAGAAGAGACAGGCAGCAAAGCTTGCAGAGAACAGAACGTTCCTTGCCGGCTCTGCAAGGAAGGGTGGCCAGACATCCCTTGAGCTTTATACATGGTTCGAGAAGACACTTCACATCCTCCCTATGGGTGTATCTTCAAAGGCTGAGCAGTATGCCTGTGATATGCTCAAGGCTCACCCGGGCTGGGGCGAGCAGATACTCAACTATCTCTGGGCTCTTGATATCACGGATATAAACAGGGTCGAAGTGAAGACTAACGAGAATGGCGAGGATCACCTGAGATTCACGCATATCTATGTCAATGACAAGAAGGCTGAAGGCTATGCCAACATATTCGCAGGTGAGTCTCTGTCTCTCCGTCGTCTGACAGTGATTGGATTTGCATTCTTCGAGGCGTTCATAACAGGCAAGACCCTCATCATCGATGATTTCGGACAGCTTCTGCATCCGGATATCCTCTGCCATCTTGTCGAGATCTTCGAGAATTGCGACAAGGAAAGCCAGATGCTCGTTGTTGACTGCAACCCATCCCTGCTCAAGGATGGCCTTTTAAGGCGCGATGCTGTATGGTTTGCACAGAAGGATCAGGAGAGCTCTACTGTCTATTACTCGCTTTCGGATTTCAAGGGAGCTCGTGGAAAAGTACCTACAACGCAGCGTTACATGCAGGGTGTCTATGGTTCTCTTCCGATTACCAGCGAGTTCTATTTTGTTCATGATGGTACTCCGGTAGAGCCGGAGAAGGCAGAATCAGAAGGAGAGGAGGCATAAGATGATCAAGCGCAAGAAGAATACAACGGCGCCAAAGCAGACACTGCTTCTGGTCTGTGCAACTGAGGCTGAGGCACTGTATTTCTCTCAGATGAGGAAGGATTGCCGCTTTGTCAATCTTACAGTGCTGAAAGCTCCTCAGGGAAAGGATCTTAAAGGTCTTATCGATTATACGGCAAGGGAAAGAAACCATGGCAAGTTCGATTCAGCATGGGCACTCTTCGGCTTTGATGATGTCAATACCAATGTCGAGGAAGTCAAGGAAATGCTTGCTGACTATGCTGAGAAGAAGAAGGTTAAGCTTTGCTGGAGCAATCCTAAGTTCGATCTTTGGTTCATCTTCCACCTTGGAGCTCCGAGTTCATATATTGCAGATATATCCCCGCTTGAGGCTAAGCTCAGAGACGCTTTACCAGGATTTGAGATGTCAGCTGAGTATTTCCTCACGAAGGGCCTTAATACGCATATCCGTCTATTCCCACGTCATGCTTCTGCCGATATCAACGCAAGGAACTACAATGTGGTTGCAAAGGCAGCAACAGGGCTGGAGGCTACAGCTATGCCACAGCTGAATGAGGACATCACAGCAATCTGCGGAACTGCAGATATGTCCCATAACCAGAAGGTACGAAGGTAGTAGATGGAGGCTGTCCCTCTTCTTTTAAGCCTGATAGCCCTTGCCATTGTCAGCATGGATCTGGCATTGGCTATCGTCTGGAACCGCAGGGCGCGATATACATGGTCGCGCACCTGCGTTGTCTTTACCGCAACGCTGCTGGGGGCTGTTGTGGCATTTGCCCTCGATCAGTATTCGTATCTGGCATTTGATGGCACAATGCAGGTTGTTTTCCACCTTGTCTGGGAAATCCTGCTGGTACTTGATTCGGCATTCATCCTTGGAATGATTCCGTTCTTCTGCAATTGGATAATCGCACGTCCTACATCACACGCAGAGAAATCCCTTTCATTCGTTGCAGGTATCCTGTACCTTATAGATTCAATCCTTTGGATAATAACACAGGCTTCTGTCTGTTCGTTGCTGCAGTATGTCATATGGACGCTTATAGTGCTTTACTGCATCATCGTTATGTTTTCTCAGTGGAAGACAATCATGGATAAATCGGTGAGGACCATGTGCCTTACGATGATAATAATCTCATTCGCAATGCTTCCGATTGTCATCTCATCGATGCTCTTTCCATCTCTGAGGGGCATCTCCATATCTGTTGTCTCACTCTCTTATACCATCGCGATACTTGTATTCCTCTTTATCGCGATTGCCAGGCTTGACTCAGCCGTGCCTTCGGAAACCCGGGAGAAAGGTATTGCTTTCGAGGATGTGCAGAATGAGTTCCACATAACTGAACGTGAGTTTGAGGTGATCCTTGAGATAAAGAAGGGCATGACAAACAAGGAAATTGCATACAATCTCAATATCTCGGTCAATACAGTGAACAATCACATCGCAAACATATTCTCAAAGACAGGTGTGCGGTCAAGGATAGATCTGCTCAATCTCCTGCAGGAGGCTTCTTGGTGAGTGATTTCATTTATTCTGTCCCTCAGGCTTGGTATGAAGGGGTCTATCAGGATGAGGGAAAGCCCTGCAAGGCTGGGCGTTCTTTCTCTCTCAGAAATGACAGAGCTTCTGACAAAGCGGTGCTCCTCATCCATGGTTATGCAGGATATCCCGGTGAGCTTGTGCGCCCTTCCATCGATCTGTATGGAAAAGGATTCGATATATACTGTCCACGGCTTCCCGGATGTGGAACGACCGGTGAGGATTTCAGCAAGGCAAAAGGAGAGGATTGGCTGCGTGTTGTCACGAATGCAGCAAGTGATCTGAGAGGACGATACAGCAATCTGTATGTGCTTGGACATTCAATGGGATCAGCTCTTGTGATCCTCGCATCGGAAAGCGTTCATTTTGATAGGATCGTTCTTGCCGCTCCTGCTGTCTCGGATGAAAAGCCGCCTCTTTTGCTGAAGGCTGTCTCTACGGTCAGGAAAAGGGAACCGAAGGAGTGGCATCCTGATCCGGAATATGTGCTTTACTATGAAGATGCTCCCTCAGATGATCCGTACCTTGGCAAGGAGTACTGGTCTTGGAACTATACACGGCAGAGCTATGAGCTTCTTTCCCTGATGCATGAGGCTTTCCTGAAAGCTGGGAAAATAGATGTCCCAGCACTTATAATCGTTGGTGGGGAGGATCTCGTCGTCGGCCCGAAGCCAGCAAGCCTTCTGGACGCTGCAATCAAGGCAGAACACAAGACACTGAAGATAAATGAATGCACGCATTTCCCATTCTATGACAAGAACAAGGATGGTGAGGAGATGGCTGTGCAGGCAGTGCTGGATTGGTTTATGGATTGATATGCTGTGGAATATGAATGTTGATATTCATAATAATCAGATCATTTGATGCATTACAGTATATTCTATTCCAAGGTGATTCTCCGTCTTCCGGAGTTGATATTGATAACTTACATCAGCGAAAGGACATTTTTTATTGGTATACAGGCAGGCATTAAAGTAGAATTCTCTTAAAAAGGAGAAGAATATGAGAAAACTTTTGCTAGCTCTTGTTCTGTTTATAGTGGGGGGGGGTAATATTCATATCGTGCGATAGCCAGCATGTTCCTATTGAACATACTGTTACATTCGATGCATCAGGTGGCGTTCTGAACGGAGAGGCTACGGTGAAAGTCTCTGAGGGAATGCCTGTATCTGAGCCGGAAAAGCCAGCTAGAGGAGGTTACAGATTTATTGGCTGGTACATCGAAGGTGAGATAGAGCCTTATGATTTCTCTCTTCCTGTTAACGCTGACATTGTTCTTGTTGCGAAGTGGGCGAGGATAGTCTCACCGCCTTCAACGTATACAATCACATTCCATGCAAATCCTCCTGTAGGAATTGAAGAGTCTGCCGTCAATGACATGCCTGCAACAATCACTGATGCAGTATCAGGCTCATATATTACGATTGATGATGAACCGACACTTGCGGGTTATGATTTCATAGGATGGTATACCGATCCAATCAATCAGGTTGATGAAACTTTGTTTGATCCAAATAGCGAAGTAATTACAGATGATCTTGATCTTTATGCTGGATGGGCAGCATCAAGGTATACGATAAGTTTCGATCTCAATCTTCCAGATGATCTTGCTTCGGATATAAGCATCAGCGAGCCAGCTGCTCAGACTGTCAATGCAGGTGAATCTCTGTCATCTTTCACTGATCCGGAGTTACCTGATACGACAATATATCTTTTTGATGGATGGTATGATAATGAGAATGGAGAAGGGGCTAAGCTAGATCTAGCTTCATTCGTTCCGGAAAAGAGCCAGACTCTCTATGCAAAGTGGAGTGTCGATAATGCCCCTTGGAACGGTACGACTGCAATCACCATGCATATAATAGAGCAGGCTGATGATGAGGATGATATTATCGAAATCCGTACAGCTGAAGAGCTTGCAGGCCTTGCCAGAATAGTCAATGCCACAGAAGATGATGATTCTGAGTTTATAGAAAGCCTACCAGCTGGATTTGACAGGACATTTTCCGGAAAGACAATCAAGATCATCAATGATATTGACTTGAATGATAAACTGTGGGAACCGATAGGATATGACGCATGGTCTTTCGCAGCAGGTTCTGTAGAGGGTATTGCTGAAGAGAGGACTAAGATTACCGGGGTGAATGTGAAATCGGATGCTACGAACAAGTATTATCGTGCAGGAGTGTTCGGATCTATATTCAGTTCTGGTCCTATAACAGTCAAGAACCTTGCAGTGGAATGCACGATGGATTTGACTTCTGTCAGCGGATGCCATGGAGCAGGAGCTTTTGGTTATCTATCTGCTCCTCTAATCACTATTGATAATTGTGAGCTTCTTGACGGCAGCGAAATCAAAATCCAAGCAAACAGTGCAGGGGGTATAGTTGGTCAGGCGGCTATCACAGATAACGGTATAATAGAAGGAACTGGTTTGAAAGGTGGAATAATTGAGTTCAGCAACTGTATTGTTGGAGAGTCGACTATATCTAGAACAGATGATATCAATGCTGGTGGCATAGGTGGTATTGTAGGCTATGCAAATGGCGGGTATGATTCCAGCAATACAATCAGATTCTTGAATTGTACAAG
>CALXLI010000090.1 GCA_944389155.1 uncultured Spirochaetaceae bacterium | reverse complement strand
ACAAACCAGCCATCTTTAAGATATTGCTGGAAACATTCGCCCCAGCCGGTTTCAGGCCTTGCCTCAGGCCTTTTAGGTGCGCATGTAGAATCACCAAGCAGGAAAACTCTCATAAAATACTCCTATTCGATTGCAAGTGTGAATGTACACGCCTTTCCATCTGGATTCACGAAGAAGAGATAATCCGGAGACCGTCCTGGTGACAAAGACAAAGATTCCCCGCTATCAATGCTATCTATTCCGTATCCAATCTGGTCTGAATTGCAGATGCCGATCCTACAGAAAGCACCAATATCCGAATCCATGGAAATCGTAACACCTAGATACTCCTCAGCTGGAAGGACAGGGAATAAACGGCAGCCTTCAGGCACAGTGAATGTCTTTTCCTCCATTTCAATCGTCCCTATAGGATATTCACCATCTGCTGCTTCAAGATGAACAGGTGCAGTCGCCCCATCATAGTCGAACATTATGGCTCTGCTATGCTTTGGGATATTAAGTATGACTCCTGTATCGGTGATAGCTATAGGAAATACACCGTTGAAATGCTTTCCATCATCGCAATATCTTGCATTGACATTGTTTATGAATACACCAAGGCCGTTGGCTGATGAGAAGCTCTTCTCTACGACAAGGTACTTATCAATGCTCGATGGCCCGATCATATACGTTCCAGGATTCGATATCTCAATACTTCCAGATTCAGGGATCTCCTCAGGAGAGCTCAGATACAATGTATCAACCATATCGCCTTCAGAATATTCAACTTCCATATAAAGCCGGATATAGACTGTTTCATATCCTAAAAGATCCAGTATAGATCTACCGGCCAGCTCTTCTATTGCCTTGCCGCTTTCATCAACGAATGTAAAGTTATGGCTTACGCCGCCACTCCCCGAATGAGTCAGCACTTCTGTGACGACAAATCTTGATGGATCAGGGATAGTGGATACATCGATAGAGAAAAAAGCCTCATATACTTCAGAACCATCTTCCTTGGCATATATAGGTTCAGAAACACCCTCTCCTATGCTGATTCCGTCAGAACCATCACTGAAGGCGATGTCAGCGGTATTGACCTCTCCTACTCTGTATTCACCGCCATTTTCAAGCCCTATATCAGCAGCGGGGAAGGTTATCTCCGTGCAACCTTCCGGAAGGATGAATGTATATGTATCATTACCGATATAATTAAGGGCTATCCGCGAACCATCCCCTGTTCCCTGCCTTGCATCCAAAGTCCTGGAAGCTGTCTTGGAGGAAGCATAAATCACATACAGCTTGCCGCTCTCAAGGCCCTCAAGCTTGATTTCCTCGTTCCCCTCAACAGCAAAAGGATCAGATACGACTGTCTTATCTGGCTCCTTTCCTGAATCTGCCGTTGAATTTGGGTTTCCCGAACAAGAGAATAACATTATCAGAATCAACAGAATGACAGGGACATTCTTTGCCATTATTCCTCCCAGCTTCTGGTAATCACGAAGCATCAATCAAATCTGAAAATTTTTACTCTTTAATACACAGAGCAGAACCTTGGCCCTGCTCTGTTTTTCTCAACTCACATGAAAAAGGCTTTCCAGCTTAGCGCTGTACACGTCCTGATCCATCACCCTCTGCAAGAGCCTTGACCTCAGAAAGACGTGTGAGGTTGAAGTCTCCGCTGATTGAGTGCTTGAGACAGGATGAAGCAACTGCGAAGTTGATAGCATACTGCTCATCCTCAAAGTGAGAGAGAGCATAGATGATACCAGCTGCGAAGCTATCGCCACCACCAACGCGGTCAACGATATCAGTGATCTCATAGTGTCTTGAAAGATAGAAACCTGTCTTGCCGGAAAGTGCAGCTGACCAGCCGTTGTGATCTGCGCTCTTTGACTCACGAAGAGTGATAGCGACAACAGATACGTTAGGGAACTGCTCCTTAACCTTTGCTGCGAGTTCCTCGTATACCTTTGTATCGAGCTTGCCTGATGTTACATCGCTGTCAGCCTCGATTCCAAGGCACTTCTGGATATCTTCCTCGTTAGCGATTACGACATCTGCATACTTTGTAAGCTCTCTCATTACCTCTGGAGCCTTCTTGCCATAGTTCCAGAGCTTCTTTCTGTAGTTAAGGTCGATGGATACTGTTGCACCAGCCTTCTTTGCAGCCTTCATAGCAGCAAGTGCACAATCAGCAGCACCCTGGCTGATAGCTGGTGTGATTCCTGTGGTATGGAACCATGTTGCACCCTTCATGATTGCATCGAAGTCGAAATCTGAAGGAACAGCTTCTGCAATAGCTGAGTTCGCGCGGTCGTATACAACAAGAGAAGGTCTCTGGTTAGCGCCTGTCTCAAGGAAATAGATACCAAGCCTGCTTCCCTTTACCTTGTTGATAGCGGAAGTATCAACACCATACTTCATGAGTTCTCTCTCTGCAGCCTCACCAACTGCATTGTCTGGAAGAGCTGTTACGAATACAGCATCCTCACCGAATATTGAAAGAGAAACAGCGACATTAGCCTCTCCACCACCGAATGTTGCTTCCAATGATGGTGTCTGGAAAAGGCGATAAAGCTCCTGGCTTCTGAGACGAAGCATGATTTCACCGAACGTAACGTATTTGGACATACAAATCCTCCGAGTTATTAATACAATCAAATATTGTAATTTCCACTTGTCCACAGGTCAAGGTGAAACGAAATAAGGTTTCATTTCTCCTTATCTTATGATAAGATATTCCACAGCTTACAAAGGAGAGAACTTGTCATGACAAAAGACGAACTCTATACGTTCTTCCACGACTCTGGAATCGTACCAGTCGTAAAGATTGATGATGCGGAAAAGGCTGTGCCTCTTGCAAAGGCAATGATTGATGGCGGCATTAACTCTGCTGAGATTACATTCAGGACAGCAGCTGCTGAAGATGCAATCAAGAAGGTAACTGCAGCATTCCCTGACATGGTTGTCGGAGCCGGTACTGTAATCAACCCAAAGCTTGCAGAAAAAGCTGTAGCAGCAGGTGCTAAGTTCATCGTTTCTGCAGGATTCAACAGAGAGACAGTTGAATGGTGTATCTCTCATAACGTTCCTGTTGTACCAGGTGTATGCACACCTAGTGAAATCGAAATGGGTCTTTCAATGGGACTTGATGTACTCAAGTTCTTCCCAGCTGAGGCTTCTGGCGGTGTTGCAATGCTCAAGGATCTCTCTGGCCCATTCTCCCAGGTAAGATTCATGACAACAGGTGGTATCAACCCAAACAACCTTCCTGATTATGCAAAGGCAACCAACGTGCTTGCTATCGGCGGATCATGGATGGTAAAAGCTGACCTGATCGCAAACGAGAACTGGGCAGAGATCACAAGGCTCTGCAAGGAAGCAACCGTAAAGCTTCAGGGGCTTGAACTTGCACATGTCGGCATCAACCTCCCAGATGCAGATGCAGCAGCAAATGTAGCTGATGAGTTCGCTAAGCTCGGACTTGAGATCAAGAATGGAAACAGCTCTATCTTCATGAATAAGGAAATCGAGGTTATGAAGAAGAACTACCTTGGAAAGAACGGCCACCTTGCATTCAGATGCTATGATCTTGAAAGAACTGTCTACTTCCTCAAGAACAAGGGATTCACAGTCAACGAAGATACTGTTGCTTACGATGCAAAGGGCAGGATGAAGGTCTGCTACCTCAACGAGGAAATCGGCGGATTCGCAATCCACCTTGTAAAATAAGGACGGCGTTGCACAAAAGCCCTGCTCAAGCCGAGTGGGGCTTTTTCATATCTCAACCAACAAGGTATTGATCCTTCTTATTCGCTATTTGCTGATTTGCAAACAGATTCCGACAAGTCTCTAACCATCAACAAGCCAGGAATATGCAGGCACTACCCGGATAACTCTTCCATTTACCTCTATGTTCCTATCTTCATAATCTGTTATCAGGAGAAGCTCATTGCATCCGGTTTTCTCTGCAGCAAGCAGCAAGCCCTTCACCTCTCGTTTCAGCGTTCTTTCATTGAAAATATCGTAAGAGACCTGAATAGCACAAACGGGATTTCTGCCATTGCAGACAAGAAAATCACATTCTCCACCTCGATCATCAAAGTATGCAATGTCCCAACCTTTCGGCCGATATCTTCTAAGAAGTTCTATCAACACCATACTTTCCAATTTCCATCCGAGATTCTCTGCCGCAAAGGCCTCTTTTCTTTTATTCATCAAAGAAATATCTACAGTATATGCTTTCTTTCCTATTGTTCTGAGCTGGCTCTTATATGAGAACTTCGGAATAGTACAAAAGAGATATGCTCTTTCAAGATAACTGACATAGTTTTCTGCAGTATGTGTCGATCTGAATCCGAAGAGATCTGTCAGATCTGCATAATTCAGCTTTGCAGGAGCTATGTTCATAAGATGATATGCCATTTTCTCAAAAGCAGCTTTATACGAAATCTTATAACGCTTCTCTATATCATTACGGAGTATTCCCTCTACCAATTCGTTGATATAAGCTTCTTTCCTCTCCTCTCCTATGAGTTCAGGGAAACCTCCTTCTTCAAGATAACTATCAAAGGCTCGTCGAAGAAGCCCTTTTTCTCTGGTGGTTCCATGCTCCTTGGATATATTCTGAGCTTCACAATATTCAGAGAATGAAAAAGGATAAAGCTCAACAGCCATATATCTTCCAGTCATATGTGTTGAAAGTTCACTGGATAGAAGCTTTGCATTTGATCCTGTCATAAGTATATGCATACCGCTGCGAAGAAGCCTGTTTACGAAATATTGCCAGCCTTCTATGTTCTGGATCTCATCAAGGAAAAGATAATCGAATTTCCCATATATCTGATAAAGACATTCCAATGCTGAATCAAGATCAGATGAATTCATATTAACAAGATTCTCATCTTCAAAATTCAGATAGGCAAAGTTCTTTCCTGAATGCTTGATGACATTAATGCACAGCGTAGACTTGCCAGAGCGTCTGACACCTATGACAACCTGGGCCAGTCTGCTGTTGAGACTTATCAATCCCTCTTCCTTTCTATGGCACCAAGAACCAGCTAGCAAATCCAGGAATTCCTGCCTTTGGTTTCTGATGATTGTCTCCAAAAATTGCCTTTCCATATCTAATGGAATAACGTAGAATGCACTATTTTACAAGTTTTATAGTGTGTAGAATGCACTATTTTACATATTTACATGTTGGAAGAATGCATTATTTGGCACC
>CALXLI010000089.1 GCA_944389155.1 uncultured Spirochaetaceae bacterium | reverse complement strand
GTCCATCGGTATTATCAGTATGCTGATAGCAAGGACTATCAGCGTGATTGGCAGTACGGACTCAAGCGCCTCTATTATCTTTTCCTTCAGTTTCGGGTTCATTACCCTAAATTTAGAGAAGAAATCCTTGTTTGCCAATAAAAATGTGACAGAAATAGGGAAGTGTCTAATATTTTTGCTATATCATGGACTACAGCTGTATGCCTTCAAAGAAATACCGATGCTTGGTATTCAACAAAAAAGCGCCTTGGAATTCCCAAGGCACTCCACAGGATAAACAGCAAAAGCAGTTATCTGCTGAACCTCTGCTTGTTTCCGATTGCTCAGACCACGAAGTAATTCACAAACACACCTGTTATGAGAACTGATGTTATCGTGAGGCAGATGAATCCTGCAACAAGCATCTTTGGAAGGATATTGTCGGTGATCATCTGTATCTCATCATCAGTCTCTCCGATTGTATTGGCAACCTCTGTGGAAACTACATATGTTCCCGGGAAGCCGAAAAGGCATGAACATGTTATCCCGCAGCACATCTGCCAGGAAAAGTGGAAGATCTTTCCGATGATCACGGCAACAGCAAGCATCGAAACGATACCTATGATGAATGCTCCTGCTACCACCGGCAATAGTGAAACCACATCATGCGGAGTCACTGCCGTGAGGAATACAAGGATAGATACCATGCATACTATAAGCCCGATTCCATAGCAGTTCGATTTCTTCATTACATCATGCTCAAGGAATCCGATTTCCTGTGCCAGGACTCCCATGATCAGACAGATTACATATTTGTGAACCGCACCGCCTGTAAGATCAGAAAGCCAGAATGATATGAGCGCTACGATACAGGATTTCGCAAGGAGGATGAATGAAGTCTGGTATTTTGCAGGTAGGGGAGGTATGAGCTTCTTCCTGGCCGGTTTATCTGTTTCGGTCTCTTCAAAGATGATCCTTGTCCATGCAATTGATCCATCATGGTAGCCTTTCTTCAATCTTCTGGCCTCGCTCCTGAGGAACAGAGAAGCAAGAGGATAGCCGATGATTCCCTGGGTCGCGACTATGATTGTAGCCAGAACGCCGGCTAGCTTAAGGCTGTCAGGAGAGCCAAGTGCTGTTATTGCATCGTTGACAACAACTGCAGATACCCATCCTCCTGTGATAGGGCCTACAAGAGCGACTGCGAAGTTGTTTCCGAGTATCGGTTTCGCGACAAAGAACATAAGGACACCGCCTACGATGACTATGGCAAGACCTAATACGACAACCTTCCACTGGGCTACAAATGATTTAAGGTCAAGGAGCGTACCCATGTTCACTATGAAGAGACCTGTCATCATTGTTGAAATCTGCATCAATCCAGCATCATTGAACAGAGTTGTTGGCACAAGTCCTGTCCAGAAAAGTACGAGGAAGGTCAATGATGCAAAAAGCAGAACTGGTACGATTGCGTGTGTTTTATCCGAAATCCAATCTCCGATTGCGAATATCACGCACACAATAGTCAAAGCTAACATTCCATCCATTTTTATCTCCTACTCTTATCAGCATTCTCTGCTGACTTCTTCCTAAGTGCTTCCATGACACGTACAGGTGTCATCGGAATCTCGTTAAGGCCGATTCCTATTGCGTCATATACAGCATTGCGTATCGCTGGAGCTCCTGGGACAATCGGCGGTTCTCCCGCACCTTTCGCTCCGAACGGGCCGAGCGCATTTGGATGCTCGACTATTATCGTCCTGAGATCTGGTATGTCTTTTGCTGTCGGTATGAGGAAATCATGGAAAGTATGGTTTTTCATCTTTCCATCTGACATGAAGTGCTCTTCCATCAGCGCCCATCCGATTGCCTGTGCCATACCTCCTTCAAACTGGCCTTCGAGCGTATCTGGATTGATTGCTTTTCCTATATCGCAGGCAAGGAGCGCATCTTCAACTGTGATTTCCCCTGTTTCCATATCAACAGCAACCTGCACTCCTTCACAGCCGAATGCATATGTGTGCATCTTGTCGCCAAGACCATCTCCTTTCGGGGTGGCCATAGGAGGATACCATGAGCCAATGGCACCAAGAGGAACCTGGGATGCGAATGCTTTTGCTATGACTGCTGTCAGCTTTATGCCTTCATTTTCCAGTCCCTTTGCAAATACCATGTTCTGGTAGAAGCAAACATTCTCCTTGCCTGTCTTGAGCATTGGAGCTGCCACTGCAGAAAAACGTTCCTTAAGCTTCTCAAGACCGTTTATTATTGCATTTCCTGTAAGCACGGTTGTTCTGGAAGCTACTGTTGCCCCTGATTCGAGAGAGGCTGCAGAGTCTGCGTAGTCAAGATAGATCTTGTCGATAGTCACTCCCATCGTATCAGCCGCGATCTGCTTCATTGCAATGAGGAATCCCTGGCCAAGCTCAGATGCAGATACCCCTATGTTGATTGAGCCATCAGGCTGTGCCTGTACCATGACATGAGCTCCATCTGTTGCTGATCCTGTTCCGGTCCCGTACATGAAGCATGCTATGCCGCGTCCTCTTCTGATCCTAGGATCGCTATTGTCAAGCGGTTCATTGAATTTGGGATCTGAAGTGACTCTCCTTATGCATTCCTCCAGACCGAGTCCTCGTTCTTCCATCATTGGCTGGCCCCATATCGTGGTATCGCCATCACGCAGGATATTCTTCAGCCTCAGCTCTACGGGATCCATGTCCAGCTTTCTTGCAAGCTCATCCATCTGGCATTCCATCGCGAAGTGCGCCTGTGGGCTTCCAAGGCCGCGGAATGCACAGCCATATGGATGATCTGTGAATACTGACCAGGAGTGGGTTAGCGCATTGTCTATCGAATAAGGTCCACCAGCATATTGCGTTGTCCTTGAAGGAATGGCATCGATTGACTTATAAGCTCCCTTGTCTATTATGGTTTCCACCTTTATCCCAAGGATCTTGCCATCCTTTCTTGCCGCAAGCTGATGATGTATTATGGATGGATGCCTTTTTCCTGTTCCTTTGAAGACTTCATCCCTGGTAAGCTCAAAATACACAGGACGATGAGTCTTGATGGAAAGCACTCCAGCGACTACGGATACATCGAATGTTGAGTCTTCCTTTCCACCGAAGCCACCTCCGACAAGCTGGCTTATTACATGGATCCTGCTTTGGGGAAGTCCGAAGGCATCGCTCATTGCTCTCTTTGCAAGCTGTACTGCATGCTGTGGGCTCCATATGGTTATGCCGCCCTGTATCGGATCATATTCCGCAATAGCTGCATCCGGTTCCATATAGGCATGATCGACAAGCGGGGTCTTATACCAATTGTCAATCACCACATCCGCTTCCCTGAATGCCTTCTCCACATCTCCTTTCTTTATTATCTGCTCATCGGATATATTATGGTTTTTATGGAATGGATTATCAGTATGGAGCATTGGGGATGAAGGATCGAGCATCTTCACAGGGTCGTCATAACCGGGAAGCGGCTCATACTCGACCTTTATGAGCTTTACGGCCTTCTCGGCTATTTCCTTCGTTTCAGCAGCAACCAATGCCACAGGATCGCCTTCATACAGGACTTCATCCTTTGCTATCACTGGCTTGTCCGGAACCATTCCTCCATATCCATTCATACCGGGAAGGTCATCAGCGACCATTACCGCGGCAACCCCTTCAATGGCTTCTGCTTCAGATGTATCTATGCTTTTGATCCTTGCATGCCCATAAGGCGGGAATAGGGCTTTTGCATAGAGGATATCACGCCTGTTTACCCAGATATCACCGGTATATCTTGCCGCTCCAGTCGCCTTTGCCAGACTATCGGTACGAGGCAGGCGCTGACCAACATATTTGGTTTTGTTCATATTTCCAGCTCCCTCTTCAAATGTCTTTCCTGACAGCTGTGACAACCATCTCCACAAGGGCTTCTTCCTTTGCCATCTTTGCCTGGACAGTTGCTCTTGCCGGTTCATAACCAGGTTCTACCCATGCTTCCCAGACCTTGTTCATTGAATCGAAATCACGTACTATGTCCTTCATGAATATCTGGGTGAAAAGTATATGCTTTTTGTCCGAACCATATCTTTCAAGCGTTTCATCTATTATCCTCAGGATTCCCGCGGTCTGTTCCTCGATGGTTTCGCCAGCAGGCATGCATGTCCTGCCCGTGAGATAAAGAATACCATTGCATTCTGAAACCAGGCTAAGCCTTCCGTTTCCTTCATGATGTGCTACGTCCATATGCTATCCTCCTTATCTGCCTTCTCTCATCCTTTCAGCAGCAAGCTGAACCGCCTTTATGATCTTCTGGTATCCTGTACAGCGGCAAAGGTTTCCGCTTAGCGCTGTTCTGATCTCATCCTCTGTAGGGTTTGGATTCCTGTTCAGCAGGGCAATTGCCGTGAGTACCATCCCTGGTGTGCAGAACCCGCACTGTACAGCGCTGGCATCGACAAAGGCCTGCTGTACTATATGTGGATGGTCCATTGTTCCAACACCTTCTATAGTCGTTACCTTTCGGCCCTCGACCATTGCTGTAAGGAGAATGCACGATCTGACTGCTTCCCCGTCAAGCAGGACCGTGCAGGCTCCGCAATCTCCTGTTCCGCATCCTTTTTTCGTTCCAGTCAATCGGAAGCGTTCACGAAGGGTATCAACAAGAACCTCCTTTGCATCAACAGTGCATGACACATCCTTTCCATTCAAATTGAAAGATACCGTAATCATCAGAATTCTCCTTCTGCATTTCCTAAAGCCATGGAAAAGGCTCTTTCGACTGCAGCTGCCACTACATCTTTCTTGTATTCTGTGAAATAGCTCCTATGCAGTTTTGCTTCTGGCGGAAATGTTGATCTCACATATTCCAAGGCTTCTTCCTTCTTCATGCCTATGACAGCTTTCTCTATTGTTTCTCCGTGGACGAGGGTAGCATTGAGAGCTCCAAGAGCTACAGAGCAGGATGCTATTGCCTCATTTTCAAGGGCTAGCCTCACTCCGATTATCACCTTGGCTATATCCTGTGCCTTCCTTCTCGATAACCTGCAGTATCCAGAGCCTTCCCCCTTTCTGAGAAGCGGGATCCTGATTTCCGTAACAAGCTCGTTTTCTTTGATCACTGTGGAATATGAAGAGGTAGTGATATAGAAATCTGAAAGCGGCAGGATACGTGTTCCCTCAGAAGATTCAAGTACAGCCTCCGCCCTCAGTGCATAAAGCATTGCCGCACAATCAGCTGCAGGTGCTGCTGTGCATATGTTCCCAGCGGCTGTTCCTATTGTCCTGATAGCGGGAGATGCCAGATGGCTCAATGCTTCAATAAGCCCTTTGTACCTTGCAATGGCAGGTGATGCCTGCATTTCCGCAAATGTTGCGCCTCCTCCTATATAGAGATAATCCCCATCCTCCATTATCTCGTGAAAACCTGGGAGACCTGCAACATGCATAATGGCTTTGGGATCCGCCTTTCCTTCGACAATCGAGAGAACTGCATCCGTTCCGCCATTTACGATCATAAGATCCTTCCCGTACTTTGAAAGCAGCTTGATAGCATCTTCTTTGCAGGAAGGCCTATAGAATTCAGTATTCATAAACAACCTCCATCAGACACGCTCAACAGTACCTTCCCAGGTATCCACTGTGCGTTTCCTGGCATTCTCGTCATACCAATGCTTTGTCACGGTCTTCGCTCTTGTATAGAACCGTACCCCATCGATTCCAAGCACATGCTGGTCACCGAAGAAGGATTCCTTGTTGCCGGAGAATGGGAAATATGCTGTCGGGACAGGAATACCGACGTTTATTCCTACCATTCCCCCATCTGTAAGCATCTCGAACTTTCTCGCATAGTATCCGCTCTGGGTGAATATGCATGATCCGTTTGCGAATGGGTTTGCATTCATGATCGCGATTCCCTCATCGAAATCCTTGACTCTTTTTATAAGAGTTACCGGGCCGAATATCTCCCTTTCTCCTATGGTCATGCCAGGCTTTACATGATCGAAGATCGTGGGGCCGACAAAGTATCCTCCCTCGAAACCCTTGACCTTGCAGTTCCTGCCATCCAGTACAAGCTTTGCCCCTTCTTCGATTCCTTTCTCAATCCATGCGCATATGGAATCCTTATGCTTCTGGTTCAC
>CALXLI010000088.1 GCA_944389155.1 uncultured Spirochaetaceae bacterium | reverse complement strand
CGCTTCTGCAATGTCGCTTTCTGCGTTGTCGCTATGTTGATCTCGCTTTTTGGAATCAATATAGTCATGATGAACACATTTGCATTTGCTATCAGATGCGCAGGCCCGTTCGCAGCTTATGGCTTGGGAATGGTGGTGCCAAGAGCTACAAAGCATTCCGGAAGCATTTCGATCATAACAGGTACAATCGGAGTTGTCTTCTGGCAGATCCTTTCCGGCGGTGATTTCTATCTTGGCGTACTTCCTGTCGTATTTGGGTGCGCTGTCGGTGCTGTGACGTTCTTCATCGTCAATCTCATCGAATGGAAGATGGGTGTTGAACCTGCTCCTTCTGCATTCCTCTCCGATGAGCAGGTAAGGAAAATCGAAGCAGAAGAGAATGCCTGATAATAAGCATCTTTCTTTCGGGACTGGTGGATGCCAGTCCCTTTCTGTATCATATTGTCATGGAAAAGAGAAAAGATTGGTACAAGGACCTTGTTGTTTATCAGATATATCCAAGAAGCTTCATGGATTCAGATGGCGATGGAATAGGAGATCTGAGGGGAATCATCAGCAAGCTTGACTACATAGCCTCCCTTGGTGTGAATGCTATATGGCTGACTCCTATATATCCTTCTCCTTGCTATGATAATGGCTACGATATCTCGGACTATAGAAGCATCGATCCGATGTATGGCACGTTTGATGATTTCATTGCTTTCCGCGATGGCTGTCATGAACGAGGAATTGCCGTTATCATGGATCTGGTTGTGAACCATACATCAAGCCATCATGAATGGTTCAGGGAATCAAGGAAGTCAAGGAATGGCAAATACAGTGACTATTATATCTGGCACGATCCTGTAGATGGAAAGGAGCCTAATAACTGGGCAGGCTCTTTCGGCGGAAGCGCATGGGAATATGTTCCTGAACGCGATCAGTACTATCTTCATCTTTTCTCAAAGGAGCAGCCTGATCTCAACTGGGAATGCGAAGACGTCAGAAATGAGGTCATATCAATAATAAGATATTGGGGTGATATGGGTGTGGATGGTTTCAGGGTCGATGCGATAAGCTATCTTGAGAAAGCTCCAGGTTTCCCTGATTCTCCAGAACCACCGTTCTCAACAGGCTTTTCCATCGCTATGGACATCAACAGCAACAGGGAAGGAACGCACAGGTATATAAGAGAGCTGAACGAGAAGGCTTTCGCTTCTTATCACATGATGACTGTGGGAGAGGTAAACTGCCGTATGCTCTCTGATTACCACGATTACGCAAGCCAATCCCGTCATGAATTCGATATGTGCATACCTTTTGTCCCTCCCATCGTTGAGATAAACACATGGTCTCCTTTCAAGATGAAGAAAACGATCATGGAAACGTACAGCGAACTCAAGGAAGATGGCTGGTGGGCGTGCTTCCTGAGCAATCATGACAAGCCACGGCAGGTATCGCTGTATGGAGATGACAGGATCTACCGTTCTCGTTCTGCAAAGCTGCTTGCGGCTCTTATCCAGATGCTCCCGGGAACTCCTTTTGTGTATCAGGGAGAGGAAATCGGGATGGCCAATGTCTATTATGGCAGCATTGATGAGTACAATGACCCAAGTACAGTGGATTTCTATGGCGAGCTTATCGCAACAGGCCATTCTCCTGCAGAGGCATTGAGAGAAGCACAGCGGGTCAGCCGTGACAATGCAAGAAGCCCGATGCAGTGGAATGCTGATAAGAATGCAGGATTCTCAGACGGTACTCCTTGGCTTGGCGTCAATCCTGATTATAAGGAATGGAATGCTGAGAAAGAGGAGGAAGATGCGGATTCTGTCCTTTCATTCTATAAAGCTGTGATTGCATTGAGGAGGGGAAGCAATGCAATCAGAAGGGGAGGCCTTGAATTCATCGCTGAAGATGATGAGCGTCTGTTTATATTTGAGAGAGCTCTGGACGATGAAGCCTATGCGTTCGTTGCGAATTTCTCAGATAAGCCCGCATTGCTTTCCATCGATCTTTCTGATTATGGCAGCGTGGTTCTGTCCACCACGGAGCACAAGAGCATAGATAGTGATATGGTGCTTGAGCCATACGAGGCTTTTATTGTCAAAAGGAAATGAGGTAGGGCTGATGCCCTATCCTCACCAGCAATATGGATGGCTGAATGCCGAGAATGCGATGATGCAGAAGATTATGGCAACGACAATCAGGAAGAGTATCACTGAATTGAGCACTATCCCGATTACATTGAGCACCCATGCGGTATCTGCCTTTTCGCTTCTCCTCCCTGCTTTCTTCAGCCCTATGATTCCCATGATAAGCCCTGCTATCTGGCAGATGAATATGAAGACGATAGAGAGAATTCCAAGTACCAGCGATGCATCGCGGTTCCTGTTCTCATTCTCTGGATAGTAGCTTTCCATTGAATCCTCCTTCTTATTCGATTGAAAGGAATGCCCTGTAGCATGCTTCTGCGCTCTCGACATCCTTCACCGCTGTTATCTCCCATGGGGCATGCATGCTCATCACGGCAACGCCGGAATCTATTACGTTCATGCCATAATATGCAGCATACTTTGCTATGGTTCCACCGCCTCCGATATCAACCTTGGCCATTTCCGCTGCCTGGTAGCAGACATTGTTCTCATCCATCTTGGCCCTGAGCTTTGCAATGAATTCTGCATTTGCGTCCGATGCTCCGCTCTTGCCACGTGAGCCTGTGTACTTATTGAAGACAATGCCTCCGCCAAGAGTGGATGAGTTTTTCTTGTCGAAGAGCGATGCGTTGAGTGGGTCATATGCTGAGTTCACATCGCTTGAGAGCATGTACGAGGAACTCAGCGTGCGTCTTAGCTTAAGCCCATCATAGCCTGAGAGCCTGTCCAGTACCTCTGCAACAGCGTTCTCGAAGAAAACACTGTCCATTCCTGTGCTTCCGACAGATCCGATTTCCTCCTTGTCGACAAGCAGGCAGCATGTGGTTCTCTTTGGCGCTGCAACAGATAGCATTGCTTCAAGCGAAGTGTATGCGCATACTCTGTCATCCTGTCCATATGCAAGGATCATTGATCTATCAAAACCCATAAGCTTTGCCTTGCCAGCAGGTACTGCTTCGATTTCCGCTGATATGAAATCATCCTCATCGATCCCATAAAGATCCTTGAGGATCGCGAGGATCTTCTTCTTTGCGCCTTCCTTGTCGTCTTTATCTGCTCCGGGAAGCCCTATCATTATATCCAGATCCTCTCCTGGGATAACCTCCGCAGCGCTTTTCTTCATCTGCTCCTGTGCCATATGCGGCAGAAGGTCGGAGATGCAGAACGCCATATCATCATCTTCACCTATGTTTATCCTGACTTCGCTTCCATCCTTCCTGATGACAACCCCGTGAAGGGCAAGCGGAAGCGTGACCCATTGATACTTCTTTATTCCACCATAGTAATGGGTGTCGAGATATACAATCCCATCGCTTTCATAAAGCGGCTTCATCTTGATATCAAGACGCGGTGAGTCGATATGGGCACCGAGTATGTTCATGCCTTTCTCAATCGGCTCTGTCCCTATATTGAATAATGCAATGGATTTGTTCTGCTTGACGACGTATGCCTTATCGCCGCTTTTGAGGCTTTTCACTTCCTCTATATTCCTATATCCAGCGCTCTCTGCTCTTTTTATTATCTCCCTGACGCATTCCCTTTCGGTTTTGCCTGTATCCAGGAATGCTCTGTATCCTGAAATAAGATCCATAGTATGCTCCTTGCATATAAAGATAGCCAAAGAAATAGGGAGTGTGAACACCTTTTCGTTTTGTGTACAATATACGCATGAAGCATAGGAGAAAGAAGATACATAATGTATCGCTGAAAGAGCAGATACGCCAGAAACCGCGTTTGTTCATGCTTTACCTTTTCTTGAGGGCATCTGTCATACTTGTCCTTGTCGCTCAGGTCTTCAACCGGGACTGGCAGAATGTGATGCTGTGTGTTCTTACACTCATTCTTTTCACGATTCCTACGTTCATAGAGAAGAACTGGCATATAGATATCCCGGATACTCTTGAAGTGATTGTCCTCATATTCATCTATTCTGCGGAAATCCTGGGGGAGATAAGGGCATATTACGTGAACGTTCCAGGGTGGGATACCGCGCTTCATACAGTTACGGGGTTCCTGGCCGCCGCAGTTGGCTTCTCCCTTGTCGATATAGTGAACAGGAATGAGAATACGAAGCTCTATCTTTCACCTTTATATGTGGCTATCGGTGCTTTTACGTTCTCTATGACCATCGGGGTTTTGTGGGAGTTCTTTGAGTTCTTCATTGATTCTGTCTTTCATCTTGATATGCAGAAAGATACGGTTATCAATGCAATTGGCTCTGTGATGCTTGATCCTACACGTTCAAACAGGCCTGTGCTGATTACCGGCATAACAGATACAGCTGTAAATGGTGAGAGCCTGGGAATCAATGGTTATCTGGATATAGGCCTCATTGATACGATGAAGGATCTTTTCGTTACATTTGTAGGTGCAACTGTATTTTCGATAATAGGTTTCTTCTATCTCAAGAACAGGGGAGAGGGAAAGTTCGCCAAGCGCTTCATCCCACGCATGATGGGAAATGAGAAATGAAAAGGCTGCCATATCGGCAGCCAACGAAGTAGATCATCTCCATCTAGGGAAGGAGAATTCGCCTCTGTAATTCGATCCATTGTATGAAGGGTATCTTATCGGATCGTATATCCTGCCGTCAGGACGCTTTGCCTCGCCTGATGGTGTATATACCCACATGCTCTTTCTGTCCCAGAGGATTATCTCATCCCTTTCGTCTCCTGTAACGTCCAGGACTTCAGCTGCAAGCGTTGGGTGTCCGTCATTCGGGAATCTCACGACTATATCGCCATTGCCATTCATCAGTCCGCCGGTCTTGCCATCTCCTGTCATGAGCAATAAGTCACGTCCGCTTCCATCCCAGTTCACAGGGGTTATGATGCTGCCGTTTGTAGGCCATTCCTTATGCCAGATTTCCTTTCCTTCAGAGTCGTGCATGTAGATGATTCCATTTGCACCCCAGTACGTTGTCGTGCAGATCTCAAGGCCTTTGTTCTCTGGAATATAATTGCCTATGCTTATGCGCTGCCCATGTCCGTTTATGTCACGGACGAGGATCTTCCCGCTGAGCGATACAAGCATGAAGCCTTCCCAGCCAGAGACTATCGCAATGACAGGCTCCTTGTCAGGGTTTGTCCTTCCGACAATGATCTCATCTGTATGATCTGTCTCTATCGGAAGAGACCACAGAAGGTGTCCTGAGCTATCTATCATGTTATAGCATGAGAAGATTTCATCCTTTCCGTCCCCGTTTATGTCGATATTGTACGGGAAGTGCCCTGTGTTGTACTTTGAGAATGTCCAAAGTGGCTTCAGGTCGGAGTCATAGATCCATATACGTGAATATCTGTCCTTGATAAGGATGTCTGATGCTCTCTCCTTGCCCTGGACATTCACGATTCTTATTGCATCTACATTAAGTCGCTTGAATGCATATTTGCCGAACTCGAGGCCTGTAACCTTCTCAGGTGGATCCGGATCTATAGGAGTATCTGTTTCAGATAGGACCTTCCCCGTTCTGCCATCAAGTATCCTGAGCTTGAAATCCCAGGCTGTTATGACTTCATCGATGCCATCTCCATTTATGTCATAGATCTGGAATGGCAGATCGGTAGTAAGATGAATGACCTCATCATCATCCACGGGTTCCCCGAGCTGCCAGAGGATCTCACCTGTTTTGAAGCTGACTGCAGTCATTGCGCTTATGAAGGGATATCTGTCCTTATAAACTCTGCGCTGATGCTGGCAGATGATGAAGAAGAGCTCATCAGTTCCTGTAAGATGGCCGAATCTTATCTGACGTCCTGCTCCAAAATCCTTCAGGTCGATTTTCTTCCAAAGCTCAGCTTTCGGAAGCATTTCGCTTTCCTTCCTGATTCTCTCAGCCTTCCTTGCCTTCTTTCCTGCAAGTTCATCGGAAATGGATTCATCCATCTCCACCGAGAGCGATAGGTATTGGGTCGGCATAGCGGCAGAGAGCGCAACTGCGCCGTGCGTGAATGTGTCATCTTCTGTTTCTATCTCAAGGCTGCCATCAAGGTAGCACCGTATAAGGCTGCCTTCCACCTTGACCGTCATTGCATGGAACACATCAGGCGACCACTCAAGCTTACTGCAGCCAAGGACAGTTCTTTCAGTCTTTACGACACGATGCAGCTCAAGCCCTTCTCTTGATAGGAACAGCCCATAGTGCATCATGCTTGTCTGATAGCGGAAAAGCATGCCGCAAGGCTCTGAGACCGTAAGTGGCCTCATCTTCACAGTCAGCGTGTAATCCGTCCAATCCTCATCCCCTGTCCTGAGCGTTGGAAGGACCTGCCTTTCCTCTATGCTCTGCACGCGCATCTGTTCCATGACGTGCACATTGCTCATGAAAGGGGAGGTGACAAGCCATGTAGGACCCTTATAGTTCCAGTTTGTTATGGGGTCGAGCCAGTTTCCCTTGTATCCTTCTTCAGGATAATAATGATACTCTCCCATCGCAGAGTGCTCCTTGTCGTAAGGAAATGCTCCAAGAGGGAAGTCCGAGAAGTTCTCATCTGCGACTGTCTTTACCATTCCACGAGATCCTTCAGCTTTACAGGCATGCCTGATGCTATAGATTTGTTTGCGGCAATTCCGATAAGAGCGGAACGTATTCCATCCGTATAGTCAGCTGCTCTATGGAATCTGTCATATGGAGGATCCGGAAGGAAGATATCATCAAGAAGGGCTGGGTCTCCGCCGCCATGTCCTCCTGCTTTCTCTTCGATATCCACATCATATGCTTTCCCGAACATGGGGCATACCCTGATCTTATGGTATACAGTCGCCCCTTCATCGCTCTTGTCACCGCCAGCATTTATATATGGCTTCTCAAGTGCTGTATACTCAATTCGGCCCTTATCACCGTTTATCGCTACGTTGAAACCTTCCCATGGCATGTATGACGTGAGGGAATATGACATCTGTACACCGTTTCTGTACTTCACAAGGACATTCATCGTATCTTCGATGGATATATCATCAGAGAATACGCTTCTGTCCCTTATATATCCATTCCCGTCCTTCTCTGCATCCAGATAGAGTGCTTTCAGCGTTGGCTTTTTCTCCATGTCGATTGCAAAAGGATCGTTCTTTGCATCTTCAGAGCCGTGGCATCTGTAATAGAATTTCTCTACGCCTCTCTTTTCCGCAGCAGCCTGCCCATAGAATGAAAGGGAACCGAAAGCAAAGACTGTATCAGCCTCTGTTCCAAGCCAGAAGTTCACGAGATCGAAATGATGCGTTGCCTTGTGGACCAGAAGTCCGCCGCTGTTGTTCTTGTTCCTATGCCACCTTCTGTAATAGTCTGCACCATGGTCTGTATTGAGAAGCCATTCGAAATGAACGGAGGTCGGCTTTCCTATTACGCCATCTTCGATGAGTTCCCTCATCTTGGTGTGGTGGGGTGCGTACCTGTAGTTGAATGCGACCCTTATCTTACGTCCCGTCCGTTTTGCAGCATCTATGATGCGCTGCGCCTTCTCCTCGTTTATCGTTATAGGCTTTTCCGTAATGACATCGCATCCTTTTTCCATAGCGCGCACGATATAATCATCATGTGTCCTGTCAACGGAGGTGACTATTATTATATCAGGATGCGTTTCATCGATCATCTTCTCAAACTCATGTGGGGCATATTCAGGAACGCGTTTTGCGCCAAGGCCCTCCAGAACCGAGTTTGCGTAATCCATTCTTGTTCTGCTTATGTCACAGAAGCCGACCATCTCATTTATATCGCTGTAATCTTTAGCAACAGCTTCGTAATACATCCTGGCCCTGCCGCCAGTCCCAACTTGTGCATAGCGGATCTTCACCTGCTGCCTCCTTCCTCTTCAAGTATAAGCCGAAGGCTCTCCGTGCGTTTGCAGTATTATCTTTCTATGGTTGGCTTTTTCCGTATATCAATAATCTGTCCTTATAAGGCTCCGGACTTTTGTCATGTATTCGGAAGGGGAGACTCCAGCATGCTGACGGAAGAATCTGGAGAAGTACTGCAGGCTGCTGAATCCTAGATTCCATGCGATTTCGGAAAGCGATAGCTCTGTGTGCTGTATCATGCGCTTGGCCTGCTTGAATTTCAGATTGTTCACGAACTGCACAGCTGTCCTTCCAGTCTCACGCTTTATGACCCTGTAAAGATAGTCGCTGCTGTAGCCGCAGCCTTTTGCTATGTCATTTATCGTGATGTGCTTGTTTATGTTCAGCGATATGTACTCAGTGACATCTGCGACCAGCTGGCTTTGCTTTGAGCTGTCGATCGTACTGGGGGATGTTGCATCGAGCGAGGATATATTCTCGCTCTGCGAGATGCGTACCATCAGTGCAATGCATTCCAGAAGGAGCGCATTTGACATTGCTTTGTAAGGAAATACCTGCCTGTATCCCTCCATTACGATCTGGGAGAAGATTCCGAAGAGCCTCTCTCCTTCGTCACGTATGCATGTGCTTATCTTATCAAGGAGAGCAATAAACTCGCTGTCCTCTGTCTGGAATTTCACCTCAAGGGTTCTCATGCCATTCTTTGAGTCTACGAAGAACTCATGATAGCTTCCGCGCTTGAGGAAGACCACATCTCCGCTTGTTACATGGATTATCTCGGAATTGATCCTGATATTGGCGCTTCCTCCATAAACCAGCTGTATCTGATAATCGTCCCGATGCTGATGGAATGATACACCGCCACCGCATCTGTAATGGAATCGTCCAGAGAATGTAAGCTTATAGTCCATAGAGCTCTCCTTTTGGGTGCTTATGATAAACACGTATTGTCAATTTTCGAGATGGAAGAAATCAATCATACGGAAAAATGCAAGCAGAGGGGGCTTTTTCTATAACGTATAAAACGGTATCAAACCTTAAAGTTTATATGAAGGAGTTTCATTGTATCAAAGGAGGATTGAATATGAAGAAGTCATTTCTTTTATTGCTGGCAGTGCTTATTGCCATTTCACCGCTCGCAGCTGGTGGAAACAAGGAAAGCGATGAAAGCGTCAGGATACAGCTTGCAAGTGCTGATAATACATACGGCCTGAGTACCGATCCTGATATGCAGCAGTCCATCACAGATCTTATAAAGGAAAAGACCGGAGTGACTGTTGAGCCTATCATCCCGCCGCTTTCAAGTTATTCAGATAAGATCGCAACGCTTGTGAACAGCGGTGATATCCCAGATGTATTCGGAATAGCGCAGGCTATGGTAAAGGTCCCTCAGATGGCAACGAGAGGACAGATCCTTGATATAACAGATTACGTACAGAATTCTGAAAAGCTTTCCATAATCCCTAAGGATGTCCTTGCTATCCCTGATATCGGCGGCAGGAACTACTTTGTTCCTTACAACTATCCGAAATCAAAGGGGATATTCATCCGTAAGGATGTGATGGAACAGTACGGGATCAATCTCTCATCAACGCCTACAACAGAGGAGTTCCTGACAGAGATGCAGAAGCTCAAGGGAACAGGCATAGTTCCATTCACATTCCCTAAGTGGGTTGATAACTTCCAGTTCTTCTACAACTCGTTTGGAGCTTGGGGCGGTGTATACCTCAAGGATGGCAAGTACGTAGATGGCTTCCAGGAGCCAGAGATGAGAGAAGCTCTTGAGTACATCCATGAGCTCTATACAGCAGGCGTGCTCAATGCGGAGTTCATCACAACTGAAAACAGCCAGATGAGAGAAAAGGTCTATACGGGACAGAGTGCTGCAGATATTGATTACGTAACGAACTACATCAACTATGTCCAGCAGACAGCGGCTGCAGGAAAGCCAACAGAGATGCATGTCATATATGCTCTTATAGGACCGGATGGAGAAGGTGGATCTCTTAACGAGGCAACACAGACAGCATTCTGCATTTCTGCAAAGACAAAGCATCCTGATGAAGCTTTCAAGGTAATAGAGACAATAGTCACAGACCCAGAGCTTTACGCTGCGTTCTTCGGTACAGGAAGGGAAGGCTATCACTATACTGTCGATGAGAATGGTGAGATCGTGCCAAGCAGCAAGGCTTCAAACTCTGGCTATAAGTATACGCTCAACTACCTCTCTGATTCATTCATAGACTATGATCTTGATGCCCTCAACTTCAAGCTTTCAGATGAGCTCCTGACCGGCATAAGACAGCAGAGAGCTGTAATCAGCGCAGGAAAGGACTTCCTTGGTCCTAACCATTCTGCAGATGTCCCTGTCGGGGTTTCTGATGAGTACGACAGAGTCTCTCCATCTATCAAGAGCACAAGGGAATCAATCGCAGCTAAGATTGCAATCGGTTCTGTGACAATAGATGAAGGAATGGCTGAGTACGAGAATTTCTGGAAGAGCATCAATGGTCCTGCAATTCTTGAAGAGCTCAATGCTTCATTGAACTAAGCTGTTATATGGCCGCCCTCTGCGGTGGCCATTGGAGTCTGGATGATAGAGAAAGAAGCGAAGGAAAGGGCTAGGGAAAAGGCTGGGCAGATCGTTTCACAGATGACGCTTCGTGAGATGATGAGCCAGCTTCTGCATAATAGCCCTGCTATCAAACGCCTCGGCATTCCTGAGTACAATTGGTGGAATGAGGGGCTGCACGGAGCGGCGCGCTCCGGTACTGCAACAGTATTTCCTCAAGCAATAGCACTTGCGGCAACATTCAGCACAACCCTTCTTCACGAAGTTGGGGAGATTGTATCTGATGAACAGAGGGCGAAGCATGAAGCGTTCTCATCCAAGGGTGACAGGGGAATATACAAAGGCCTTACGATATGGTCGCCTAATGTGAACATATTCCGTGATCCAAGATGGGGAAGGGGACAGGAAACATATGGGGAGGATCCCTATCTGACATCGTCCCTTGCTGTCTCTTTCATCAAAGGTATCCAGGGTGATGATGGATCACATCTCAAATGCGCAGCGACCGTCAAGCATTTTGCTGCCCATAGCGGACCAGAGGCTGAGCGCCATCATTTCAATTCCGTTGTCTCTGGAAAAGACCTTGAAGAGACATATCTTCCTGCTTTCAAGGCAGCTGTCCAGAAAGCTGGGGTGGATGGTGTGATGGGAGCTTACAGCATGCTCAATGGGGAGCCAAGCTGTGCGACAGGGCTTATTGATTCGCTTCTAAGGAAAAAGTGGGGCTTTGATGGGATATTCGTATCAGACTGCTGGGCTATAAGGGATTTCCATGAGCAGCACCACTATACGTCAAAACCGGAAGAGAGTGCTGCTTTAGCTGTGAAGCGAGGCTGTGATCTGAACTGCGGCTGTACGTACTCTTACCTTGAGAAAGCATATTCCAAAGGCCTGATAAGCAGAGAGGAGATCAAAAGAGCTGCTGTCCGTCTTTTCACGACACGCGTGCTGTTAGGTGAGTTCGGCGATAACATCTACTCGGTCCCCTATAGTGCAGTGGCCTCCCCCGAGCATTGCAGGGCATCGCTTGAAGCTTCCCGCAGGAGTGTGGTTCTGCTCAGCAATGATGGTTTCCTGCCGCTCTCGCCTGATTCTATTTCATCCATTGCGGTAATCGGGCCTAATGCCGATTCCCGTGCTGTGCTGTGGGGAAATTACCATGGTACCTCAGCAAGCTATACAACTGTGCTGGAAGGAGTGAAGAACGTCCTGGGAGAGAGTGTACGCGTATATTTCTCTGAAGGATCTGGGCTTGTGAAGGACCATGTTGAGAGACTTGGTGAAAACGATGACAGGCTCTCGGAGGCTGCGAGTGCTGCAGAGCTTGCCGATGTTGTGCTGCTTTGCCTTGGGCTGGATGAGACTGTAGAGGGTGAGATGCACGATGATGGCAATGGGGGAATCGCAGGAGACAGAAATGATGTAAGGCTTCCCCGTCCGCAAAGAAAGCTTCTTGAAAGGGTTGCAGAAAGCGGAAAGCCGATTGTGCTGGTTCTTTTTTCAGGAGGCGGCATAGATCCCGAGATAGAGCATATGGAAAATGTAAGGGCTGTGATCCAGGGTTGGTATCCTGGAGAGGCCGGAGGACAGGCGATTGCCGAGATCATATTCGGCCTCGTCAATCCATCAGGCAAGCTTCCGATCACATTCTATCGCTCTGCTGACACACTCCCTGATTATGCTGACTATTCGCTCAAGGGCCGTACATATAGGTATATGACGGAACGGCCTCTTTATCCTTTTGCGCATGGCCTGTCGTATACGAGCTATAGCTATCGTTCGATCTGCTATGATGAAAAGGCCAATGAAGCCAGGCTCATCGTCGCCAATACTGGAAGCATGGATGGTGAGGAGGTTTCATTTGTCTGGTGCAGCATAGATAGCGATGATGCACCGCCCAACCCTCGGCTATGCGGTTTTGCCAGGACAGCAATAGCAAGCGGCGAGGAGAGGGAAGTGAGGATAAGGCTTGATGATGATGTCTTCACTCTTGTCGATAAGAGTGGAAGTCGATACAGGAAGAGCGGGGTATGGAAACTCTCATGCGGTGGCAGCCAATGCGATGTATATAGCTTGTCTCTTTCAGGCAGCAATGCGCTTTACTTAGAGGTGGAGATTTGAAGAAGAACAAGAAAGATGGGACTGTGATGATAAGACAGCCTCTTAAGACAAGGATAGGGCGGCAGAAGTATCTATTGCTGATGCTCCTGCCTGGAATGATCTGGTATCTGGTGTTCAAGTATGTTCCGATGCTTGGCTTGGGACTTGCTTTCACAGATTACGGTTTCCGTGCAAAGGTCTCGTTTGTCGGGCTGGAGAACTTCCATAGACTATTCACGTCTTCAATATTCTGGAAGGCGTTCAGGAACACGATAGTGCTCAGCATCTATAATATCGTCTTCTATTTCCCGATACCGCTCATAGTTGCACTGCTTATAAATGAGCTGAAGAGCTTCAAGGCAAAGAAGGCGATACAGTTCCTGATCTATATCCCTTATTTCTTTTCATGGGTTGTCGTGGGAAGCATATTCGTCAACCTCCTTTCTCCATCATATGGACCTGTGAATACGATCATCAAGGCATTTGGAGGTGAGCCTATATACTTCATGGCTTCTCCTGATCATTTCCGTTCTGTGATGGTCCTCTCATATATATGGAGGCAGATGGGATATGGTGCTGTCATCTTTATCGCGGCGCTCACGACTGTGGATCCACAGCTCTTTGAAGCTGCTATGATCGATGGATGCGGACATTGGGGAAGGGTGATACATGTAACGATACCGAGTATCAAATCAACGATTGTCACAATGCTTCTGCTGAACCTCTCGCATGTCCTCATGATATTTGAGCAGGTGCTTGTAATGTACAACTCAGCTGTCTATGACGTTGCAGATGTCCTTCAGACGTATGTCTACAGAGAAGGAATCCTCTCTGGTGATATAGGGTATTCGATAGCTGTCGGCATGTTCACATCTGTCATAAGCCTGATTCTCGTTCTGTCAACGAATAAGCTTAGCAGCAAGCTTCTTGAAGAACCGATACTGTAGGGGAGGAGATATGCAAAACAAGAATAGGATACGCGAATCAGCATCAAGGAAGATATTCAATATCATAAACAAGATCATCCTTGCGCTTGTCTGCCTGGCTATCATAGTTCCTATCTGGAACGTACTGATAACATCTGTTGCAGTGGATGCAGATGTAATGGGCAATGATTATCTTCTCGTCCCGCATTCATTCACGTTCGATAACTATTACAGGGTGCTTCATAGTGGATACATGCAGGCGTTCAAGAATTCTATATTCGTAGCTGTCGTAGGTACGTTGCTGTCCATGGTGATATCTGTACCGATGGCATATGCATTGTCCAGGCAGGAACTCATAGCGAGGGGATTCTTCATGAAGGTCCTTACATTCACACTTGTCTTCGATGTCGGTATAATGCCATTCTACATAGTCGTAAGAAGCCTGGGCCTTATAAATACAATGGCTTCTGTAATAGTCCCGGTAGCTGTCTCTACATTCAATGTGATCATCATAAAGAACTATATGACAAGCATACCGCCATCGCTTGTTGAGTCTGCAAAGCTTGATGGCTGCAATGACTTCGTAATACTCATAAAGATCATACTGCCGCTATCGATTTCGATACTTGCAGCAGTTATACTCTTCTATTTCGTAAGTTATTGGAACAGATATTTCGAAGTGATAATGTTCATAAATGACAGCCGCAAATATACCCTTCAGGTTGTCCTGCGTGGACTTATGTTTGAAGCTGATGAAACGCTCGGAGGCGGCAATTACGTTTATAACAATACGAAGATGGCTGTCATGGTTCTCGGCATGCTTCCTGTCCTGATCATCTATCCGTTCATACAGAAGCATTTTGTATCGGGTTTGATGGTAGGAGGAGTGAAGGAGTGAGGAAAAGCAGGCGCGAGGCCTGCTTTCTTCATATCATTGCTTTCAGATCATCAAGTGCTTTCCTGTCTATTGCTTCCCAGGGGAATAGCACGTCCGAACGGCCAAATGAGCCTTGCCCAGCTGCCTTGTAGTATATTGGCTTCCTGAGATCAAAGCGCTTTATCATTGCCTCTGGCCTGAGGTCATAGTGCTTTTCCGCCCATTCGATTATCTTATCCTCGCTGATCCTGCCTGTGCCGAAAGTATTCACTTCAAGCGATACAGGCTCTGCAACGCCGATTGCATAAGCTGCCTGCAGCTCGCATTCATCTGCCGCTCCTGATGCGACAATAGTCTTTGCGATATTGCGAAGTGCAAGCGATGCTGTCCTGTCAACCTTCGTTGCATCCTTTCCAGAGAAAGCTCCACCGCCATGATGAGCATAGCCGCCATATGTATCAACAATGATCTTCCTTCCCGTAAGACCTGTGTCTGCGGCTGGCCCGCCGAGTACAAAGCGTCCTGTTGGATTGATGAAGAACTTTGTATCGCTGTCAAGCATATTCTCTGGAAGGGTAGGGCGTATCACCTTATTCATCAGATCTTCTCTCAGTGTTTCAAGAGGAACATCCGGATCATGCTGAGCAGAGAGAACTACGGCTTCTATCCTTTTTGGCTTTCTTCCATCATACTCAACCGTAACCTGGCTCTTCCCATCTGGCCTGAGATAGCTGAGAATGCCTTCTTCACGTGCCTTCGTGAGGGCGATGGATAGGTTGCGTGCAAGAAGGGCTGCCAGAGGCATGTACTCATCACCTTCGTTTGATGCATAGCCGAACATCATTCCCTGATCTCCTGCGCCTATTGTGTTCTTGTCTGCATATGAGTTATCGACACCTAGTGCTATATCGCTTGACTGCTCATGGATAGACACTGTTATATCCGCACTGTCATCAAAGCCATATTCAGGCTTTGTGTAGCCTATATCCCTGATTGTCTTCTTTGCAATTTCCCTGTAGTCCACCTTAGCCTTTGTTGTTATTTCTCCCATGATGTGGACGGATCCGGGTTCCGTTGTGACCTCACAGGCGCATCTTGAATATGGATCCTGGGCCAGAAGCGCATCTAGAATCGCATCAGCAATCTGATCGGCGACTTTATCAGGATGTCCCTTTGTCACAGATTCGGAAGTAAATAGCCTTCTCATTGTATTTTCTCCTATATGCAGAGAGGTTGAATTTCTCAACCTCCTTATATTCTCCTTAATATTATACTCATGTATCTATGATTTTCCCTTATCATTTTATGCAGAGTGTCAATCTGTCATGCAAGATTCCTTATGCACTCTTTTGAAAGCCTTATTATGCTTTCCTTCAATGAATTTATGAATATGTCCGGTGTTTCCTTGCTTTCAGAGAGAAGCCATCTGATCATAGCTGCCAGCAATCCATCAGCAGCAAGCATGATGATCGGATCATTGTCATCCTTTATATCCAGCATATCACGGATATATTTTGTCAGGACCGGAAGCATTATTGCGGACAGAGAGCCATAGCCAGTTGAGATAAGGATCGAGAAATAGAAGGATTTTTCCTTATACAGGTACGAGGTAAGCATCTCTATGACTTCCCAGCCCTCCTCTTCTTCAGGAGTTGTCTCAAGATAATCCTTGAATTCCGTATCCAGAATCCAGTTTACGAGGTCTGCCTTGCTCTTGAAATGATAGTAGAAGCTCTTTCTGTTCATCTTAGCTTCATCTGCAATCATTGAGACGGAAACCTTCTCGTAGGACATATCGTTAAGCAGCCTTTTAAGAGCAGCTGCCAGTGCTCTTTTCGTTATTTCCGCCTTTGCCATGCCAATATCGTAATCAACTAATCATTTGTAGTCAAAGG
>CALXLI010000087.1 GCA_944389155.1 uncultured Spirochaetaceae bacterium | reverse complement strand
ACACATACTTCTCGGAAAGTCCGATGCCAAAATCGAAATCAAGGCCAACAAGCTTTGTGATATTGATATCAGCAGACGCGCCGATTATGCCATCTCCGAAGTTATTGAGCCTGTCGTCAGAGTTCAGTCCAGAATCCTGTCCATCACCCTTGAGGGCATATGTAGCTGATACCGAAATGCCATCAATCGGAGCGATGAGTGCAGATACCATCAAATCCCCCTCATTTGCCCCTACATTGTTCGTATCATCTGTATCGACAGTCTTCGGAGATCCTCCGATGAAGAGCTGTACAAAATCAGAATAGCCAAGGGTAAGGGATGCCCAGACACCTGTCTCCGCAGTTCTGATCCTATCAAGGTTATAAGCCATTGAATATGCGCGCAGGCCAGTCATGCGGTCAAGGACGTTGAGTCCGACAGCAGCAGTCCAATCGGTATCCGATGAAATAAGCTTTGCAATATCCACTGTGATATCTCCGGATACAGCTCCGGAATCATCCAGCGTTGGGTTGCCTTCGATATTCACGCTCCAAAAGCCATCCTCGTCAGAGATGCCCAAGAGTATCTTAGTCGTATTAGTATCCTCTCCATCCTGCCCCATGATATGGTTTGTCCATTCATCCTTTCCGTCATTATACTGGAAGGCATAGCCACCAATAAGCTCTCCTGAAAAATCAACCGCAGCAAAAGCTCCTGACACTGCAAGTGAAAGAATCAGGAGCGAAACTATCAACTTCTTCATTGCAATTCTCCCTTTTTTGAGATTTTGGTTTCTTGCTTACGATTGTCGCTTCAGGCTATGTAGCCTCGATGGCTTCACGTTGGGAGCAATATAGATTGCGGGTGATGAATGGTGTTGTTTTTGTAGATTGTGTACTTTTGGGGCAATTGCAGGAAATCCTGCTTTTGTATATCGTGGATTTTATGGAATTCCTTATTGCTTCAGATATACATGGAGACGGAAAAAGCGCAGAAAAGCTTAAAGAAATATACACATATGGAAACTTCGATGCATTTCTCCTGCTTGGAGACCTTCTCTATCACGGACCACGCAATGACCTGCCGGCAGATTATGCCCCCAAAAGCGTCATAAGCACGCTGTCAGGCCTTTCAGACTCCATCATATCAGTACGCGGCAACTGCGAAGCAGAGGTCGATCAGATGGTTCTTCCATTTCCGGTCCTGTCAGAAACTGCGCTTGTTTTCGCAGATGGCATGAAGATAATGATGACGCATGGCCACAGCATAACGCCTGAAAAAGCGCCGAAATCAATAGATTGCTTCTTTTCAGGGCATACGCATATACCAGTGCTTGAGAAAAGGGACGGGATCATATACCTCAATCCTGGATCGGTCTCAATCCCAAAGGGTGGATTCAACCCATCCTATGCCCTATGGATAGATGGAAGCATATATATAAAGGAACTGTGGACAGACACTATTCTTTTCTCGCTGGAAAGGAAAGTGTGACAATGACAAATCCACCGCTCTCCTCTATTGAGACAGAGCCTTTGTGGATTTCCATTATCTGGTAGACAATAGGAAGGCCAAGCCCAGAGCCGCCGCTTGTCCTTGACTCATCGCCTCTTGCCCAAGGCTCAAAGAACTGCGGCAGAGGATGAGGAAGGCTTCCCTTGTTTCGGACCTCTATTATCGAAGAGCCATCTCCGCCCTTATGGAATGAGATCACAGGGATAAGGGAGCTGTCACCATAATCAGATGCATTCCTCAGGACCTCAAGCAATGCCCTGCTGAAAAGAGCAGGATCGGCATATATCTTGATATCATCCCCTTCAACTGTGCACGAGAGCTTGTTTGCGGATAATACCTCATCCGAAGACTCAAACGCATCCAGCTCAACAGGTTCAGCCGCTGCATCCGGCGATAGCAGATAGGAGTAATATCCTACGCTTGCTATCCTTGAAGACAGCGTATCGTTCTCCTTCTTCAGTGCAAGCATCAGCTTATCATCCAGAGGGAATACCTTATCAAGAGCACCATCTATCAGGATATTCAGGGACGTGACAGGTGTATTCAGGTCATGAGAGATATTCCTTATCCATTCCTTTCTGGATATCTGATGCCTCTTCAGATCCTCTGCCAGCGTTGATATCGAATCAGCTATGACGGACATCTCTTCTGTATGCTGCTTCGGAAGCGATATATCAAACTCACCAAGCGATAGCTTACCCAGCGCATTCTGTATCTGATGCACTGATTTCTCATTCCTCTTTGAAACAATAGCTGCAAGTATTATGGAAAGTACCAACGCGAAAGGTATTGCGACAAAGAAGAACACGAAAATAAGCGATTCCAGAAGATAAGCTGTCGGAGAATAATAGTTGATGCGGAATACCATGACATCAATGTATCCCTGTATTTCACCATTGAGTGTTATCGCTATGCTCCCGACTATATCCTGGTCTGTCAATGTCCTTGGAAGGGCCACTGTCATGGACGGGCCTTTGGCAAGCGGCCGGAATGAAACATCGCGCAGAACGGGAATGATTCCATCTGTGGTTCTCAAGGCTATCTCATAGGCAGGGCTTGCTATCTCCACATCCGTATACTCAATGCTCGTCTGGTACGCAATATGCATCCTGCCATCATATGGGATGAATGCTGTATCTGCTGTGTCTCTTGCCCTTGCCGGTGTTGGAAGCTGCTCCCCCATAGGCGAGCGTCCGACTGTTGCAACGAACTCACCATCGCCGTTTCTGAGCAGAAGCCCGGAAATACGTTCGGAGGTATTGCTCAGCATCAGATTGAACACAGAGCTCTCATCTGCTGACGACACCTCCGAAATAGCAGCCTCAACCGCATCTACAAATTCATCAAATACGCGGGCACGCCAATTGACAGATGCCCTATAGCTGCCCACAAGCAGGACCATGATCTGGACAACTATCAAGGAAACGACGATAAGGACTATCGATAGGAAGAGACGCAGGAAGTGATGTCGCATCAAACCTTCTTCCCGGAAAAACGATAACCATAGCCACGGACCGTATCAATCCAGCTGCCTGGCTTGAGCTTTGCCCTTATGTTCTTAATATGGGTATCGACAACACGTTCGTAGCTTTCAAAGTTGTAATCAAAGCACTCTTCGAGTATCTGTGAACGTGTTATGAGGTTCGGCGCATTTGCTGCAAGATAGAAGACAATCCTCCATTCCGCTGCTGTAAGGGCAATAGGATTGTCATTTATAAGCAGGACATGCTCATTGTCATCTATGACCATCATGTTGTCTTCATCTGCATATCTATAGACATTGTCAGTGACAGTGCTTACATCATCTACACGACGGAAGAGAGCCTGTATCCTGAGCACGAGCTCTTTAGGGCTGAACGGCTTTGTTATATAATCATCGGCTCCAAGCTCAAAGCCAAGGATCCTGTCTGATTCATCAATACGCGCAGTGAGGAAGATTATAGGGAGCTTTGCATACTTCTCTTTCACTTTCTTGGCAAAGGAAAAGCCATCTCCATCCGGAAGCATCACATCCTGTATAAGCAGATCCGGTACAGTGCTCTCGAAAGCCGACCTTGCGCTTTCAATCGTGCCAAAGCCCTTCGCCTCATATCCGGAAAGGGAAAGGTACTGGACAACACCATCCCTGATTACATCATGATCTTCTACAATATAAATCAATTTCATGTTGCTTTGAGTTTCAGTAAATTATCCGGTGTTTTCAATAGCGGATCGGACAACTTCACAGAAATAACAGAATACAGCTACGATTTCACCACCTTCCCAAGGAATCTATAGCCATATCCTCTTATGGTGTCTCTATCCAGTCTGTCCCTGAAACGCCGAATTTCCCCCTTATGTTCTTTATGTGCGTATCGATGATCCTGTCAGAGCTTTCGAGGCTTTCGGGAAAGCACTGGGAAAGAAGCAGGGAACGGGAAACAAGGGAACCGGCATTTGCTGCAAGATATGTTATGATCTTCCACTCGCTTGTCGTGAGCGTGATATCATTCCCATCGAGATTTATCATATGGGAATCCCAGTCAACAACAAGTTCCTGTGTCCGCACCCTATAGACTGCCCGCCGCATTGAATACCCTGATGCATTGCGCCTCTTGAGGATTGCTATTATGCGAAGTGTAAGCTCCTTCATCGAATACGGCTTAATCACATAGTCATCACATCCGAACTCAAATGACATTATCCTATCGCTTTCGCTGCTTCTGCTCGATGCAACGATTATGGAAGAGGAAGACTGGGAATGCATACGGCGAAGCGATGCAAGCCCATCTCCGTCCTGGAAATCAAGTTCCATGACGATAACATCCGGAGGTATCTTCTGAACACTGCGGACAAGCTCGGAAAGGGAAAGGAACATTTCCGCATCCATGCCATTCAGAGCCAGGTATTTCGAAAACCAAGAACATAATGCCCTGTCTTCATCCGCAACATATACAACAGCCATATGTAGTTTGTATCAAAAAAAAACATAGCAGAAGTCAATTATGGATGCTAAAAATATACATTGCCAACACTTCTGACAATATTTTACATGAAATAAACATCGATTCGAGATACTCGAAACGTTGTCATCACACCATCTTTACTTCCTTATCATGCCAGAGCTCTGCTATCATCATCATATGCATATCCACATTGCTGACATCATTTCCTTCATGCTGTACGCGACAGTGCTTTCGCTTTCAGTCATAGCTCTCCCTGAAAGCTCAGAGACGCTGTACGTGGAAGCTGACGGGGTTGAATATGCATACTCGCTTTCGGAAAACGGCATTTACAGTTTCACAGGTCCCATAGGTATCACGGAAATCGAGATAAAGGACGGGAAAGCCCGGGTTATATCCTCTCCATGCCCGAACGGAACATGCATGAGCGCAGGATGGTCGGATGTCCTTTGCTGTCTTCCGAACAGGATAATAGCAACGACAGGCAGCGGCAGCGGAGGAGATGTGAATGCGGTCTCAGGATAAGGTTCCATATCTAGGGGCTCTCTCCCTTCTGATGAGCCTTGCAGAGCTCTTCATCCCTCGTCCCCTGCCCTTCTTCCGTCTAGGGCTTGCGAATATCCCGATACTGATGGGGCTTGACCTTGATATCAGGTCATTCATGGTGCTCCTTGCTGTAAAGGCTATCGGAAACTCATATATATCGGGGACGGTCTTCTCCCTGTTCTTCATAATGTCAATACTGCAGACATTCGCATCAGGCGCAGTAATGTTTGCAGCTAAGAATATCGTGAGGAACATATCAATATACTCTGTTTCGCTGCTTGGGGCTGCAGCAAGCACTATGGTGCAGATCACCCTGGCATCCCTTTATGCTGGAAGAGGCGTCATGCTGTTCCTTCCTCTTATGCTCATAATAGCACTTCCCTCATCACTTCTCGTCGCTTATGCGTCAGGCAGGATAGAAATGCCTGAAAGCCTGCCGGAAATCGAAAACGAAGGACAGAAAAGGAAACAAGCCCTTCCAGCGATTGCCTTGATAATCTGCGCAGGATGCGCTCTCATGATACAGAGCATACCACTTCTGCTAGCTGCACTTCTCATCTCATTCATGCTTCAGAGAATGTGCAGAAGGAAGATCCTGATCCTTCCGCATGTCCTTACGCTTGCCTTCATGGTGATATCGTCGCTTCTGACCCCAGAGGGACAGGTGATTGCACATCTCTTCTCCTTCCCCATAACGGAAGGAGCGATCATCTCCGGCATATCAAAGGCGCTGAGCCTCTCTGTCACGATGTCCCTCTCACAAAGCTTCTCAGCCCAGCTTTCATTCTCTTCAGGATTGATTGGAAAAACCCTTTGCATCTTTTCCAACATAGAGACTGCGTTTCGAAGCGCAAGCGGAACTCTAAACGAAAGAGTTGCAGAAGCTTTGAAACTGGAAGTGCACAATAAACAAGAAAAACAGCCAATTAATATTACTGCTTTCACATTAATTTTGATTTCTATTGTTTTTTTGCTATTATACTTGCTTGATTATCTTATTTTCTGATTGAATTTTTACATAACGCTTGACACTTTTTCGAATTTCTAGATACGATTCCCGTGATTAACAAGGAGTAGATTATGGCAGAAGTCAACGAACTCTTCCCTGGACAGTCAGAGCTTCAGGAAATGATTGAAAGAGTCAAGCGCGCACAGCTTATCTACGCAAACTTCCCACAGGAAAAGGTAGATGAGATTTTCCGTGCAGCTGCAATCGCAGCAAACAACGCCAGGATCAGCCTGGCTCAGGATGCCGTAGCAGAGACAGGCATGGGCATCATCGAGGATAAGGTCATAAAGAACCATTTCTCTGCAGAATATATCTTCCATAAATATAAGGATGAGAAGACATGCGGCATCATCGAGGATGACAAGGCTTTCGGAATCAAGAAGATTGCTGAGCCTAAGGGCGTTATCTGCGGAATCATCCCTACGACAAACCCTACATCAACAGCTATCTTCAAGTCGCTTATCTCCCTCAAGACAAGAAACGCTATCATCTTCTCCCCGCATCCGAGGGCAAAGAAGTGCACATGCGATGCAGCAAGGATCGTCCGCGACGCAGCAGTTGCAGCAGGAGCACCTGAGGATATCA
>CALXLI010000086.1 GCA_944389155.1 uncultured Spirochaetaceae bacterium | reverse complement strand
TTTATACTTCCATTTGCCTTATTTGATGAAATAGCATAACCAAAGTTCTTGAATTCTGAATTTTCAATTGTGATTGTTATATCATCCCTGCTGCCACTAAGATTAATGCCGATTGGATCTTCATCAGGTTTCTGCTCTGTCTGTTCCCCATCAAAGATTATTGAATCAAAAGAAAAACTTCTTGCAAGATTGATTGGTTCATCAACATTTATCGTTGCTGTTTCAGAGCCTTCAATGCCTGCATAAAGAGTACTTTCAATCATGCCCTTGATACTGCTGTAACTGACGGTAGAGTCTACTGAATATATTGCACCTTCTGTATTGCTTACATTGAAATCAGCACCATTCATCACAGCATTAACATATGTAGTATCTTTACAAGAACCCATTACGGTAACAGTTTGGTCATAACCTTCTACATGATTCTCCCAAACGTATATGTCACAATAAGAATGTTCTAACCCATTGATATCAGCATTCTGCAATTCAACAGATATATCATGACGATAACTGCTTGCAGTCCTGTTTCCAATTACCAATGCAGCCTGTGGAACTCCATTGCCACTTGCCCAATTGTTACTAATATAAGGATACCCGGATGATTCTTCATTAAAGGTTTCTTTAATTCCAGTAGCTTCAATGGTTGAGTTGGAAATCCTATGCGAAGCACCTTCCTTCCCGCCCCGGAGAATCAGGCCATGCCTGTCTCCTCTGATTGTGGAGTTATCAATTGTAACAGTACCATTTACATTGAAAAGGATAGCTGTATTATCACCATTTGTTCCTTTACTACCTGCAGATATAACAGAAGAATCTATTACCTCCAATACCATGCTCTGTGAAGGCTCTGGTGGTTCGCTGGCATTTGTACCTATTGCGTAATAAGCTTCAGAAGTCTTGACAGTAGAACCATTGGTAACACGAAGAGTTGCATTGTTCTCGTTGTTATAGAAGAATACAGCGACAATATTGGAAGTATAATCAACAGCATCAAACGTTAAAGCGGAATCTTCGCAAAGTCTCAAAGACGGTCTATATTTTGGATTTTCTATTCCTGTTATTGTCATCTCAAGTGTTCCATTTGAGATAACTGCAGAAGCATCGACTACACTAAGACAAACTGTTGATGTAAGTTTTTTCCCGTTAAGATCAAGCGTAATATTCTCTGAGATCTCATAAGAACCATCACTTTCAAACTGCTGTGTATCATCATTGAGAATCATATGCTCTTTAAGCTGTGTAGGTGAAGAATATGTAATATTATCAGTTAGACGATAGTAACCACCTGTTGCAAGAGCTGTATCAAGTTCCTCAGCTGTTGAGATTGATGTATATACAGGACCCGTTGGTTCTTCCGGTTCAGTATCAGGCTTTGGTATTGTTACTTCATCACCATCGATTGTTACGGTGTTTGTTGTTGAAATAGTAACTGTTATGGTTGCTGTTACGTTATCGACAGGGCCTACATCAGAGACTGTGATGCTGAAGGTGCTGACGGCTGCTTCTTCATCATTGATTGTCATCTCAGCATCACCTTCATCTGTTTCTATTATAAGCGGGCTTTCAGTCGTAACGGAACATGTGCTTGTTGCTGTGAACTTTCCGTTTGTTACTGTACCTTTGAATTCGTAGATCAGGACACCACCTGTTATTGTGTTGTTTCCTACATCAAAGCTTTCGAATTCAACTCGTGCAGTGAGAGTGTAGCTTCCTCCGTTAGTGAGCGCTCTTGTACTATCTTCTGCAAGCGTATATGTAACGATTACGCCTTCAGCATCAGGATCAAGCACATCGTTCACGATATCCGCAGGCTTGATCTCTGTCGCAAGCTCACTTGTATTTCCAGTATAGCCTGGATTGCCGCTGTCATTTGAGCATGCAGCGAATGCGAACAGCACCAGAATGATGCTAAGTGCTGCTATCATTGTTCTTTTCATAGCAAACCCCCATATTTGTTTGTCTTCTTCCAATACTACCCCCCCCTTAGGAACTGTCAATAAAATTTTAAGGGGTTTGCAATTATTTGGACACAATCGTTATTATGGGGTGTTGTCTTGGCGGAACTTCAGCGCTCCGCCAATTGCTTATCTTTCAGATTCTGTGCATGCAAGGATGAATGGGCCAACCCCTTTGAAATCATCTGCAACGACCTTTTCGCTTATATAGTAGCGGAAAGTGCCATCGCGATATGGGTTTCCACCAAGGCCTGCAACTGAGCATATTCCTCCAAGATGAAGCTCTCCGCTCTCATCTTCAGTCAGATATTCTGTCTTGATTCCCTCCAAGGCTTTTTCAGCAGGAGCTTTGAAGCTCTCATCAAGATATCCAAGGCGCACACCTTTGAAGAATGAGTATGAGAACATTGCAGTACCTGATGTTTCAAGGTAGTTTCCTTCCCTTCCTCCTTCATCAGTCACCTGATACCACATGCCTTCCTTGCTCTGGAATGGAAGGACAGCCTTTGAAAGATCCTGTATTATCCTTATGATTCCTTCCCTTCCCTTGTGGTTCTCCGGAAGATAGTCAAGCACATCGATGCATGCCATCAGATACCAGCCGATTGAACGTGACCAGAAGTGCGGAGAAAGTCCTGTCCTATCATCAGACCACTTCATTCCGCGTGATTCATCATAACAATGGTAAAGAAGACCGGTCTTGCTGTCCTTCATCGTGCTGTATGTTGTCTCGATCTGGCTTACGACATCGTCCATTTCCGCTTTGTCGTCATGCCTTCTCGCCCACTCTGCATTGAAAGGTCCTTCCATATAGAGCCCATCAAGCCATATCTGCCAAGGATAGATCTCCTTATGCCAGTACACGCCATTCTTGCATCTAGGCTGTGTCTCAAGCTGCTCTCTGAGGACTTTCGCTGCTTTCATGAAACGCTCTTCGCCGCTTTTATCGAAAAGGGGAAACAGCGCGCGGCCAGCATTGATCTGATCGAGGTTGTACTCGCCCTTACGGTATGTGGCTATACTCCCATCCGTATCTATCATAGGATCATACATTGAGTAGACCCAAGGATAGATTGTCTCATCTCCATGAAGCTCTGCAGCCTTCAGCGATGCATAAAGCACCAAGCCGTGCTCGTAATGCCACTTCATCATTCCTGGCCTATATCGTCTTTCAACGCTTTTCGCCATGCTAAGGGAAAGAGGTTGTTTTGCCATATTAACTCCTTTGCTGAAGAAAGCCGCCCCAAATGAGGCGGCTACCTATGTCTATCCTATTATATCTCAGTGGATAAGTCCATCTTCCTGCATCTTGGCAACACCAGAAGCATTCCATGCCTCTCCGCCAATAGCATTGAACTGATCGATGAATGCCTGCCAGTTCTCCGGAGTAAGAGCTCTAGCACCTGTGAGGAACTCAGCAAGGCTCTGATCGTAGTATCTCTGGACGTCTGCATTCGGGGTTGGCATCGTGCCTGAACCGATTGCGCTTGTCCACTTCTTCTCCTGCATCTCCCTGAGTGTCACGAGAGCAGACATTGTCTTTCCGGAAACCTCTGTGACATATGTCGGATAGCGGGAAGCAAGCTCAACATCGCCATTGTAGAAGACCATGTTCCTAAGCTGTGTATAGACCTGTCCATCAGGACCTGTGAATGCTGCATCTCCAAGATCTCCAGCAACAGGGATTCCGTCCTCGATAACATAGTTGACGCCTTCCTGTCCCCAGCCGAGGAGGTAGTAGCCTTCATCACTGCTCATCCATTCCAGAAGCTCACAGATCTTATCGAGCTTACCAGCATCAGCAGCCTTCTGGCTTACAGCATAGATACGATAGTTCATGTCGTATGCACCGATTGCTGCATGTCCTTCCGGTCCTGCTACTGCATCTATCACGATCCACTCACCATCTGGGAAGTTAGCATCGAATGGAGCATAGTTGGCTGTTGCTGCATATGCTGCGTTCTGCTCATACATGATACCGAATCTGCCCTGCTTCCAAGCTGCTCTGAAGTCATCCTTCTTGTATGAAAGCCAGTTAGGATCGATGATACCTTCATCGCACATTGCCTTGAGGGTTACCATGAAGTCATAGAACTCAGGCTTGTAGATATTGAGGCCAGCATTCTCGCTGTCGAAGCACCAGAGGCCCTCTACACCATAAGCACCCATGATCGGCCAGAGTCTTGAGCCTGGATAGCCCTTGAGGGTTGCATCTGTCTCAACGAATGCACCATAGCCATATGTATCGTTCCTGCCGTTTCCATCTGGATCGTTGAATGTGAATGCTCTTGCGACTTCAATAAGCTCATCGATTGTCATAGGAACTTCAAGGCCAAGATTGTCGAGCCAGTCCTTCCTTATGAGAAGACCCTCGTTCCTGGCGATAGCACCTGGGGAAGCAAAGCCATATACATGGCCGTTGATCGTTGTATGTGCAATTGAGTTTGCATCGTACTGCTGTGCTGTACGTACAGGCATCTTGTCAAAGCAGTCATCGACCTGAGCAACAAGGCCCTGCTTTACGAGATTGGTAAGAACCGGACGGCGAACCATGAAGAGGTCAGGCAGGCTGTTAGCAGCACCTGCTGCCTGGATCCTTACATCCTGGTCAGACTCGTTTGAAGGGAGCATTGTAAGGTTAAGGTCGATTCCGAGCTTGTTGCGGATAATCTCATAACCCACCCAATCATCAGGGATCATGCCAGCTTCAGTTACAGCTGCACCGAACCAAAGGTCTATAGTCACCGGATCCTCAGGAGTGCCAGCAGCAGCCTTTGCTGTCTCACGGCTTCCGCTTGCAAACATAGGAAGCGCCATAAGCACTACGAGAGCAATCATGAGAATACTCTTGAACTTTTTCATTTTTCCTCCTTTTATTTCCACCGGATCAGCCCTTGACCGATCCGAGCAGAGTTCCTTTCGTGAAATATTTCTGTATGAACGGATACGCTATCAGCATCGGGATAGCGCTCATGAATACAGATGCTGCCTTGATTGCATTGACCGGAGCGTTGCCGAAAGCGTTGACTTCAACGTACTCATTCATGCCAGAAGCAAGAAGTATGTTTCTGAGAAGTATCGGAAGCGGCTGGTTGTCACTCAGGTAAAGCATTGCGTTGAAGAAGTCATTCCAGAACGATACTCCATAATAAAGACCGATTGTCATGACGATGGCCTTTGAAAGCGGGAGTATTATCTTGAAGAGCACCTGAAGCTCCGAACAGCCGTCTATCCTTGCTGATTCCTTCAGCTCGTTAGGGATGCCAACGAAGAACTGCCTCATTATTATGCAGTTGTATGTTGATATGGCACCTGGAATGAACACTGCTGCAAGGTGATTCATAAGCCCGACATCACGCACAAGAAGATATGTAGGGATCATGCCGACATTGAAGACATACGGGATGATCACTATCAGATTGACAATCTTCCTTCCTGGCAGGCTCTGCACAGAAAGCACATATGCCATCGGTATTGTCAGCACAAGAGCACAGAAGACACCTCCGACAAGGATCTTGAAGCTGTTTATGAACGCGTTCAGGAATCCATCATTGCCAAGAAGCGCTGTATATGCATCAGTGGACCATTCCCATGGTGGAAGGAACATTCCCTGGAGATTGGATCCAAGATAATCATTCGGGCGGAACGAAAGCGTGATTGTGGACCAGACCGGAATGAGTATCACGATAAGTATGAAGACCATGAACAGATTCACTATGACATTGAATGTATGATCTGCTGCCGTAAGCTTGACTTTCCTGTTCTGCATCTGAGGCTTCAGATGCTTCTGCTTTGTTTTCTCAGCCATCTCAACCTCCTAGAACAATGAACTGTCTGTTATCTTCTTCGAAAGCCAGTTCGCGAAGAGAACGAGGATCATGCCAAAGACACCCTTGAAAAGTCCTACAGCTGTAGCAAGGCCGAACTCAAACTCAAGAAGTCCCTGTCTGTATACCCATGTGTCTATGATATCCGCAACTGAATAGACCTGCGGTGAATAGAGCATGAATATCTGGTTGAAGCCAGCATCGAGGATTGTTCCAAGCTTTAGGATAAGGACTGTCACTATGACAGGAAGGATAGCAGGGAGTGTTATGTATCTGACACGCTGCCAGCTGTTTGCACCCTCAACCATCGCAGCCTCGAAAAGCGAAACATCTATACCCATCAAAGCTGCTATGAATATGATTGCGGACCATCCCATCTCCTTCCATGCATCGGAGAAGAGCACAACCCAGGGGAATGTCTTCACATTTGAAAGGAAATCAACAGCATGCCCTCCGCAAAGCTTTATTATGTCATTGACAACACCATCTCCAGGTGCAAGAAGCGCAAGGAGGATTCCATACATGATAACCCATGAAAGGAAGTGCGGGAGATAGGCAAGAGTCTGCACGACTTTCCGCAGGACAGGTCTTGTGCATTCATATATGCAGATAGCCAGGATGATCGAAAGCGGAAGCGAGATGAGGAGCTTTCCGACAGAATACATCACAGTATTCCTGATAAGAGACCAGAAATAGAAGCTATTCACGAATGTCTTGAAGTTCTCAAGGCCTATCCACTCAGAGCCCACTACGCCCCTGACAGCCATGAAGTCCTTGAATGCTATCTGGGCGTTCCATATAGGCACATATTTGAAGATTATATAGTAAACAAGCGGAATCAACGCCAATAGATATACAGAGCGATGCCGTGCAATCTCCCGTCTCAGCTTGCTTTTGGAAGGCTTCTGAGACAGAGCAGAAGCGTTATTCGCTGTTTTTCCAATTGCCATAAATCTACCTCGTAGTCTAAAGTCTAAGGGCAGAATCCTAGATAATCCAATCCTCTCGTTGTACAATTCCGACTTATCATCGGGTTCTCATCTGTCCCGGAGAGAAGCCTTTTATCTTCTTGAAAACCCTGCAGAAATAAGCCTGATCCTGGAACCCTGATTCCTCCGCGACCTCAGAAAGAGGCTTTGCGGTACTCACCAGAAGCGATGATGCAATCTGTATTCTATATCTGTTCAGATAGTCCCATGGAGAAAGCCCGATCTCTTTGCGGAATACCCTCGTAAGATAGTCCTCGCTTATGTTTATGGACTCAGCAAGCTGCCAGCGAGCTATATAATGCGTAGCATGCGAATTCAGATAAACGATAGCCTTCTTTACTATTATACCCGTAAGTGGAGGGAGTATCTGCCCACCTGAGGCTATTGATGCAAGGTGAGCAAGAAAATCAGGAGATTCCAGGATCGCAGTATTCGCAATGATTACATTAGGCAGATCCGAAATAGACGAGACACCTTTCTCTTCAAACACATCGGAGACTATAAGGATGGGAAGGGAAGAGAAACGGCTTCTTTTCCTGATCCTTCTCACAAAATCTGCATTGCAGTCTGTCATTATGATGAGATCATATTGTTCCTTGCTGTCTAGGACAGACTCATCATCTCCGCCGTCAGCCACATTGCCGACTTCGGATATCTGGGAAGGGAGCATCGAGATATTGCCAAAAACAAGTATTGAACGTTTTTCCGCAGCGGCGCTCTCAAAGGCTGCCCTGAGCGATATATCCTCAGCATCAGAGAAAAGCATTATCGAAAATCCCTTTTTCTCCGCTTCTGGCAAAACAGCTGCCGCAGCTGCCTTATCAGATGAAAGGAGCGCAACAGTCCTCGCATTCAGGGATGAAATCTCCTTTGGGGATACAGCATCAGCAGCCAGTCCATCAGGCTTCTCATCTGCGTTCCCTACAAAGACGACGCCATGCCCTGTCCTTCTGCCTTCAGAAAGCACTGGATAAGGCATGAATACATTCACGTTGTCTCCCTGCCAAGTGACAGTTCCTGAATGAAGGACGATTATGCACTCAGCAAGCTGACGGGCTGTCTCATCGCGCTCTCCGCCATTTCCCGTTATCGAGAAAAGAAGGCCAGTCTCTCCTTCCTCTATCCTGATTGCTGCCCGGTCTGCAGAAACAAGCGATGAAAAGATGCCAAGCGCCTCCAGGAATCTATCACGGTCAATCTCCATAAGGGGAAGAAGCTGCGGCGATTCAGGCGAAGCGAACTCGGATATAGAAGGAAGAAGAGAGTGCATCGGGACGAATGTACGCACAAGGCCAAGCTCTCCACGCTCTGCCATTGCAAGCTCAAGAAGATGCTCCGCTCCTGTCAGGGAACGTATTATCCCCTCCTTGTCCGTCCTGCCTTTCCGGAGAATCATCGTCTTTGCATCTGAAAGAGGCTGCATAAGCCCCTCCGATATCTTTGCATAGAACTCTTCTGCTTCCCTCTCGCCTCTTTCCGCCCTCTCCTTTGCATCATTTGCCTCTTCAAGCAGGCTTATGCCCTTCAGCGCAGAGGAAAGCGATGTCCTGATATCCTCAAGGACATAGCCTTCGCACCAATCTGTCCCTATCATGATATACCCCATCTCCTGGGAATCGAAGAAGAGAGGCTCTATCACGAACGTGCCATCCTTGACCTCACCCTCAAGCTCTTCAGGCACTATGCAGCTGCGCGGAAATGGAATCGGGGATGGAAGAAGTGTATCTCCGGAGAATCCTCCTGCAAGCTCCGTTGTCGAGAAATCCTTATAAAGCATCAGGAAGCACTTTCCTATGCCTAGCTTCCCAAAGGATTCCTGCATGATTGAAGGGAGGGACTGCAGCGAACGTGCGGCAAGGAGCTTCGTCTTGAAAGAATCAAGCGCTGATGTCAGATCACGGGTCCTCTGCTTCTCAAGGGCCCTCATCATGCGTTCTTCAGTCACGAGCCTCTGGAAAAGCCTGCTGCGTCTGTCACTATCAATATCATCAAGGGAAGAGACTATCTCAAACATAGCCTCTGAATCCCCTCCTGAAGAGACAAAGGCATTGCACTGCGATGAAAGGAATGCATCATCCCCCTCTCCCTTCAGATACGAAACAAGGGCACGGAATGCAGGCTTGGAAGCATCCTTGCCTGATTTCCTTTCCGCATATTCCATGAAAGCAGCATCAGAAGGCCCAATCCCAAAGCCTTCGCAGCCGCAGGAATGCCGGATTATCAGATCAGCAGGAAGAAGGATGCTGGGCCTTGTATCTCCTCTCTTCATGGATGAGAGGAGCGTATAGGCAGAAGAAGCAATACGCTCTATGGGCATACGTACAGTCGTAGGTTCAACTGTCATCAGCATATTCTCCTGATTATCATTGAATCCAGCTACATGGATATCATAAGGAACCGAGATGCCTGCATTCGCAAGATACCTGACAGCTGCGAGAAGAAGGAGATCCGAAGCAGCTACGAGCGCTGTGAAATCACGGCCGGGAACAAGCCCTCTTTCCTCTATAAGCTCAACAATGGCAGAACGTCCATCGCCCCAGGCACGGGGAGATGAGACCAGATTCCCATCGTACTCTATGCCATTTTCAGAAAGCGCATCTTTGTATGCCCTGATCCTCTGCTCTGCGCTTTTATGGCTCATAGGCCCCCGTATGAAGGCAATCTTCCTGTCATTGTGGACTTTTATGAGATGAACTATCTCATCCTTCATTCCCGTATATGCGTCAAAGTTTACGGATGGACAGCCATCGATTGTCGTGCCGATTGCAACGACAGGCATTTCCTGGCTCTTTTCAAGCGCAAAAGCTTCAGCTTCAGCAGCATCAACTTCTCCAGAGAGCGTCGATGCCCAGATTATGGCACCATCAAGAGAGGAACCGTTTGCGAGATCGTATATGCTGTTCCTGAGATACTCGTTGTCATGGGCATACCTCAGCCTACCTCCGGGAAAGACAAATAAGGTGCTGTCCTTCTCCCTTTTCGCTTCTTTGGCAATGGAGTGCCACATAGCAAGGCTCGACCCCTGATAGACATTTGCAAGAAGGAAGCCTATACGCCTGCCCATTTTCTCCTCCGATACCGCTATTCTACACTATGCTCACGTGACTTTGCCATCATTTCCGTTTGACACCCTCTGATAATGGTTTAAACTGAAACAGGGTTTCGTTTTCAATTATAGAGGCCAACTCTTCTTCACTTACGGGGGCGTTCGGCATATTATAAAGGATAACTTTTGAAACGGACATAAGGAGAAAGGGATGATTAGCATCAAGGAAACAGTCAGCAAACCACAGAGACCTGTAAAAGTTCTTCAGTTCGGAGAAGGAAACTTCCTCAGAGCTTTCGTCGACTGGATCATCGATCTTCTCAATGAGAAGGGTGATTTCAACGGCAGCGTAATGATGGTACAGCCACTTGCCAAGGGCATGGGCGAGATAATCAATGATCAGAATGGACTTTACACAACTGTTCTCCGTGGAGTAAGGAACGGAAAGCCTGTTGAGGAGTTCAGGAAGATCACAAGCGTTGAGGGCTGCATAAACCCATATTCTGATTATGACAAGTTCATCGCTCAGGCTGAGAATCCTGATCTTAGATTCATCATCTCCAACACCACAGAGGCTGGAATCGCATACCATGAGGGCGACAAGCTCGAAGACAAGCCACAGGTATCGTATCCAGGAAAGGTCTGTGCATTCCTTTATAGAAGATATAAGGCATTCAGCGGCAGTGCTGATAAGGGAATCATCGTCATTCCTTGTGAGCTTATTGACAAGAACGGAGACAATCTCAAGGCCATCATAAAGAGATACGCAGAGGAATGGGGACTCGAAGAAGGCTTCATCTCATGGCTCGACACAGCTTGTGATTTCTGCAACAGCCTTGTTGACAGGATCGTACCGGGCTATCCACGTGCAGAGGCTGATGCTATCTGCGAGCGCCTTGGCTATAAGGACAATCTTCTCGACAGCGCAGAGATCTTCCTTCTCTGGGTCATAGAGTGCCATGGAAAGACACATGAGGATGAGCTTCCGACAGAGAAGGCTGGCGTCAACGTCATCTGGACTGATGACATGTCGTTCTATCGCACAAGAAAGGTACGCATACTCAACGGTGCACACACGATGTCTGTGCTTGCAGCCTACCAGACAGGACTCAATACCGTTGAGGAGTGCATAAAGAGCCCGCTTGTATTCCCGATGATGAAAAGAGGGCTGTTCGAGGAAATCATCCCATCAATGGAGGGAGACAAGAAGCAGCTTGAGGAATATGCAGGAGATGTACTGGAAAGGTTCGCAAATCCATACATCGTCCACCTTCTCCTTTCAATCTCGCTCAACAGCGTTTCAAAGTTCAAGACAAGGGATCTGCCATCGCTTCTTGGATACATAAAGAAAGAAGGAAAGCTTCCTGTTGTCCTTCCGTTCTCCCTTGCAGCACTCATCTCTTTCTATGAAGGAACAGAATATGAGGGAACCGCGCTTATCGGAAACAGGAATGGTGAGAAGTATCTGATCAATGACAGCCCGGAAGTGCTTGAGAAGTTTGCAGCTCTTTACAAAGCCCAATACAGCGACAACAAGGAAAAAGCTGAGAAGATCGCACACGCTGTCCTCTCTGAGTCAGCTTGGTGGGGTGAGGATCTTACGGCAATCGAAGGTCTTGAGAGCGTCATTGCAGGACATCTTGAGAATATCTGGACAAACGGCATGACAAAAGCTATTGAGAGTCTCTGAGCGTATGGATCGTAAACTAATCAGAATCACGGATCGCGATAACGTAGCAGTAGCAATCTCTTCCGTAATGAAGGGAGAGATTGTGACAGTTGCAGATGATACCTTCACAGCCTTCTCTGATATCCCACAAGGGCACAAGATTGCGCTTAAGGACATCAGGAAAGGGGAAAAGGTCATCAAGTATGGCTACCCTATCGGAGCTGCAAAAGAAGATATAGCAAAAGGACAGCATGTCCATGCTTTCAATATCTCGACACTGCTTTCCGAAAGCGCGGCATATACCTACGACAGGGAGAGCGCAGAGGAGTTCATAAGGGAAGCGGAGAATGACAAGCTTAGATGGAAGGGACATGTTCCTGCCATCAATGCATATGTCAGGGCTGATGGACGCATCGGTATCCGCAACTCGCTTTGGATCGTACCTACAGTCGGATGCGTAAACCGCATAGCCATGAAGCTTGAGGCATGGGGAAACGAGAATCTTGGACTTGAGGATGGTGTTCATGCATGGACTCACCCATTTGGCTGTTCACAGCTTGGCGGTGACCATGAGAACACAAGGAAGATCCTTTCCGGTCTTGTACATCATCCGAATGCAGGTGGTGTTCTTGTTCTTGGGCTGGGCTGCGAGAACAACACGATGGAATCATTCAAAGAGCTTCTTGGACCTGTTGATGAAAAGAGGGTGAAGTTCCTGGTCTCACAGGAATCAGAGGACGAGATTGCTGATGCAAAGGCTCTTATGAGTGAGCTTGCAGCTGTAATGAAAGAAGACAAGAGAGAGTCACAGCCTATGTCAAAGCTTGTCGTGGGCTTCAAATGCGGTGGTTCAGATGGTCTTTCCGGCATAACCGCGAATCCTCTTGTCGGACGTTTCTGCAATGAGCTTACGGCAATGGGCGGCACTGGAATACTGACAGAGGTTCCGGAGATGTTCGGCGCAGAGCAGATGCTGATGAACAGAGCTGTGAACGAAGAAATCTATGACAAGACAGTTGAGATGGTCCAGGATTTCAAGAACTACTTCACATCACATGGTCAGGTAGTTTATGAAAATCCGTCACCTGGAAACAAAGCCGGTGGAATCTCAACGCTTGAGGATAAGAGCCTTGGCTGTGTACAGAAAGGCGGCAGAGCACCTGTCACTTCTGTTCTCAGATATGGAGAGAGAGTCACGGAACCTGGCCTTACCCTTCTTTCCGGTCCTGGCAATGATATAGTCTCTACAACAGACATGGCAGCCGCAGGAGCTCACATGATCCTATTCACGACAGGACGTGGAACTCCGCTTGGCTCACCCGTCCCGACTGTGAAGATCGCGACAAACCATGCGCTTGCAGAGCACAAGGCGGACTGGATTGACTTTGACGCATCACCGATGCTCACTGAAGATCAGGAAAAGGTGACCAACGAACTGATCAAGCTTGTCATTGCTATAGCGAATGGCGAGATGCACACAAAGAACGAAATCAACGGATATTCCGAGATCTCGATATTCAAGGATGGTGTAGTACTATGAAAGAATTTATGGACAAGGACTTCCTGCTTGAGACAGGAACTGCCAGGACTCTCTACCATGAGCATGCTGCTGATATGCCGATCTTCGACTATCATTGCCATCTCATTCCTGAGCAGATTGCAACAGACAAGAGATTCACGACAATCACAGATGCCTGGCTTGGAGGAGATCACTACAAGTGGAGGCAGATGCGCACATGCGGCTTTGACGAGAAGCTCATCACAGGAGATGCAGATCCATATGACAAGTTCCTTGCCTGGGCTGAGACTATGGAGAACCTCATAGGAAACCCTCTCTATCATTGGACACACCTTGAACTACAGAGATACTTCGGAATCTACGATGTTCTCTGCAGGAAGAATGCCAAGAAGATCTATGATAACGCCAATGAGCAGTTCAAAAGCAATCCAGAGCTGTCAGTCTTCGGCATCATGAAGAAGTTCAAGGTCTATGCAGTCGGTACAACAGATGATCCAGCTGATGATCTGAAATACCACAAGATCATCAGGGATGAGGGAAAGTGCCCAGCAAAGGTCATCCCTTCATACCGTCCAGACAAGACGCTTAATATCGAAAAGCCTGATTTCGCGGAGTATATCGCAAAGCTTGGCGCTGCTGCAGGCATAGAGATCAAGAGTGCTGACGATGTTGTCGCAGCTCTTGAGAACAGGCTTCAGTTCTTCGTTGAACTTGGATGCAGAGCATCTGACCACGCTCTCATGACATGTCCTCATACATTCTGGACAGACAAAGCTGTCAATGATGTATTTGAGAAGAGGATGAGCGGAAAGGACGTGACAAAGGATGAGGCTGATGCCTGGAGGACATTCATCCTCAGAGCGCTTGCCCGTGCCTATAAGAAGAACAATGTCGCTATGCAGCTTCATTTTGCAGCTATCCGCGACAACAACCTCACGATGTATAACAAGCTTGGCCCAGACACAGGGTATGACGCTTCTTACGATGAGTGCCTCGCTTATGGAGTTGCTGAATTCTTCAAGGCTCTCAGCGCAGAGGAATCTGTACCAAAAACAATCTTCTACTCTCTCAATCCTAAGGATTACTACTCTCTTGGAACCCTGATGGGATGCTACCAGGGAGATGGAATCAAAGGAAAGATCCAGCTTGGATCGGCATGGTGGTTCTGCGATCACAGAGATGGAATGGAAGAGCAGATAAAGGTGCTTGCAAATCTTGGATCCCTTCCTGCATTCATCGGAATGCTCACTGACAGCCGTTCTTTCCTCTCCTACTCCAGACATGAGTATTTCAGAAGAATACTCTGCAACGTAATCGGAGGCTGGGCAGAGAACGGAGAAGTCCCTGCAGATATGGACATGCTCGGAGAGATCGTAAGGAACATTTCCTTCAATAACGCTCAGAAGTATTTCGAAGGCTGATAAAGCCAAAGCCAAACAACGGGGTGTTCCATTATCTGGGACACCTCTTCATTTGAGAGAAAACGAGGAAACAATGAAAGACAGAGAAGATGAAAAGCAAGTCAGCGCTGTTCAGCGTACCGTTTCGATACTGGAAGCACTTTCAAAGGCAGAGTCCCTTAATCTTGAAATGCTCGCAAAGGCAACAGAGCTTCCAAAAGCAACGCTTCTCCGCTTTCTTTCCTCACTGGCAGCCCTTGGCTATGTTTTCCGTGACGATAACGATCTATACCATCTGACTCTCAAGATGTTCTCAATAGGTTCTCGCTCTCTGTCCCATATAGATCTCATAACAACAGCAAAGCCATTTGCCAAGAAACTTGCAGATGAACTTGGCGAAACTGTGCATATGGGCATTCTTCAGGATGATATGGCGGTATATGTCCTGAAGGAAGAATCGATATATACGCTGAGAATGTACTCTCAGGTTGGGAAAGCGATACCGCTATACTGTACGGGAATCGGAAAGATATTCCTTTCTGAAATGAGCGGAAATGAGCTTTCTTCCTATCTTGATACACACCAGCTGAAGCCATTCACTCCTAAATCAATAAAAACGGAAGAGGATATGAGAAAAGAGCTTATTGCCATAAAAGAACGTGGCTGGGCGATGGATGATGAAGAGCATGAGATGAATATCAAATGCATAGCAGCTCCTGTGAAGGATTATACTGGCAAAACCGTTGCAGCAATCTCAGCTTCCTGGCCTATCTTCCGTTTCAATGAAGAGCACAAGGAAGATCTTGCAGCAAAGGTAACAAACGTAACAAAAGAGCTTTCCGGAATACTCGGATACGAAGGCTGACCATCAAGCACGCCCCTTCTACACTTTTTTCATAGGAAAAAATGTAAATCATCACACTTATTCGTTGAAAAAAATGTAATCTAATGCATTTATTCGTTGAAAAAAGTGTATCTGTAAAAAAAGAAACCCATGCTCATTCAACGAACAAGCATGGGTGAAGTCATATTCGCTCAAAGGAGGTTCAATCCTTTGTCAAGCGCACGGACGATCAAATCTCACTCCGCAGCAGTTGCCAGAGCCTCTGCCTGATCTGTCAGATCTACAGTATAAGTTGCACCATCTTCAAGAACAACTTTCCAGATATAGCAACCTTCAAGTTCTGCCCGAATCGTCTGTCCATCGTTACTGATTGCAAGAATCTTACCGACATTTACAGATCCGCTTTTCGGATCCTTATAATCTGTAGATTCTATTGCATTTACCCAGCCTTGTGCCTTCACAGGATTATCAGCACTGATGTCCTTGACCTTAAGTGTAATATAAAGAGCTCCTTCTGACGCACCCCAGGCAGCTGCCTGTTCAGAAGTCATTGAAGCCAGATCACCAACTGCTTTGTAGTTCCCTTCAGAAACCTCATCTAATCTCAGAGAATCATCATTTGGGAACTGGACACCGCCCATTGTTCCTGTGAAAAGGGAAACAGGAGCTTCTTCTGTAGGTGTTGAATTGTCACAAGCTGTAAATGCAGCAAGTGTCAGAGCACACAATGCGATTACGAGAAATTTCTTCATAAAAATCCTCCTTGAAAGAAATCTATGAAGATTTTACCCCCCCCCGTACCTAACTGTATACTACCCCTCTTCTATATTTCTGTTTTTTTCATGGCCTTAAAGCTGTCAGAGGCAATACGTATACCCCATCCTTTCTTCTGTATGCGGCATTTGATAGGCCGCATATTACAGCTAGGAAAACTGGAGCGTTTACAGGATTGTCCTCATTGATCTTCTTGCTGATCTTCAAGAGATTGTCTGCTGCTTTATCTATTTGCCTCGCACCAAGCTTGATTTCAAATGCTCCCCAACGTCCATCTTCTAGCTCAAGAACTGCATCTATTTCCTTTCCGCTATAATCCTGATAATGCAGAATCCTTCCACCAATGGCTTGTGCATATATTTTCAGATCATGTTCAACCAAAGCCTCAAATAGGAAACCAAAGGTATTCAGGTCGCCAAGTAATTTCTCCGGAGTAAGAGACATTAGCGCGCATGCAAGAGAAGGATCCGTCAGATGCCTTTTAGGTGCTAGCTTGAGGCGTGTTCTTGAACGGGCAGAAAAAGAGAAAGCCTCCTGATCCTCAACAAGGAAACAACGTTTGAGAACTTCAAGATATTCCCCTACTGTCTCTTGCTTTATCTCTGTTTCGGTTGCAGCTTCAATATCTGCACAGATCTTTGAAATAGATGCAGTAGTTGCTTCATTGCGAGCCAGAGATTCCAACAATACCCTCATCTTCCTTGCATCTCTATAAGAACGGTCATCATCAATACGCGGAAGATCTTCTTCAAGGAAACTCACAATATAGTCCTTGGCATTCTCTATCCCAGCTTTCTCTCCTAATTTGAGAACGCCTGGCCATCCTCCTCTCACAATAAAACCTGCAAGATCTCGAAGATCAACATCTCCTGTCATATGATCTGTGAAATCGCCATCAAAAAGGCTGCTAATCGATACATTACCTAAAGAATCCTTTGTCTCATATAAGCTCATAGTCCCCATCCTGAGCTTTGTTATTCTTCCAGTTCCGCTATGCATTACGCTTTTCTTACGTGGTGTAGATGAGCCGGTGAGAAGGAATTGACCAACATCCCCCCTCTTATCAACCTCCATCCTCACAGCATCCCATATTCCAGGGACTTCCTGCCACTCATCAACCAGATGCGGAACCTCCCCATCTAACGCGAGCAATGGATTTTCCTCTGCAAGTCTCCTGTTGCTGAAATTTCCTTCAGGAGAACCTACCATGAATGAGCTTTTTGCAACCTCAAGGCATGACCATGTCTTTCCACACCACTTGGGGCCTTCTACACAAACAGCCCCTTTCCAACCAAGCCGATCTTTAATCTGAGAGTCTATCAAACGAGGAAGATAATCAGCATTCATATCTGAATTATATTGTGGATTATATCAATCAGCAATACTAAAGGGATAAATTCATCCCTCTCATAGGGATAAATTCATCCCTCTGGCCCTATATATAACATAACGGGAAATTCTTAATCTGAATAAAAGAGAGGGCGTTCAACCCTCTCTAGATTCAGCATTCAAATGTCTTTGCTGTTTCAAACTCCTTGAGGATTGATTCCTCCGGCTCAGGAGTCAAGAGTGATACAACAACTATGAAAATGCTTGATACGATGAAAGCTGGCAGAAGCTCGTATATGCCGAATATGCCGCCCATCGGCTTTATAAGGAAGTTCCAAACGAACACCATTATTCCACCGGAAAGCATACCTGCAACAGCGCCTTGCTTTGTAATTCTCTTCCAGAACAGAGAGAAGAGCATCAGAGGACCAAATGTAGCGCCGAATCCAGCCCAGGCGAAGCTTACTATCGTGAATATGACGCTATCTTCATCAAGTGCTATAAGAGCACCGAGCAGAGCAATCACGATCAGGGTTATCCTTGAAACAACCATTACCTGCTTATCATTGGCCTTTGTATGGAAAACGCCCTGGAACAGGTTCTTCGAGAATGCAGAAGCTGCTATCAGAAGATAGGAATCCGATGAACTGATTGTCGCTGCAAGGATACCTGCCATGACAAGACCTGCAAACAACGGATGCATAAGAATGCTTGCAAGGTATGAGAAGATATTCTCAGCAGAGGATGCTGTAACAAATACTGTAGGAGCGAAAGCTCTTCCTACAAGACCTATCATAACAGCTGAAAGGAGGGAGATAAGAACCCATACAGTAGCTACACGGCGGCTCTTTGTAAGCTCATCGGCTCTTCTTATAGCCATGAACCTCAAGAGAACCTGTGGCATGCCAAAGTAACCAAGGCCCCAAGCGAGCATAGATGCAACATTCAGAATAGGATAAGGCAATGCATCATTGAACACAGGCGCTCCATTAGCTATGACCTGCTCACCCGCCTCATTCAAAGCTGGAGACGCTATATTGAAGAACTCCAGGAATCCTGGAATGCTGTTTATATTCTCCCAGACCTGTCCAAGCCCACCCGCTGCTATAGTTCCAGAAACAAGGACTATGATAAGTGCAAAGACCATGATTATAGCCTGCATGAAGTCACTTGCACTCTCTGCAAGGAATCCGCCAAGGAATGTATAGATAACAACGAATGCAACCCCACAAAGCATCATCGGGATATAAGGAGCACCGAAGATTGATGAGAACAGCTTTCCGCATGTCACGAAGCAGCTTGCAGCATATACACAGAAGAATATGAGGATGAAGAGCGAGGAAATCGTAAGGATAACCTTCTTCCCTTCATGGAATCTGTTGCTGAAGAACTCAGGGATTGTTATTGCATTTCCAGCAACGTGGGAATAGCGGCGAAGTCTTTTCGCAACCAGAAGCCAGTTGATATATGTACCGATAGCGAGTCCTATAGCCGTCCAGAATGCATCGGCCAGTCCGCTCCAATAGGCAAGTCCAGGGAGTCCCATCAGAAGCCAGCCCGACATATCTGAAGCTTCAGCACTGAATGCAGCAACCCAAGGACCTAGAGATCTTCCACCAAGATAGTAGTTATCACTATTCTGGTTAGCTCTCTTAGCAAAATATACACCGATGCCGATGACAATGCACATATAAAGCACCATTGATATCAGCATCTGAGCTGAGGATGTACTCATATATTCCTCCGAAGATAATTTCTATCAATAGTACACAACTATTGATATCTGTGCAAAGAAAATCAACGTTTTCTTTGAATTATCTCAAAGCAATATCTGAAAAAGATAGAATAATATTCAAACAAAGGCCTATCAGATGATTCCCTTTTCCTTCAATTCTCCTGCCACCAGCGATGCAATCCATTCCGCTCCTTCTGGCCTTAGATGGGTATCATCATCCTTCCCTTCAGGATAGTTTGGATAGATACCGGGCTCAAAGTTCATGAAATACTTCCTGGATTCCTCTTCTCCTGTTCTCTGCAGAGTGACCATTGTCGGTATAGTCATGTCTATGCACGGACATCCTGCCTGATGGGCTGCAGCCTTCATAGCCGCAGGGTAATCACCATGTGTATCTGCAATAAGACCATCCACAAACCTACGTCTGGCTATTGAGGTGAGGAACACTACGGTACAGCCTTTGGCCTTGAGCTTTTCGGCCATATAAACAAGGTTTGCAATATACAGGCTCCATGGCTCTGAATATCTGGAAGGATCTTCTGACTTGCTGTCGTTATGACCGAATTGGATAATCGCCAAGTCTCCAGGTACTGCCGTGTCAACAACAGCCTGGAATAGGCCTTTTGATATCGTATCCTTTGTTGAAAGCCCGTTTATGGCACGGTTATCAACAAACCAGCCATCTTTAAGATATTGCTGGAAACATTCGCCCCAGCCGGTTTCAGGCCTTGCCTCAGGCCTTTTAGGTGCGCATGTAGAATCACCAAGCAGGAAAACTCTCATAAAATACT
>CALXLI010000085.1 GCA_944389155.1 uncultured Spirochaetaceae bacterium | reverse complement strand
ATCAGGGAATGGCAAATGCAGGTAATGCTTATGCAGAGACTCCTAATCTTGATAGACTTGCAAAGCTTTCCCAGAATTTCACGAATGCCTATACAACATGTCCTGTATGCGCTCCAGCTAGAGCAAGCTGGTTTACAGGACAATATGTCTGCAATCTTGGAACTTGGGATAATTCAACCCCATATGATGGCCGTGTCTATGGCATAGCCTCTTGGATGAAGAAAAATGGAGTGCCTGTCTATCATATTGGAAAGACACATTTCCACTGTGATGGAGAATATGGCTTTGCAGGATTGGAGATGCCTGGTTTCCTGAGCTCTCCAGACCTTGGCTGTTATTACAGGGATGACAATGTCAGGCGTCTTGGAGCTGAGAAGCGTTTCGAACGTATCGGTATAAAAACTGAGCCCAGCTTCGATGACAAGGTAACAGATAAGGCTCTTTCCTGGCTTGATAACGCACCAAGTTCTCCATGGGTTCTGAATGTAGGACTGCTCGACCCTCATTTTCCGTTTTATGTGACAGAGGAGCATTGGAACCATTTTGAATCTGTAATCGGGGATAAGCTTCCCTCTGGAGTGCTTCCTCCATTTACCTCATTGAACAAGCCGCTTGAATCACTGAGAAAGTACTTTGCTGCAGAGCTTGCAGATGAAGAGATCACAAGAAGAGCCTTTATTGGCTATTACGCAGCTATAAAGGAGTTGGATGATCATATTGGAATGATTCTCGACAAGCTTGAAGAGAAGGGACTTATGGATGATACAGTTGTAATCTACACAAGCGATCATGGAGAGCAGCTGGGGTATCATGGAATGTGGTGGAAGTGCTGTATGTTTGAGCAGTCTGCACATATTCCGATGATTGTTTATCATCCATCTATCAAGGCAAAGGAGATAAAGGATCCTGTATCACTTGCAGACCTTTTTCCGACTATGTGTTCAATAATGGGCTTTGAGGCTCCCTCAGATTGTGATGGCGAGTCGATGATGGGACTTATTGATGATAGTTGCTGCGATGCACATCGTGACTTTGCTTATAGTGAGTATAATGCCCATGGGCTTTCGGGAGGCATGTACATGATCAGATGGCAGCAGTATAAATATGTCTTCTATACCGATGCAGAGCCACAGCTTTTTGATCTGGGGAATGATAGGGAAGAGAACTGCGATCTTTATCCTTCAGCAAGGAACGACAAACATATTGCAGAGGTTCTTGATGAGTGCAGGAACAGGCTTTTCAGCATATGCGATCCATATGAGGTGACAGAGAGGTCAAAGGATTTCCAAAAAAGGATGAAGGAGAAGCTGGGGCTTCCTGAAAAATACACTTTAGAACGAAGTGTTGGCTTTGTCCCGCGTCCTGAGTATAGAAAATCACTCATACACTCATAGCGTATTGTTTTTGCGTTTATATTCAGAAGGAGATTGCCCAGTCTCTTTTCTGAATGCTGTACTGAAGCTTGTATATGTTGCGTACCCGACAGCTTCTGCGATTTCAGATATGTTCCGTTCTGTGTTCCTGAGCATATCGATTGATGCTGCGATGCGTGCTTCTCTGAGCTTTTCTCGGAATGTTTTTCCATATAGTTTCCTGAGCAATCTTTCAGTATGCCTCTCGCTTAGGTTGATTTTCCCAGCAAGCTCATCAAGCGTAAGTGTCCTATATTCATTGAGAAAGCATTCCTCGATTATTATTGCAGAGCGTCCTGCTTCGTTTTCTTTATCGGACTCTGTTCTTTCTTTGTCGATTATTCTTCCAAGGCCTATCAGTATGAGTTCAAGATATGATTTTATAGCTTTTTCATAGCCATTATTCTTTGCTTTAATCTCATCGAATATCGCTATGAAAAGCGAAGCGAAATCCTCTGCGTTGTTTATAAAAAGAGAACTGGGAATAACAAAATGTGATGATTTGCTTTTTATCTCAAGATTAAGGCAGTACTCGGAAAGCTGATCGGTACTTTCTGTTTCCTGAGCGTGCTTAAGGTGCGGGCCTGCAACAAACAACGTGCCTGGTGTGAGTGGAAGTGTTTCAGAGTCTAGTATCAGAGTGCCATGACCTTTGGGAATGTAATGCAGTTCATAGTTATTGCTGCCATGGCTGTGGTTTGGGATGGAAGCTGTGAACACAGAATGCCCAATCTTGAAAAGCCTTATCTCTGTGTCTTCATCGTTTATCGTTATGTTTGTTCTGAATGTCTCGTGCATTGATTTGATTCTACATCATATTCCGATGCGACACACTCTCCTCTATGTTGTCAGATTGCAATGTGGTTTCACATTCGCCTTTATTGTAGGCTTTCATTGGAGGTTATATGGATAAGATCTTCTCTGATTATCTTGAAACGATTGACGCTGTGATTGAAAAGGGGCCGTACAAGGATACGTGGGAAAGCCTTTGCAGATACGAAATACCGAAATGGTTCAGACAGGCAAAGCTTGGAATATTCATTCATTGGGGGATATATGCAGTACCTGCCTACCATGAATGGTATGCAAAGTACATGTATGATAGCACATCCCCGGTCTTTGATTACCATATTAAGACATATGGGAAGCATAAGGACTTTGGCTACAAGGACTTCATACCTATGTTCAATGGTGAGCGCTTTGATCCATCTCATTGGGCTGAGCTTATAAAAGCTTCAGGTGCTAGGTATGCTGTTCCCGTTGCAGAGCATCATGATGGCTTTCAGATGTATAAAAGCAGGCTTTCCCATTGGAATGCATATGAGATGGGGCCAAAACGTGATGTGCTTGGAGAGCTGTGTACGGAATTCGAGAAGAATGGAATCGTTCCGTGCGCATCATCGCATAGGGCTGAGCATTGGTTCTTCATGGGCCATGCCAGGGACTTCGACAGCGGTGCTGATTGTGATAACCCACATTCAATCTACTATCCATCATATGCTGTTGATAACCATGGCTCATACCATTCAAAGCCTGAGCCGACAGATGATTACATGAAGGATTGGCTTGTCAGAACCTGTGAGATAGTGGATGAGTATAGGCCGCGCCTTATATATTTCGATTGGTGGATAGAGCAGGAGGTGTTCAAGCCTTATCTTCGTAAGTTTCTTGCATACTACTACAACAGGGCAGTCGAATGGGGGATGGAGGTTGTCGTTACATACAAGCATGACGCTTTCGCATTCGGATCTGCTGTGCTTGATGTAGAGCGCGGACAGTACTCTGAGATAAAGCCATTTGCATGGCAGTCCTGTACAGCTATCGGGCGTATAAGCTGGGGCTATAAGACAGACAATATATACAAATGCTCTGGTGAGATACTCCAGGAACTTGCAGATGTTGTGAGCAAGAATGGCAATATGCTGCTGAATATAGGGCCGAGATCTGATGGCACGATAACAGAGAATGAGGAGCAGGTCCTCCGTGAAATCGGACGATGGCTCGATAGGAATGGTGAGGCTATATACGGTGCCAAGCCATGGCATTACTTTGGTGAAGGGCCGACAATTTCCGAGAGCGGTGCATTTGCCGACCAGAAGAGAAAGGCATATACATCTGAAGATATCAGATACACAGTCAATGGCGACAGAATCTACGCTATTGCCCTGAAAAGAAGCGAGGATGGCAGGTACTGTCTCTATAGATTCAGGGATGCTGATGCGAAATATGGCACAGTCTTCTTCGGCATTGTCGACAAGGTCACGTGCCTTGAGGACGGAAAGGACTATCCTTTCCATATTGATGGGAAGGGAATGCATATCGAGGGACCGGCGAGCGGTGAAGACAGCCCTATAGCCTTCAGGATATCTGTACTATGAAAAGCTG
>CALXLI010000084.1 GCA_944389155.1 uncultured Spirochaetaceae bacterium | reverse complement strand
AGGCAGATAGAATACAAGTGCCTCTGGTACGGGAAGACGCTCATCACAGCAGATAGGTTCTTTGCTTCGTCAAGGACATGTCATATCTGCGGCTGGCACAATGATGGACTCATGCTCCGTGACAGGGAGTGGGAGTGCCCCGTTTGCCATACCAAGCATGATCGGGACCGGAATTCGGCTCTCAATCTTGAATCCTTTGGCCTGATGGCTCTAGCCGGGGACGCCGGCGAAGTGAAGCCTCTGGAGATGCCCCCTGTGGACGACCGTGCGGCAACGCACCTAAGAAGCATGGCATCCGTGAAGGAGGAAAAGGACCATGGATGCTCCATGGAAGCCTCTAGGCTCGCCTAGATGGTACTGTCACCTCTTGACTCGATGCAGTATTTCTCATTCCTTTGTGCTTTACGTTCCTGAATGAGACTCCATTGGCTTTGCCTATGATATCAAGAGTCGTGCACCCTGATTGCTGTATGCCGTAACGGGTATAGTCCCCATTTGTTCCGCAGGTCTGTATGTATATGCCGTGCTCAGCTGCGGCTCTTCCGAGCATTGCTGCAAGCCTGTCCTTCTCCTCATCGCTTATCTTTACCAGCTCCGGCATGTTCCGCTCTAGCTTCCTGTACATCTCCACAAAGCTGAATATGCATCTGTCTATGTATTGATGAACACGCTCTGCAATATAGTTGAATGTAAACTCATGGGTTTCAGCTGTGTATCTATCTGTGAGGAGCACGGGATCATAGCGCCATGCAACCCTTTCCCTGCCTACGGCCTTTGATAGAGCCTTGAGGGTTTCAATTGATTCATCAATGCTTGGAACTCCTGATTCTATGTCTTTGCCATATGCTGTGATCGTGTAATGAAAATATGTATTGCAGTGTTTTGTGAATTCATCAATATAAGGAAGGATCGGCTGATAGTCCTTGGAGCAGAAGAGAACTGCATCTACATATCCAGGCCTCAGATCATATTTCGAGATCTTGTTCGGAAAGAGCGGATTGCGGACGTAGACAAAGCCGGCACGGAATCTGTTCACAAGCCAAGGTGTGTAATACTGCACTGTATCAGTGCGTGCGCCTGTATTTATTATCACAAGTCCAGCTTACTATATCAAGTCTCTATGAAATAAGCAAATAGAAAAGGATAAGGCGCTTTGTAAGACTTGCTCACAAAACGCCTTCCATTCCTTAAAGGCCCATCTTCTGCTTCATTTTTGACCAGGAGTCCTTGAGCGTGACTGTCCTGTTGAATACAAGATGGTCTGGGCTGCTGTCACGGCAGTCTGCCATATAGTAGCCATTGCGTATGAATTGCATATAATCCCCAGGCTTTGCCGATGCTGCTTCTTTCTCGATCTTCGCATCCTTTATCACTATCAGCGAGTCAGGGTTGAGATCGTCAAGGTAATTGCCTGTCGCAGCTCCTGGATTCTCTGCCTTGAAGAGCTTGTCGTACTGTCTTACCTCAGCGCTTATGCATTCTGTTGCAGATACCCAGTGGCTTGTGCCTTTTACCTTTCTTCCGTCAGGTGTCGTGCCACCTCTGGATTCCGGGTCGTATGTAGCGTGAATAGCGACAATGTTTCCCTCATCATCCTTATCGATGGATGTAGCTGTCACGTAGTAGGCATGCTTGAGCCTTACCTCGTTTCCGATGTAGAGCCTGTGGTAGCCTTTCACAGGATTCTCCATGAAATCCTCTCTTTCGATATACAGCTCACGTGTGAATGCGACCTTGTGCGTTCCGGCATTCTCATCCTCAGGATTGTTCTCTGCATCGAAGTACTCTATCTGTCCTTCTGGATAGTTGTCGATTATGAGCTTGACTGGATCCAGGACTGCCATGAGCCTCTTTGCTCTCTTGTTGAGGTCCTCACGTACACAGAATTCCATGAGGGAGTAGTCGACAACACCCTCTACCTTTGCAACTCCGACACGCGACACGAAGTCCCTCATCGCCTCTGGAGAGTAGCCTCGGCGCCTGATGCCTGATACTGTAGGCATCCTTGGATCGTCCCATCCTGATACAAGGTTGTTCTTCACCAGATAGAGAAGCTTTCTCTTGCTCATCAGAAGGTAGTTGATGTTGAGACGCGCAAACTCATACTGGTGTGGAGTGTGCTCGATTCCATCGATGCTTGTCGCCCAGTCATAAGCAGGTCTGTGGTCCTCGAACTCAAGCGTGCAGATTGAATGCGTGATGCCTTCGATTGCATCTGAGATAGGATGCGTGAAGTCATACATAGGGTATATGCACCACTTCTTTCCTGTCCTTGGATGATCTGCATACTTGATTCTATAAAGAGCAGGGTCGCGCATGTTGATGTTAGGGCTCTTCATATCGATTTTTGCCCTGAGCGTGTATGTGCCTTCCTTGAACTCCCCGTTCTTCATCCTTTCGAAAAGCTCAAGGTTCTCCTCGATGGATCTGTTCCTGTCCGGTGAGTCCTTTCCAGGCTCTGTAAGCGTTCCCCTGTATTCCTTCATTTCCTCAGCTGAGAGGGAATCGACATATGCCTTTCCTTCCTTTATGAGGTTGACAGCAATTTCATAAAGCTTGTCGTAGTAATCAGAGGCGTAGTATTCGTGCTCTCCCCAGTCAAAGCCAAGCCAATGGATATCGCTCTTGATTGAATCTATGTATTCCTGGTCTTCTTTCTCAGGGTTTGTGTCATCAAGGCGGAGATGGCATATTCCATGGTACTTCTCTGCCAGACCGAAGTTTATGCAGATTGCCTTGATATGTCCTATATGGAGGTAGCCATTGGGTTCAGGAGGAAAACGCGTAACGATTGTGTCGTTAGGAACGCGTCCCGCTTTCAGGTCGTCCTCTATGATCTTCTCGATGAAGTTCAGAGGTCTTTCTTCTTTGTTTTCCATAATGCCTTCCTTACATTCCTTTCAAAGGGAACTTTAGAGATGCCAAATCATAACATTGTCTTGAAGCCCATGTAAATGTATCAGAAGACCTCTACATGAACATCTCCATCACCTTCTGTTGAGATTCCCATTGCAGCTGATGTCTCGAATGCATCTTTCTCTATTGCAAGCAGAGGTTTATCTTCACTGGATATGGATATTCTTCTTCCTTCTTTTCTGAAAATAATCTTATTAATATGTTCTGATATAGGAATTATTGTTTTTGTATTACCGAATACAACCTCAGCTTCATTGCTCTTTATCAGTATGTATTCCTCAGGAGTGTGGAGAAGCAGGAAGCCGTATCTCACATCAGTCTGTACAGAGAGCGACATCTCGCAGCTTTCACCGACAACGAAGAGAAGCGTATGTCTGTCCTTGGAGCGGAATCCAATGGAATGCAGCGTCTTCTTTGTTATATGAGGAGGGTTTATCCAATCAGCTTTCTTTGTATTCATGGTTAAGAATATAGCAGTTAGCTTGCCTCTTGTCTCTCTTGCGGTTAACATCAATCCATGATTCTTGTAATAGGCGAAACAGCAGAAGAGTACAGAAAGATAAACGGTGATGAGTACAGGCGCGTTATTTCAGGCATTGGCCTTAAATGGGCTTCTTCGATAAAAGGCTCATACCTTCTTACAGTCCTTTCCCAGGATAATGCCGCGCACGATACGGCTTCCATCCTTGAAGAGAGGGCCATAAGGTACAGCGCACTTTCATCGCTGCTGCCATCTGCTGTGATCGCAGGTGCTGACAGGCACTATAAGGGAAGCGCTCCTACAACGCTCTCCAGCGAGGATATCCTTGAATGCACGGCAGGAATGACGATTGATGGTGTCATAATCTCATCTGTGCTTCTTTCCTACAATCCATCATCGTCGGCTATCCTCGATACCGTTTCCTTCCTGGTCCCTCAGCCGAAGGTCGCTATAGATGTGTCTGTGGAGGCTGATGATGGAAAGAACATGCTTGCAAAGGCAATAGGGGAGGCCAGGATCTCGTTTTCCTCCCTCCTTGTCTCTGATAGCGATGATGAGATCAAGCGCTTCCTATCGATTGAATAGAAAGCGGCTCAGGGCATAGGCTATCCCATCCTCATTGTTTGAGCGCGTTATGAAATCCGCAGCAGCTTTTGCCCTTTCCGATCCGTTCGCCATGGCAACACCTATGCCAGCTCTTCTTAGCATTCCCTCATCGTTGTCCCAGTCTCCGAATGCTATCATATCTGAAAGTGGAACAGATAGGGCTTCCGATACGATGCTGAGCGCGTTGCCCTTGTCGGTGCCTGCAGGCAGGACTTCGATATTCCTCTCCCCGGAGCTCATTATCACAGCATCATCTCCGATTATCTTCCTCAGCTCTTCCTTGTTCCTTGCGGTGTTTTCAGGGCTGCTGTCCTTTATGAGAATCTTTGATGGCCATTCTCCGAGAGCCTTCTCTACGTTCGCACCATCTCTCAGATCCATCCTCACGCCTTCATCTGACAGCATCCTTGTCTGCAGTTCAAACCAGTCATCCAGTGCATCGATGGCATAGCTGTGAGGAGCGAATGCAATGACAGAGGGGGCTTTGCCTTTTATGAACTCCATTGTCTTTTCATATGCCTTCCGGCTTATCCTGATATCGGAAAGCACCTTGTCGCCATCGATTATCAGCGCTCCATTTATGCCTATCTTCATGATCGGCAGTCCAAGCTTCCTTTCAAGTATGTCCAGGCTTTTCAGATAACGGCCAGATGCTATCGCAATGCGCACCCCCATCTCGCTTGCACGGGAAAGTGCGGTGATGGTATCCTCACCAATTGTGAGATCGTCATGAAGAAGAGTTCCGTCTACATCAGAGAAAAGCATGGAAATCATGTGAGAATATTACAGCTTAAAAGCCATCTTTTGAAAGTGGGGCTTCTTGCTGCCATTTTCCTTTTCGTATCATGTTCACAGAAGAGCATAAGCGATAACCGCTTTGTGCTTGGAACCGTATGCTCTGTGACAATAAACGGTACAGATGATGAGGAGCTTCTGTCATCATCGTTCGACCTTCTCTATGAGATTGATCGCAGGATTTCCCGCTTCGATGAGGATTCATGGATATATAGGATAAATGAGAACGCCGGCAGAAGCGCTGTTTCCGTTCCCCGGGATGTCTATGAGCTTATAAAGGCATCGCTTGAGATGGCAGAGAAGACAGATGGCGTATTCAATCCTGCAATCGGACCGCTATCAGCGCTTTGGGGTTTCGGGACCGATAGCGCAAGAGTGCCTGAGCGTGCAGAGATAGAGGCGGTTCTGCCTCTTCTTGACTGGCATGCCATAACCCTTTCAGATGATGATCTATCGGTATTCCTTGAGAAAGAAGGAATGGCTCTTGATCTGGGGGCTGTCGGCAAGGGCTGGGCCTGTGATGAGCTCAGGGACTATCTTCTGGAAAGGGGTGTTGAAAGTGCGCTTATAAACCTTGGAGGGAATATCGCGGTGATAGGTTCGAACGGCGGTGAGCCGTGGAGGATAGGCATACAGCGTCCTTTTGCAGATACAGGCTCTTATTTCACGGTCGTCTCCGTAGAGAATGCGTCTGTAGTTGTCAGCGGGGGCTATCAGAGATACATAGAGAAGGATGGCGTTTTCTATCATCATATACTCTCATCTGAGACAGGATATCCTGCAGAGACCGACCTGACATCAGCGGCTGTAATATGCCAGAGTTCAACGCTGGCTGACATGCTTTCTACTACGCTCTTTGCCTCCGGACACGATAAAGCGCTCGAAATAGCAGAGGAGTTCGGGGTCAGGACCATTCTTCTCACAGATGATCTAGAGGTCACTGACTTTGATGGCAAGGATAGCCAGATAGCAGTCCTGGAGGAATGAGTCTATCGGCTCGAAGGAGCTTGTATCGGAGAAGAATCCTCTTATTGCGAAGCCTGAGTCCGTGAGTCCTCCCATGAGGCTGTCGAGGGTATGGGAGAACTCTACGGTATCGTTCTTGCTTATACGCTTCTCTGTTTCCTTCCTGGAAAGGCTTGTCTCATCTGAAAACGGAAGAGTGTACTTGACCTTCATCTTTCCTTTTGCAAGAAGCCTGTCATCAAAAAGATACATAGCTGGATTGGCAACGCCGAATATGATGCGGCCGCCTATTGAAAGTACTCTGTTTGCTTCCTTGAACACCTTCTTTGCATCTCTGATGAAGTTAAGCGACACAGGATTGACTATACCGCTGAAGGCTTTGTCCCCAAATCCTGACAGATCCTCCATATCGCCGAGTATCGTCCTTATCCCAAGGTTGTATCTTTCAGATGCCATCCTGTCCCGTTCAAGCATCTTCTCGCTTATATCCAGGACAGTTGTCTCGCATCCATATGCAGCCAGTATGGGGCCTTGCTGCCCGCCACCTGCCGCGAGGGCAAGAACCTTCTTCCCTTTCAGCGGAACGACCCAGGAAAGGGGGACGCTTTTGTTTATCGTCACCCTTATCCCTGGCTTTCCTTCCCTTGCTTTCGATATATCATCCTCGCCAGCAATGCGAGCCCATGCGCTTCCGTTCTCGGCTTCCCAGTCCCATGCCTTGCTGTTCGCTCTTTTGTAGTCCATATGATAAAGGATAGCAGAAAGATTGACTTACTCAACCATGGGAAGTAGATTCTCTTGTATGAAGATCCGTCCGACGATAAAGGAAATCCTGATTGCATTCATAGCTTTTCTGCTTGCGTTCTCCGTTTTCATCATACTTCTTGTCTGGACGCAGGAGATCGACAGGGAGAACAGAAGGGAGGATCTTCGCATTGCGCTTGAAAGCGTCATTGATGATGGTGGCGAGCGTGCTCTTCTTGAGATGGCTGGAATCCCAGTCTCCGATATCCATTACTCATATGAGGATATCCCTCTGTTCCAGGGGGATAAGGGAGCTTGGACGCTGAGTGAGGAAGAGCGGCGTGCAATAGCGCTTTACAGCAATGCATCAGAGAGCGTTGTCAAGGTCCTTTCCTCATCTTCGCGCTCAAACGTTGAGGATGGTGCGGGAGTGATCCTCTCCACAGATGGATATATCGTCACGAACAACCATGTCATATCCTCAGGTGATTCATTCACGGTCCGTTTCTTCGATGGCTCTGAGAGCAGCGCAGAGCTTGTAGGCAGGGATCCCGGCTCTGATCTTGCCGTGATAAAGGTTGATGCGGATAACCTCCAGCCAATAGCTATAGGATCCATGCACTCTATATCGGTAGGAGAGAACGTATTCGCGCTTGGCCATCCATATGGATATGACTGGTCGCTTTCCAAGGGGGTGATCTCAGGGCTTGGAAGGAGGATCAGCGGACGGGATGGAAGCACTGTCATCCCTTCTATGATACAGACAGATGCATTCATAAATCCAGGAAACAGCGGCGGTCCGCTCATGACAGCTGATGGCAGGATGGTCGGGATAATAAGCTCGATATATTCCGAGTCAGGTTCAGGTGAGGGCATAGCTTTCGCAATTCCTGCGGAGACTGTCATGGACGTCTCGACGTCGCTTATAGAGAAGGGGACTGTTGAGCGTGGCTGGCTCGATCTTCTCTCTATTGAGCTCAATCCTGTTATTGCGGAGTATGCGGGCCTTCCGATAGATAAGGGCATACTCATATCAGAGACAGTCCCTGGCGGGAAGAGTGCTGCCGCAGGACTTTCAGGTGGAAGCACAGCAACCCAGTATGGTCAATCGATCATATACATAGGCGGTGATGTCATCACAGCCCTGAACGGGAACAGGATTGAAAGCTATGATGATTATTTCGCGTTCTTCTTCAACACGCACCCGGGAGACAGAATCGATGTCACGGTAATGAGGAATGGAGAGGAGGTGACGATACAGGGCGTTGAGCTCATAAAGCAGGATGAAGGGAATATCAGATGGATAGCAAGGTAGGGGCATCTTATTCAATAGCGGGCGAGCCTTTTATCAATTTCAATGCAGGTTATTCAAAGCCATTCAGGGTTGTCTCTGATTTCGGCCTTGCCGGGGATCAGGGGGAGGCTGTGGAGAAGCTTTATCAGGGCTATATCGCAGGAGACAGGGCCCAGACGCTGAAGGGAGTCACAGGAAGCGGCAAGACATTCACGATGGCAAAGCTCATAGAGCGCATACAGAAGCCAACGCTTGTGCTGTCCCACAACAAGACGCTCTCTGCGCAGCTGTACCGCGAGTTCAAGTCCTTCTTCCCCGAAAACGCTGTCACGTATTTTGTATCGACATACGATTATTACCAGCCGGAAGCATATGTGCCAGGGAAGGATCTCTACATCGAGAAGGAAGTGGATATAAACGATGAGATCGACAGGCTTCGCCTCGCAGCCTCATTCTCCCTTATGGAGAGGCGCGATGTCATAGTCGTTGCCACGGTTTCCTGCATATATGGACTTGGCAACCCTGTTTCGCTTCGTGATATGCTCTTTACGTTCCATGTGGGAGATGAATTTGACCAAGGCGCTGTATTCGGACAGCTTACCCGCATGCTGTATGAACGCAATGATGCAATTCTCTCGCGCGGCACGTTCCGCCCCCGCGGCGAGAACATCGAGATATACCCTGCGTACCTTGAGAGTGCGTTCCGTATCTATCTTGATTGGGATACTATAGCGGAGATTGTCTGGTTCGATCCTCTCACAGGGGAAAGGAAGGCCTCTGTTGATACTGTGACGCTTTATCCTGCAAAGCAGTTTGTGATGCCCCAAAGCCAGATTGATGCTGCAATTGACCGCATAAACGAGGAAAAAGAGGAGCGTGTAGAGTATTTCCTGTCAAATGGCAAGCCTTTGGAGGCAGAGAGGATCAAAAGCCGCGTTGAATATGATCTTGAGATGCTGCAGGAGGTTGGCTACTGTTCTGGAATAGAGAACTACTCCCGTCCGCTTTCTGGCCGTGCTCCAGGCGAGCGTCCTGCGGTTCTCCTTGATTATTTTCCCGATGATTTCGTGACATTCATAGATGAGTCCCATGTCACGCTTCCTCAGATCAGGGCGATGTATGAGGGAGACAGGTCCCGTAAGATGAACCTTGTGAATTACGGCTTCCGTCTTCCATCCGCTCTCGATAACAGGCCTTTGAAGTATGAGGAGTTTGACAGGAAGGTAGGACAGCGCATATATGTCTCAGCAACGCCAGGCGAGAAGGAGAGGGAGGAGTCCTCGCAGATTGTCGAGCAGCTTATACGTCCTACAGGGCTTCTGGATCCAAAGATCGAGGTACGGTCCACCGAAGGGCAGATGGAAGACCTCTATGGTGAGATACGGAAGACAATCGCAAAGAATGAGAGAGTGCTTGTGACTACGCTTACGAAGAAGATGGCTGAGGACCTTACGGATTATCTTGAGTCACTTGATCTGAAGGTCCGCTATCTTCATTCGGAGGTCGAGACAATAGAACGCGTTGAGATCCTCCGTGATCTCAGGCTGGGCAAGTTCGATGTGCTTGTAGGGATAAACCTGCTGAGGGAGGGGCTGGATCTTCCTGAGGTTTCCCTTGTCGCTATACTTGATGCTGACAAGATAGGATTCCTGCGTTCTGCGACTTCGCTGATACAGACAATAGGAAGAGCTGCGAGAAACGCAGACGGGCGTGTCCTGATGTATGCGGACAGGATGAGCGAGGCAATGGCTGAGGCTATAGAGGAGACAGAGCACAGACGTAGCGTGCAAAGTGCGTACAACGCTGCCCATGGCATCACTCCTAAGACGATAAAGAAGGCCATTGAGGATATCATAGAGAGGGAGAAGAGCGATGATGAGGCCATAGCGAAAGAGGATATAAAGATCACCGCATCCTCGTACAACCTCCTTCTTGAGCGCGATAGGAAGAAGTACATAGCAGATCTCACGCGGCAGATGATGGAAGCGGCAAAGAACCTCGAGTTCGAGAAGGCTGCGCTGCTTCGCGATGAGATACAGCGCATAAAGGACAGAAAGGACCTTGCGGATTAAAATAGGATGAGATCCAGAGGGGAGAGCGTTACCTGAGGTGTCTGCACAGACCACATGCTTCTGCTCATCCTCTCCTTTATTCCCTTATAGACTCCATAGAACGTGATCTCGCCTCTTCCTGTAATTGCCATTGGGCAGTCTTCTTCCGCATCATAGCCGAGTGCAAGAAGCAGAAAATAGGTGAAGGCACCGTACTTATCCTGATTCGGACGGCCTTCCGTTCCTGAATCATATGAAAGCTGCTCGCTTGTCGTTGCGCTCATCGTCCAGATGTCATTGCTTCCTGTATATCCTGCCAATAGCGATATCTTCAGGGAAGGGTAGAGGGAAGAGACGAAGCCATCGCGTATCAAAGAGCCATCATCGCCGAATATCTCCCCGTTTCCAAGCAGCCCGAGGTCATCGACGTACTTGCCGGAGTAGCATGAGTCGAGGAATATGCACTTCTTGCCATCAAGCGTGCTCATTGCATATAGAAGCTCTTCGGGAGAGATTGTGCCGAATCCATTGTCGCTTTTGGAGAGTACAAGGTTCCCTGTAATATCCTCACCATGGCCTGAGTAATAGAATATGATAAGGTCATCGCTCTCTGTGTCCAGGTTCATGATTGTCTCGAGTACATCTTCTTCGTTCCACTCGGATTCCGTTCCATTCACGGTCCTTGTTCCGCCCTTTGAGAGGAATATGTGCTTCTCTGTATTCCTGGGCCCTGCAAGAAGCTCAGTCTGGCTGACAAATGCCTCCTGATCGTTCGGCGGGTTTGAAAGATAGTTGCCCTGGGAGAATCCGTCCTCTGCACAATAGTCAAGCGCGACTGAGATTATGACTGTCTTTGTGTCCGATATATCCAAAGAGCACGATGAGAGCGCTATTGCAGCTGTGAGTATGAAAACGATCTTCCTCATAGGAAATGCACCTTTGCGCCAACGCCGAGAGAGAATCCTGCAGAGCCCTTGCCGAACTTCGCTGACAGCTCTGTTATCATCGAGAACAACCTGCCTATGAAGAACTCCGGGGTGATTGTTCCTCCTATAAGCCACCTGCCGCCTTCTGCCTTTGGGAAATATTCGTAAGCTGCATCAATTGATGCGGAGAGAGTGAATATATCTGAAAAGGCATAGCCATATTCAAGCGAAATGCCTGTGGTCATCCTTTGCTGAACCCTTGTCCGTCCCTCTGTATTGCTTTCGCTGCAGAGTGCAAGAGACATGGGCAGAGAGACGCTGTGCCTGTCTATGCTGATTGCCGCCACGTCAAGCGTCAGCATCCCGCCGATGCTTGAGCGCAGTGTGCCGGAACTGTCGATCGACTTTGAGTACTTCGTGCCATCATATGCGATGACCGCGCTTGTCGATGGATTCCATGATAGCGCATAAAGAGAAGACGAAAGTGCTATGGATATCAGAAGCAGTATAGGCTTTTTCACATTCCCTCCTGATATATATACGCCTCAATCCGCATTTCCTGCCAATCATCTGAGAAGGAGAATCGAATCTTTCGGTATTTTCACCGAGACATCAGCTTTCTTTGGCTTCCTTGATGATTCAACTAGGACAGGGTAGTCCTTATATGTGAGTCCAAGCATATAGTGCGAACCTGTATATTCAGCTGAGATCACACGGCAATCGCTCAGTATTATATGCCTTGGGTACATGTCCTCTGAGATCGAATCCTCGACAATCTCTGCGCTTTCAGGGCGGAAGAAGGCATATGCATCTGTATTGTCAAAGAGAAGGTGGGCAGGAAGCGATGTCCCTTCCCCTGTGAAGAATGCCGTGAACAGATTCTCTGGATTCCTGTACAGATCCTCTGCTTCCTTCACAGTGACTATTGAGCCACCCTGCATTACAGCTATCCTGTCTGAGACAGCAAAGGCTTCCTCTATATCATGGGTGACGTACAGCACTGTTATACCCAAAGAGTCATGTATGCTCCTGATTATTGCCCTCAGATGCTTGCGAAGCGGCGGATCAAGCGCAGAGAGAGGCTCATCGAAGAGTATCATCCTTGGCTCCGAGGCAATGGCTCTTGCAAGTGCTACGCGCTGTGCCTCTCCCCCTGATATCGCAGACACGTTTCTCTTTCCGTAGTCCTTGAGTCCCACGATCTCAAGAAGCTTATCTGAAAGCTCCTTGCGCTTTGCCTTGTCCTTCTCCTTCATCCCGAACTGTATGTTCTTCTCTACATTCATCGACGGAAAGAGCGAGAAGTCCTGGAACACCATGGATATCCCTCTTTTCTGTATCTTCTCCTTTGTGATGTCCCTTCCGTCCATCAGCATCTCACCGCTATCTGGTGATTCTATTCCGGCGATTAGCGAAAGAAGCGTGGATTTGCCAGATCCCGATGGACCTATTATTGAAAGGAACTCTCCCTCTTCGATTGAAAGCGAGAGCGAAAGCGTGAACTCCTTGTATTTCTTCTCTATGTTCCTTATCTCAAAGAATGGCATCTTTCCTCCATCGTGCTTCTCCTATGGCGAATACAGCAAGGGCCGTGGCCAGAAGCACAGTGCCAAGCGCGGCGGCTCCCTGATAATCATAGCTTCCGATCATGCGATAGATAAGGACAGGGATTGTCTCAACATGTCCTGATGAGAGCATAAGCGTTGCATTGACCTCTCCAAGGGATAGCGCAAACGAGAATGCAAAGGCTTTCCTTCTGTATGGCCGGAGCAGCGGGCTCTCAACGCTTCTGTACGTCTTCCCATAGCTTGCTCCGAGTGTGTATGCAGCATTCGAGAGCGAGTCTGGTATAGCTCTTGCACCGGGTGTTATGGTCCTTACCGAGAATGGCAGAACGATGATCAGATGCGCAGCTGCAACGAACAGGAACGAAAGATAGTAGCTTCTTATGCCCAGCTTCGTGAATATGAATGATGTGACGAATATGAAGCCAAGCCCCATCATGACAGAACCGGTTGCCATCGGCAGCGATGTGATGAAAGGCAGGAGCTTTGAATTCCTCTTCGCGCTCGCTGTCGCTATCGCGCTTCCCATCCAGACTGAGAGAAATGCTGTCACAAGCCCGATTGCAAGTGAGTTGATCGCGGCGTTTACAGAACCTCCGATAAGGCCAAATCCACGTCCAGCGATTCCTTCCCATGCACTCAGTGAGAATATCCCATCCTTTGTATAGAATGCCCTTACAGCGATTGAGGCAATCGGGGGAATTACGAAGGCAAGTATTATAAGTGAAAGCACCACGGCTTGAGCGAGCTTCATGCCCTTTGCTTTCTTCAGCACCCTTGCCTGCCTTTCATTCTTCCTTTCCTTCCTTCCAGGCGTCGTAAGCGCGAGAAGCAGGGCGTTGACGGCAAACGCGAACAGAGAGAGCGCTGCAGCCGAGCTGAGATCTGCATTCACGTGGACACGGCGGTATATCTCAGTCTCAAGTGTTGAGTAGGCAGGATTTCCTCCAAGCACCATGACAATGGCGAAAGATGAGAAGCAGAATAGGAATATGAGGATGAAAGCCGATGCAATGGACCCGCTCAGCCTGGGAAGCGTGATGAAGAGGAAAGTCTTTGCCTTTCCCTGTCCAAGGGTGTATGAGGCGTTCTCTTCGGTTGGCGGCAGCTGTGTCCAGCGTGCAGTGATCAGAGCGAAAGCTATAGGGAAGTTGAGATATACATGGGCGAGTATTATCGCCTTGAATGAGTACAGTATAGGAAGCGGGGTATAGCTTACGCCCAGTACGGAACGCAGCGCATTGTTGAGAAAGCCGTTGTTCCCATACCATATCACAAATCCAAGGACCACAAGGATTGTAGGGATCGTGAATGCAAGCTGTGCAATTGTCAGTATCGTTTTCCTCAGCGGAAATGAATACGCCGAGAAGAATGCCGAGAAGGGCAGTGCCGCAATTACCGATATGAGGGCGGAAAGGAAAGCCTGCTTTACCGTGAAGCTGAGAAGATAGTATGTATAGTTATCTTCGAGCACGTTCAGGATGGCCTTTCCTCCATCCTGAAACGCATATGAGAATATCAAGGCAAGGGGGACAAGAAAGAGAATCAGCAGCAGGATCACAGCTGGTATCGCTTTCAGTATGAAGTATCCCGATCCTTTCCTTTTCAATGTGTCATTGCCTCCGTCCATGCCTCGACAAGCTCTGTCCTTGTGCTCTCAGGGATTGCAAGGCTTGTGTACATTATAGCTGGTTTTGGCGCCCAGGCAAAAGCATCTGGAAGCTCTGTTTCCGAATTGGCCGGGTACATTGAATTTGCAATCGCGATATCGCCCTGAGCGTCTGTGAGGATGAAATCGACGAATGCTTCAGCCTCTTCCCTCATATCCGTGCCCTTGAGGATTCCGATGCCTTCAATCGTTGCTTCATGGCCTTCTGGGAATATGATTGCCTGGTAACGTGTAGTATTGTCATTCATGACATGGTATACAGGGCTTGTCGTATATGAAAGCACGATAGGCGCTTCTCCTTCCGTGAAAAGGCCATATGCTGAAGACCAGCCGTCAGCGATCGTAAGTGCGTTCTCTCCGACTTCCTTCCACCAGTCTATGGCTTCATCTCCGAACTGGTTGTATGTCCAGTACAGAAGCCCCAGTCCGACAGATGATGTCCTCGGATCGATGAGGATTATCTTGCCCTTGTACTCAGGGGAGGCAAGATCCGCCAGAGACTCCGGCTTCCTTACGCCTGACTCTGAATCATAGACAAAGGCAAATGCGCCATAGTCGAATGGAATGAGGCGATGCTCCTTGTCAAATTCAAGCTCATCCGGGATATCCTCAAGGACAGGGGACTGGTAAGGTGAGAGCATATCATAGGCTCTGTATGCAAAATCATCTGTTATGCCAAGGACCACATCAGCATCTGTTGCCTCTCCTTCAAGCTCCAGACGGCTTAGCATCTGTACAGCATCCCCGGCTCCTACAAGATTCACCTTTATGCCTGTCTTTTCCTCAAAAGCCGGAATAAGAGCACCAGCAGGTCCCCATTCTCCTGAGAATGAGTCATAGGAATAGACTGTAAGTACATTCTCTTCTCTTGCAGGCTGTGCAAAGACAGCGACAGCTGAGAGAAGGACAAGCGCGAAAACGATCATTCTTTTCATAAACACTCCTCAAGGGGTGTTCCGCCTTACCTACGCTGGCATTATCCAGATCAGGTTGAGGGTATGATCTCAGGCCGCAGCCACCCCTAGACAGAAACAATTATTGCCAAAAGAGGAATGTGGTCAATACATCTGTATAGGATGATTGAACCTATAAAAACCAGGAATATATCTGATATCGCATCTGATGATTATCTTGATAGCACAGGAATGAGATATGAAGTAGAGGTATTGGCTGCAAAGAAGATGCTTGCTTATCAGCTTGAGGCTGAGATGAAGCAGCAGAAGATAACAAAGAGTGAAAAGGCTTTTTAGGTAGGGACTTCACGAAGTTCTTTGTATAGGATATCGAGTTTATGGTTATCTTCTTTCTGTTCATATAAGGGATTCAGTGATAGACTTTCCCACATGAAAGCATCAAAAAGCATTATCCTTTCTGTTCTGGTAGCTTTATGCTTGATCGGCTGTTCCCTTCCTATGGATAACCAATCAGGTAATTCATCCGAAGACTATTCTTCACTTCATTTTGATACTTCTGGTGTTGCGAGTATTGCTCCATATACCTATTCAGCTGACGGTTCAGCGTCAAGAGCAGTCGTAGATGAGGCATCATCATATCTTTCCTATGCAGAGCCTGGCAGCGTTGTCTTCGAGCCTCTTGTGTTCCGTACTGATAATGGCAGGATGTTCATATTCAAGGGGGCAGAGGTAAGAAGCCTTTGCGATGGTATCCTTTTTTCAGCAATAGATGCTGTTGAGGAAATCAGCAAAGAGCCTGTTGTGCAGTATCAGCCGACAGGTGAGTATGATGAGAATGGACAAAAGATAGTTGAGGCTGTTTCTGTAACGGTTCAATTGAGGCGCCGCTACGACAGCAATAATGCTCTTATCGATACAAATTCCGGAACTGTATACCTTTTCTCTGTGCCGGGTACAAATGAAGGCATCAGGATACCGAACGAGGACTATAGGAACAAATATGTTTTCGCAGGGGATTCTAAAATCTATGTGATGGGGTATGGCAGGAATGGCAATTCTGATAGCTGGACATTATATTCGATTGATAAAAACGAGCTTGGGCATGGATCGGTAGATCTTGTTCCTTTGACAAACAGTGCCGTATTCTCAATAAGCTGGGTTGATAGCATAACAGATGATTTTGCAATCATAAAGGAATGGGATGATTGGTCAACATACTATCTTCTTGATCTCAGAAATGGGCTTTCCCCTTCATATATCAATAGTGAATCCTATGCGGAAGAAGCAGAGCAATTGCTTGGTGGATATATGCACTATTATAGGTTGCCTTTTGCTGAATCCTGGGATTATCCCCAAACATTGAGCTATGGTGACTATGTATATTATTTCAACTCATATTGTGTTGGCTATTCAATGAAGGTAAACAATGGCAGGCTTGAGCTTGTGAATGCCTATGATATGGGTAACAATCAGATCAATGGAAACATAAAGATAGCCTCTCAAAGGAAAGAGATGGAGGAATCGAAGCTGTAATAGTTTTGGTGAATAGTCTCAATGATGCTTTTATCCGCGTCTTCTGCAAGGATGGGACTATTGAGTATGAGCTTGTTACTGTTCCAAGCGAATATGGACCTCTGTCAGATGCAGAGATTATTGATGGAGCTGTCTGGTGGATAGGTGGCGTGAACAATCAGAATGGATCCATGTTCTGCTGCATTGAACCCGGAAGCACATCCATAAAAACATATCCAATACAGGGCAAGCCTATTGCTGATGGCGATTTCAGCGTCATGGAAGATGGGTCTTTCGTTTTCTGGCAATATCTTGGGACCGTTGAAGTTGGAACGTTCAGCTGGAATCCAGATACACCTGAAGTCCAGCCAGAGATGCTCATGATGCAGAAGGCCGAAACCGAGTCGATAATAAGCCTGGATAGAATCTGAATATGAATGCAATGCCACAGGAGAGATACGATCCTCTCCTGTGATCCTCTATCTGTCTCCTCCTGATACGTTTTTTGTTGTATCATATCAATGTTATGGAACCGATTCTTTCCCAAAGCGAAGCAGCGCTTCTGGATAAAACGCTTATAAAGAAGTATTCGCTTCCTGAGTCCTCTCTTATAGATAAGGCAGCTTGTCTTGCATATGAAAAGACAAAGGAGTTCCTTTCAGGAAAGGTTCTTTTCATGATAGGACCAGGCAACAACGGCTCTGATGGGCTTGAGATGGCGAGGCTTGCATCTCTCGATGGTTTCTCGGTTTCTGTGCTCTATCTATATGATAAGGGAAATGGGGAGAACATAAGGAGAAGGGAAGCTCTTGCAGGGAATGTATCCATTGCAGACTCTGCTGCGGGGTATGATACAGTAGTTGATGCGCTCTTCGGCTTTGGTTTCCATGGTTCGATAGATGAAAGGACATCAGAGGTTATCTCAGGGATAGAAAGCACAGCAACTGTGATATCTCTGGATGTGCCCTCAGCTTTCGCCGTTGATGCGGATATAACGGTGATGATGACGACAGGGAAGGTGAGCGTTTACCACCCGGCATACAGAGGGAAAGCCGGTACTCTCTTCTTGGTGAATCCGGGCTTTCCGGAACATGAGATAGAGAAATGCAAGGCCGAGTGCTATCTTCTCTCGGATGATGACTCAAGGATAAGGCGTATAAGATACACTGACTACAAGAATTCAAAAGGGCATCTTGGTGCAATCGGTGGTTCTGAGCGCTATCAAGGTGCGATAAGGCTCTCTGCACGCTCTGCATTTGCATCAGGGGTTGGCCTTGTCTCCATAATAACCAAGGCAGTAGCCATAAGGGATGAGTCACCTTCCATCATGATTGCTGATGGCAATGACCTTTCCCGCTATGATGCCATTCTCATCGGTCCTGGCTGGGATGATGGCGATCCTGATCTTTTCGGCAAAGCAGCTGAATCTGGAAAGAACCTTGTAATAGATGCAGACGCTCTTAAGTTCGTTCCGGCTCATAAGTTCTCATACAAGGCTGTGCTTACTCCGCACATAGGGGAGTATAGGAAGCTTGCAAAGGCTCTGTCCATTCCCGATGGCCTTGATAGCGAGACAGGACTTGTTGATTCCATACGTTCTCTCTCAAAGCTCACAGAGACTATCATAGTCCTTAAGTCATCTGTTGTATGGATAGCAACTCCTGAGAATATAATGATCTACGATGGAGTGAATCCATCAATGGGAGTTGCTGGATCCGGAGATGTGCTTTCCGGGATCATAGCGGCGCTCCTTGCACAAGGGGAGAGCCCTGAAAGAGCTGCTGTCGATGGTGTTATCCTCCATCAGAGAGCTGGGAAGAACGCGCTCAAGCGCTATGGATATTATCCAGCGGAGCTTCTGATAGAAGAGGTTGGAAGAGCAAGATGATGCAGTTTTATTTCCTCTCCATCGCCTACATCGTGTTCTCCTCCTTTGTGATACTCCCCGAAAGGCTGAAGCGCCAGCTTTCGTTCCTTATCCTTTTCAGGGCAAAGCTCCGTGAGGAAAAGAAGGCAAGGCGGATGTATTTCCTCATAGGCTTCCTGATAGGACTTGGCACGCTGTTCTTCCCCGTCTCGCCAGGCCCTAGGATAATAGGGGACTTCATCCCATCCTTCACAGTCTTATTCCTTTCCCTGATGATACTCTTCATCTACTCAGACAAAAGGGAGGAAGCATATGTGGAGAGCCTCCGCACAGAGCGCTTTGAGCGGATAGGAAAGGCATCGCTCATAGTTGCCCTTATGCACTTCCTGTTTCCGTTTCTTGTGTTAGTATGAATGTATGAAACGTGACACTACAGCTGGCATTGTCATCAAGGATGGAAAGGTTCTTGTTGGGAAGAGGGTAAAGGGCGGAAGCCTTTCTGAAAAGTGGGAATTCCCTGGCGGAAAGAACAGGTATGGCGAGACCCTTGGAGATACGCTTATACGTGAATTCCAGGAAGAGCTTTCAGTATCTGCAGAACCAGGTGCTGAGATATTCTCATACAGCTTCTCAAACAACGGCACGGATTACACGCTTCATGCAATCACCGTAGCTCTTTGTTCCGATGACTTCGTTCTTTCCGTCCATGAAGAGATGCGCTGGACCGGGAAGGATGAGCTTCTTTCTCTCGATATGGGGCAGTCTGACAGTGCAATCAGGGAGTACCTGATACAGTCCGGTATTTTGCGGTAATTTTCCATCATGGCCACCGGAAATCTTGTAATTGGTTTTCTATAGTCCTACAATTCACTCCAATTAGAGAGGTAATGTTATGGAGAAGAAGGACATTGATTGGTCATCTCTCGGTTTTGGCTACATGCCTACCGATTATCGTTTCGTAGCTCATTGGAAAGATGGAAAGTGGGATGATGGGGAACTGATTTCAGATCCAACTGTACATATAAGCGAGTGTGCAGGAGTCCTTCAATATGCACAGACATGTTTTGAAGGATTGAAGGTATATACGACAAAAGACGGCAGCATAGTCGCATTCCGCCCGGATCAGAACGCAAAGAGGATGCAGGACAGCGCAAAGCGCCTTATCATACCGCCTGTATCAGAGGAGATGTTCCTCCGTGCTCTTGATGAGGTCGTGAAGGCCAATGCAGCATGGGTTCCACCATATGGTTCAGGTGCTTCTCTTTATATAAGGCCATTTGTCTACGGCTCAGGTCCTGTCATCGGTGTAGCTCCAGCTCCTGAATATGAGTTCAGGCTTATCGCAACACCTGTAGGTCCATATTTCAAAGGTGGTGTAAAGCCAATCAGGATCCGTGTTTCCGATTATGACAGGGCAGCCCCGCACGGAACAGGCCATATCAAGGCAGGACTTAACTACGCAATGTCCCTCTATCCTATAGTGGAGGCACATGAGGAAGGATATTCAGAGAATATGTATCTCGATGCTGCTACACGCACACACGTTGAGGAGACAGGCGGTGCAAACTTCATCTTCATCACAAAGGATGGAAAGCTCGTAACGCCAAAGTCAGATTCAATCCTTCCTTCAATCACAAGAAGATCCATCCTGCAGGTTGCAAAGGATTATCTTGGAATGGAGACTGAGGAAAGGCCAGTTCTCTTTGATGAGGTCAAGGACTTCGTTGAGGTTGGACTCTGCGGAACAGCAGCTGTCATCTCCCCAGTCGGTTCTATCACATACCATGGAGGAGAGATCCTCGTACCATCAGGCATGGATGAGATCGGGCCAGTTCTCTCAAAGATAAGGGAGACGCTTACAGCTATCCAGATGTGCGACATGAAAGCACCTGAAGGCTGGGTAAGGAAGATAATGTAGATAGAGAGCCTTCATCACTGACTGGAGTAAGCCAAAAGGCGGGAATCAGGTCAGTATCTGGTTTGATTAGCCGTGCCGTAATTGGTGCGGCTTTGTCTTTCAATGGGAACGATAAGTGCTTCGTGATATAAAATCTTCCGCAGATAACCCCTTATGTTCGCCTAGGAGCTGAATGCGGATTCCCTTTCTATTCTTTTCCGAAATAATCTTGAAGCCTATATGATTGATTTGATAATATTTCCTAGTCGTCAGCAGATGAGAGACGGTGGCCTCTGATCCTGTGGAGGGAGAGCAATCTTCCAAACCACCGCGGGGGGGGGTGAAAGATTGGGTGAAAGTAGTATTAGAGCTTGCTCTGGTGCTCCTGAAGGTCTCGAGAGAGGTCGTCGGCCTGATCAAGGATATAAAGA
>CALXLI010000083.1 GCA_944389155.1 uncultured Spirochaetaceae bacterium | reverse complement strand
AGTTATTGTCAGTGTTCCAGGTATGTTCATCCAGACTGCACAGGAACTGCCAGTTCCATCTGCTGCGGTTGCTGTAACAGTTGAATTCTCTATCATTATGGTGACAGTCTCTGTAAGAAATGTGTCTGTTCCTGCAGTTGCATATGTCGCGATTGCATACTCAGCATTTGCAATGATTTCAGAGCTGTTCTTAATAATAATAGCTGCACCTGTAGCACTTATTGTGGATGTTCCAAGCGAGAATCCTGTTGCTTGAGAGCTGTACTCGACACCATCAAGCTCAACTTTTGAGCCAGCGCTGAGGACTATTCCTTTTGCTACGTCAAGATTACCGTCAGAGATCTTGACAGAGATAGATTCTGGAATAACCGTTGCTTCTGTAGCTGCGATTGTCAGCGTATTCCCATTCAGATCGATGATAATCGGTTCTTCTTTATCTTCAGGGAATTCAAGGGATTGGATCTCTATATTCTTGCCGGTAAGCCTTACCTGCCCTTCTGATGCTAACATAGCTGAAAACTCTTCTGCTGTATCTACATCGTATTCAGTGCTTGGATCAGGCGCTGGAGTCGGTGTCGTATCATGAGACGGAGTTGTATCGTCCTCTATTTCCACAGGTGTGCCATTGACCTCCGCGCTGATTGACAGAGAGGCGGAAACAGATACCGATGCCTTGATTTTCCCTTCTTCATCCATTGTGGCGCTTCCAGTCACCCTAGCGCTTTCATCTGTAATCACAACAGGTGCATTTCCATCAGCTGTTTCCACTATAAGCTCAGCTTCTGTGCTTATGCTGCACAGCTTCCGCTTACAGTGAACGTACCATTCTCAACCCTGCCCGGCATCTCATATACAAGAGAGCCTCTTTTTATGATTCCTGCCTCAGTTTCATATGAGTTGAACCTGACTTCAGCCCTCAGTATGTACAAGCCTGCATCCAAGGCTTTTGCACCCTTTTCCTGGGCTATGAACTCATAGCTGATATCAAGGGTGGGATCATCCTTTCCGCTGAGCACTTTCTCGACAAGGGCCACAGGATCGAGGGTAGCAGCAACATTCTGAGCATTCCCTGTAAATACAGGGCCACTGCTGTCATTGCTGCATGAAGCGAATGAGAAGAGCATCAGAGCGATGCATAAAACCACAGATAATGTTCTTTTCACAACAAACCTCCTAGTGCGTTAGCTGTTATGAAAATGATCCCCCCCGGTTAAAATCTGTCAATTCAAATAATTGCAGTGAATGTGGTTTACAGCACTTTGTAATACGGAATTATGTCCTCATAGCTGCCGTCTGCAAGCAGGAAACCTCCGGGAATGATGCCAAGAGGGGTAAAGCCAAGACTCTCGTAAAGATGCCGTGCGCTATGGTTTGTGCGGACGACTGCATTGAACTGCATGATCCTGAAGCCAAGGCTGCGACCTCTTTCCATAGCATCAAGGACGAGGCTTCTTCCTATATGATGTCCTCTCATATCCTTCTTCACCGCAAAGCTGCAGTTGCATATATGCCCGCACCGCCCGACATTGTTTGGATGGAGGATATAAAGGCCAACGACAGCGTCATCCAGAACAGCAACTGCTGTATATGACTGCTCTGAGAAGAAGCGCTCTGCCTCATCTTCTGAGAGAGTCTCCATCTGGGGAAATGCTGTACCGCTCTCGACAACGCTGTTCCATATTCCCCTGGCCTCTTCTATGTCCTCAGCTCTGAGCTCTCTTATCTCGATCATATCTTTCCCAGAGTCTTTTCAGCGAGGCCGATTACGGTGCTGACCATCTTCATTATGGACTCACCTTCCATGAATGCCATTCCCTCTGCATCAAGGCCAGCTGCCCAGTTTATCGAATAGGCAACCGATGCGTTTCTGATTCCAGCCTCGCGAAGAAGCGCAACTTCTGTTCCGAGCGTCATGCCGACAACATCTCCACCGATCCTCCTGAACGCCTCTATCTCAGCGCTCGTCTCGAACCTCGGGCCATTTGTCGTGACATACACAGCATTCGCAGGTATCGGAAAGCCCTCCATCGCAGCGGTAGCCACGAACGCAGCGGAAAGCTCGCGATCGAATGCATCTATCATCGGGACATGCCTCACCACATCACCAGCCCCATCGTAGAATGTATTCTCCCTGCCGAAAGCGAAGTCTATGAAATCCTTCACGATGCCGAAGCGCGTCGGGGCTATAAGCTTCGTGATTGAGCCGACGGCATATATTGAGATCACATCTGTGACGCCAAGGTCCCTAAGCTGTGCTATATTTGCCCTGTAGTTTATCCTATGGGGCGGAAGCCGGTGCCCAGGGCGATGGCGTGGAAGGTATACGATATCATCCTTAATTGAGTATATAGCCTCACCATATCTGTTAACCGTTGAGATTGCGTTCTCATAGAAACGGCTGTCCCTGTCTATTCCAGTGCCGCCTATTATAGCTTTCATATTACACCCTCCTTCGTTATTATCCCCGTGACAAGTTCCGATGGTATCACATCAAAAAGCGGATAGAGCATCTTCGCTCCAAAGCCTTCTTCACCCCATCCATCCCTCTCTTCAAGAACGATGCTCTCTCTCCTTGCTTCCTTGTCGATTGAAAGGGAGAACGCATAGTACGGTATACCATACCTGCAAGCTGCAATAGCATCAGAGAGCGTTCCCGTCTTGTTCACGATTGTCCTGTCAGACAGCGCAAGATCCGAGGCTGTCATGAACTTCGTTATCCTTCCTTCAGCCATGAAGTGCGCAGGCATCGCATCTGTTATAAGGAAGCATTCGATACCCATTGCCCTCAGTGATGGCTCTGTCAGCCTTGCCCCCTGCATGTATGGCCGCGTTTCAGGAACATACACCCGGATATGCTTCCCATTATCCGCTGCCTTCCTTACAGAAAGCATGAAGGTATGCTCAGGAAAGCATCTTGTGAGTATCCCATCGCCATCTTCTATCAATCTCTCACCTATATCCGAGATCTCATCGTAGAGAGCATCATAATAATCGAAAGCTCCCTGCACAGCTCTCTCCGCGCTCTTCCCTTCCTTCACTTCCTCAAGTATGAAGGAAAGCGTTCTTCTCATCGTTGAGTTCGTCGGGCGTGCAGATGAGAGGACATCCACTGTTCTATCAAGGTTCTCGCCACGCTTTGATGCAAGGAGGAATGAGAGAAGCGCAACCTCCAGCGGTCCCCCACCCTGCGTGACCATTGCCTTTATCGCACGCGCAGCTTCTTCCGTGCTCCTGCACTCTACATACACACTCTCAAGGGGCAAGCGGCGCCTGTCTCTGATGTAGAGGATGTCATTCTCTATATAGGCAATCGCATCATGCTTCAGGAAAGGAGGAAGCAGAGCGTCAACGGTTCTTCCAGAAATCGATGTGGTCATGACAGATCCTTTCGAGAAGCACCTCATCGTCAGCCGGGCCGATTATCTCAATATCCTTCTGTCCGTGCTTTGCGACCTCACGTGAGGAAAGGGAGAATGTCGGGTTCTCCTCATTGTCTCCTGTAAAGCGAAGAAGATCCTTTTCCGTCGCACCGAAGACAAGGCGGCGTACATTTGTCCAATACAGAGCACCTGTGCACATGCAGCATGGCTCGAAGTTCGAGTACAGGGTGCACTCAGCAAGCTCTTCAGGTGTATAAAGCGTGGCAGCCTTCAGCAGGAGGAGCGTCTCTGCATGATAAGCGCTTCCGCCTTTCGTGAACTCATTGCCCTGCTCCAATAGTATGTTCCCATCCTTATCTGAGAGCAGCGCACCGAATGGATGATTGCCCCTCTCCATAGCCTGATGGGCAATCTCCACAGTCCTCATCAGAAGTTCCCTGTCTTTTTCCGTCATCACCATACAGAGATAGTAACACATGCATTCATATAAACTCCATAGAGTTTTATTGACCCCTTAGTTCCAATTCCGTAGATTTAATTAATAAACAGAAAAAGAGGTTTTTATGAGAAAAATCAGATTAATTGCTCTGTTGCTGATGTTCGCTGCATCACTTTTTTCGGTGAGCGCGGAAGGCGTCAGGGAAAGAGATGCAGATGAGACACTTGTGAAAGTGCTTTCAGTAACTGCTGACAGTGATGGAGTGTATCGCATAGATGCTCTTAAGGAAGATGGCAATGAGGTTGTCTATATCGCAGGAGAAGACTGCCAGTCATCTTATCCTATCGAGATGATAAAGGCAGATGACTACCTTCTCGTGAAGGGCAACGGCATAATGACAATGAGCCTGCCGCCGCAGTCCCCTGCTGTCTCAATCCGCTATGTCACGCCAGCTGTCATAAACGGCCTTATCCCAGCTGATTTCACGACTCCGAGGAAATATCCAGGGCTTGTTGTCGATATCGCAGAGGTAAATGAAGAGGACCTCACATCCAGATTCAGCTTCTCATATGGCTATCTGTCAGGAACAGGGCTTGAGGCAAGCTCCCTCTACCCACATGCAGGATATTTTGCAAGGGGCATAATAGATGCAGGAAGCGCTGATGAGACAGAACCTCTCATTCCGACCGCTGATATGAACACAGCAATCGAAGAGTACATTGCCCAGTACATACAGAGCGGAATCATAACGGACCACGGTGATGTGTACGCAACGCTTGATGAGATAATGGCACTTGAGGCACCAGAGGATCTTGTTGACAGATTTGCATATGCATACGGATACTTCAGCTTCCTCAACCTCCTTTACAATGGCATTGAGGTATATGCTCCGGAATTTGCAGAAGGATCACTCACAGCATTCTATGGAGCTGTATCCCCTTACACGGAAGAAGAGATGAATGCACATGTCCAGGAGTACATCGCAAAGCTGCAGGAGGAGTACAACGCATGGCTTGCAGAGCTTGCTGCTTCAAATCTGGAGAAAGCGGAGAACTACCTTGCAGACAATGCAGCTCGCGAAGGTGTCATCACAACGGAATCAGGGCTGCAGCTTGAGTTCACATACGATGATACGACAACGACAGCAAAGCCTTCTGCCGACAGCATCGTAGTTGTGGATTACACTCTCACGCTGATGGATGGAACGGTTGCAGACCAGGGAGAGGGCGCAGAGTTCTCGCTTTCAAACCTCATTCCGGGATTCAGTGAAGCCGTAATGCAGATGACAGCCGGCGACAGCGTCAGGGCGTATGTGCATCCATCGCTTGGATATGGCGAGAATGGCACACCTACCATCGAGCCGAATTCACTTCTTATCTTCGACATAACACTCAACGAGATAAAATAAGATAATCATGGGCCCTTACTTATAGTGAGGGCTCAATCCAATGCTTCTGATAGCGCTGCCAGTATCCCATATATGGGGTTGCTGATTTCAGGAAGTTCCTTTGATACAAACGAAATACAACATTATAGCCTTTAGGCATCCAAAGCTCTTCATATGAATAGAGATATTCCATGCCTATGCTTCTCAGCACGTTTCCGCTACGCTCATTGGCTATATCGTGAGTCGCACTGACAAATGGCAGGCCAATAGACTCAGCCTCCTTCAGCATAGCTGCAGCGGCCTCCCTTGCAATGCCGCGATGCCAATATTCCTTCCTCAGCCCATACCCAAGATCATGGGCCTCATCATCAGCTATGCCTATATACCCTATCGGCACATTCTCCTCCTTAAGGCAGATTGCATAGCTGTTATCATGATCTTTGTATCGGCTTTCATAGAATGCTGCAGCGTCATCAAGGCTCTCAGCAGGAAACCAAGGCAGGAACCTGTTTACCTCCCTATCGCTCAGGATTGAGAATAATGCAGGGATATCATCAGGAACAAAGGGCCTGAGAACAAGACGCTCGGTGATGATCAAAACACAAACCTCACGCACTTCGCGCTTTCAGGGACTGTCCATGCAAGCCCTCTCTTGATGCTCTCATCCCCTTCGTAGATAAGGAACACCCCCTCCCCCAAACGGAATACGGAACCTGAGACAGACACGATCTCTGCCCCATCAAGGACAATCTCCATTATCCTCTTGCCGGGAAAAATCTCAGGGGCAAAGCCCGATGCGGACGTGAGGAACTCATCAACAAAATATATCACATCGCTTTTCTCGGGCGTTTCATAGCGTCCAGGCCCTTCCTGATACGGCAGCGATCTGTCAAGCACTGATATTATCACGCTGATTTCAGGAAAAGGCCCTAGATAGCTCTCCAGCTCTGATAGAGTGTCATAGACAATCATATGTTCTCGACACCCTTATGCGCATTCCTCAGCTCCGTAAAGCGTATGATCTCGTCAACGCAGCCCTCGATTCCAATAGCTGCAGAGTCAAGGGAAAGCGAATACGTCCTGCACATTCCCCATTTATGATCTGAGTAGTAGTTGTAGAAATTCGCTCTGCTCTTATCGTTCTTGAGGCATACATCCTCAGCCCTTTCCGCTTCTATTCCATAGCACTCAACGGCTCTCTTCACCCTGGCATCAATCGGAGCGTGGATGAATACGGAAATGAGATCAGGATCATCGCGGAGCACATAGTCAGCGCAACGGCCTATTATTATGCATGAGCCTTTGGAGGCAACCTTCCTGATCGTATTGGACTGTATGAGGAAAAGCTGGTCATTGAGAGGCATCTCATTGAAGCCAAGTGTGCCTGATGACATCGGATAGTTTCCCATTACAAGAGAATAAAGCAATGAAGAAGCCGGCTTCTCATCAGCATTGTGGAAAAGGGCCTCAGAGAATCCGCTGTCCTTAGCGGCCATAGCCAAAAGCTCCTTGTCGTAATATGGAATGCCAAGTCTGGCAGCAAGTGCCTTTCCAACCTGACGTCCACCAGAACCGAACTGCCTGCCAATAGTGTAAATAGTTTTTTCTGCCATAAACTTTTCCTCCTGCCTTCATTTTATCACAAAGGAACGCCCTTTCACGAAAAATTAAACAGAAGGATGAAAAATACACAATTGGCAGACATTCAACACGAAGGCCTGTTCAGATGCCTTCCCCTATATGCTCTATCAGGGTCTTGAGCGCAATCAGTATAAGTATTATGCCGCCTGCAATCTCCGCCCTGCTCTGAAATCGCTCACCAAGCTTTGACCCGGTCATTACCGCTATTGCAGAGAGAAGGAAAGTCGTGATGCCTATAAACGCGACTGCATAGAGGATATCAGCCTGCACAGCAGCTAGGGCAACGCCGGAGGCAAGAGCATCTATGCTTGTGGCAATGGCAAGGGGAAGCATCGTGAAGAACGAAATCGAGTGATTCTGCTCCTCATCATCCCCTTTGACAGCCTCACGGATCATGTTACCGCCTATAGCAGCCAGGAGGAGAAACGCAATCCAGTGATCAAAGCTCTGTATCGCTGAAGAGAACTGTACTCCAAGGAAGTATCCCAAAAGCGGCATCAGAGCCTGGAATATACCAAACCAGAGCCCGACAACAAGCGCCGATGAAAGCCTGGGCTTTTCCATGGCAAGGCCTTTGCAGAGAGCAACAGCAAAGGCATCCATCGAAAGCCCGACTGCAAGAATGAATAATTCTAATGTACCCATAACCAACCTAAAAAGGCGGGTCTCCCCGCCTTCAATCAAGCATTGACGCTTTCCACTGCCTTTTCTGCAAGCTCTTCAAGAAGCGGAAGACCTTCATCCTTGAGAGATGATTTTACGGAGATTGTCGGGACAAGGAACCTTATGTTCTTCATTCCCTCCAATGCTTCAGTGATCTTCTTCCCTGCAGATAATGCCCAAGTACCATTCTCAATTACAGCAACGTCCCTGTTCTGGAAGGCATGAGCCTTAAGCTCTGATATAAGAGCCTCCATCTTCGGGAATATCTCTGCATTATATGTAGGAGAAGCAAACACAATAGTGCTGTATCTGAAGCATTCCGAAACAAGAACAGAAACATCAGTCTTTGATGCATCATACATATGGATGTTCCTGATGCCTTTATCAGCAGCAATCGCAGCAAGCTTATCGACAGCGTTGGCTGTATTGCCATAGATTGAGGAATAGACAATCAGAAGCCCCTTATCCTCCGGGACATATCCAGCCCATGTTGAGTACTTGTCGATGAACCAGCCGATGTTCTCTCTCCAGATCGGGCCATGAAGCGGGCAGATCATCTTTATCGGAAGAGCTGCAGCCTTCTTGAGCGTGTTGGTAACCTGCACACCGTACTTTCCGACAATATTGATATAATACCATCTTGCGTCATCAAGCCATTCTTTCTCGAACTCAACCTCATCTGCATAGAGATTGCCAGAGAGCGCTCCGAACGTTCCAAACGCATCGGCAGAGAACAGGATGCCTGATGCGCTGTCAAAGGCAACCATTACCTCTGGCCAGTGAACCATAGGAGCAAATACGAATGTGAATGTGTGCTTTCCGCTTGAAAGGGAGTCTCCGTCCTTCACGATATGGGCGCGCGAATCAACGTCAAAGCTATAGAACTGCTTTATCATCTGGATTGTCTTCTGGTTTCCGACGATCTTCAGCCCAGGATAGCGAAGGACAAGCTCTGCGATTACAGAGCAGTGATCCGGCTCCATGTGATTGACGACAAGGTAATCAAGAGCGCGGCCTGAAAGAGCTGCCTCGACATTCTCAAGGAATTCCCTTGAGACTGAGTGGTCAACTGTATCAAGAAGCACTGTCTTGTCATCAAGTACGATATATGAATTGTAGCTTACGCCACGATCGATAGGATAGACATTCTCGAAAAGAGCAAGACGCCTATCACTAGCACCGACATAGAAAATATCTTCTGTGATTCTTCTTATGTTCTGCATGTTCAACTCCGCATATGACGATATCAAAGAGGGGAAAAATCGGCAAGGTGCAAAAAGAACCCATCATGCACGGCAAAAGTATACACAATAATATAAATATTAACTTTTACAGTACAAGTCATTGACATTATCAAAAACAGGATATAGTCTACAGAAAAAGGTTGATCCTTCTCTCTGGGCGGTCCCCCCTCCTGGAGAGTTTTTTCGTCACTATGAATATCTACGACAATGAAGAGTTCTTCACATCTTACATAGCGCTGCGAAACGGCCAGAACTACAACGACCTGCTGGAAACACCAGCGATGCTATCCCTGATCGGCGACGTGAAGGGAAAGGATATCCTTGATATCGGATGCGGATTCGGAAAGACAGACAGCATGCTTATCGACATGGGAGCGTCTTCTGTCATAGGCATAGATAAATCCGAGAAGATGATAAGGAAGGCAATGGCCGAAAACAGCAGGGACAGAATAGAATACATGGTGATGGACGCAGAGGATATCACGCTCCCATCCAATGCTTTTGATATCGTCTACAGCTCGCTATGCTTCCATTACATTGAAGACTACAGCTCTCTACTCAGAAACATACACAGAATGCTCAAAAGCGGAGGAATGCTGCTATTCTCGCAGGAGCACCCTATCACAACAGCTGACTACGACGGATCATTCTCATCAGATAACAGAAGCTATACATTCTCGTCCTATCAGAAAGAAGGCAGAAGATGCTCAACATGGTTTGTCGATGGAGTCATAACATACCATAGAACTTTCAGTACGATCCTTACGGAACTTGTACAGAATCACTTTAATATCAATACAGTTCTAGAACCAAAACCAACAGAAAATGCTATAAAAGAACTACCAAGAATCATAAGGGAATATGAAAAGCCATCATTTTTGATACTCAAATCATATAAAATATGATTGTTTGGATATGGGTACAAATTCAATTCAGAAAAAATGCAATACATAAACATGGTATATAATCATCAGCTGTATTCATAGCTCTATTATTCATATACATTATGATTGAAAAGATATTTCAATCATATAGAATCAATATCGTTATTAAACTGTAATAATCTATTCAGATATAATAAAGCACAATAATCAACAATTTATATATATCAAAATATAAACATGATATAGAATCAATATTGATATGCTGTACTATATACAGCGAAACAATAAGATATGCTGACATAAACCAGTGGAATTCATATCAGCACAAATGAAATCCTTGCCATTGAAGCAAAAGCTCTCGCAGATACCACATCATGCTCTGTGGATCCAGCTATCTTACCTTGAACCCTCTGGGGTTGCGTATAGCAGAGCTGCAGGAATCATTGATCTCATACCATACCCTGTACATGCGAAGACATACTGCTATAGGCTTTATCCTGAAGAAGGACAGAAACAGCAGACTTCTGCAGTACTCCATTAAGTCCTATAAACGTCGTAAAGAGCCATATGGCATTCGAACACGCCCCCATCTGCCACATCATCAGGCAGCATATCCATGGCGATCGGAGATGCTGCAGGGGCTTTTCGTCAGACCTGCCCTCTGTATTCAAGATATTCTTCCACGATGATGCAGATTATCCCAAGTCAAAGGCATCACTCGATATCCCCCAACAAGGAAAGGTCGATGCAAAACGTGCAAGGCATAAGTGGGGTTTGTTCCGTCATACACAGCAAGCTTCCGGGAAGGCTGAAGGACATCAAACAACATTGAAAACTTTATATAACCATTCAAAATCGATTCAAATGCAATTAATATTTTGATAATTAAATATATTTGATTTGTATGAATATAAAAGTGTATTGATGGTTATATTATTTGATTTCATATCTAATTTGATATTCGTTAAAATATTCGGCATACAAAATCCCCAGTATTTTGCTGGGGATTTTGCATTACTCTGCCATACCATCTGTAATAGACAATGGATTTTCAGTATCGATTCCGCTTAGATAATATAGCATATAGCAATTCTGGAACATCGTGGCTTTTTCTGAAACAAGGGCAAGTTCTTCTTCCAGAAGCGAAAGCTCAGCAGTCAGGACGGAACTATCGGAAGATGCGCCTATATCCCGCTTCATCTTCTCATCCTCCACCTTGCGTTTCTCGTTCTCGATCCTAAGTGTCTGATAATCACACTTGGAAAGAGATAGATCCAGATTTGAATACGCATCTACAACAGCGCTTTCAAGGGCATTGACAGCAGCATCGTAATCAATCTTGCTGCTTTCTATCTGGCTGTTCATACGCTTTACATTGTTCAGTATCTTCCCGCCATCCCAGAGCGTTGTCTTGAACGCAACAGTGATCATGAGGTTCCAGTCATCCTTACCTGACCAGTTCTTCTCGATGAAAGGAAAGCGAGGACCACCATAGCTGGCAGAGAGCTGGAGAGCTATATCAGGGATGCCATACATCGAAGCATTTGCGATCTTCTTTCCATACTCAGCTGCGCTTGTCGCCTTTGAGGCCATTACAAGCGACGGGGATGATGGAGATGTTGCAAGATCCACGAGCGTATCCATCGGATAGCTCATTATCATGTCGATTTCACCTTCGTCCGGCACATATGCGATATTATCTCCTGTAACATCGTCAAGTCCCGTAAGCGTCCTTATCGCCTGCAGGAGATTCTCCTTTTCGCTCTCAAGCTCCTTCTTTGATATCTCCGCCTGCTTAGCCTGTATCTCTGCATCAATCACGTCGGATGATAGGACAGCACCTTCCTCCTCTCCTGAACGGGAGATATCAACAAGGGATGAAGCTGTATCTATAAGCTGATCAAGGTAGCTTTCAGCTTCGGTGATATAATACAGCGCCGCAAGACGTGCCTTAAGCTCTACTATGAGCTGCTTCTCCTTATCTGAGCGCTGTATGCGCATAGCACTCTCTATCTCTTCATAAAGCTTGACGGAGTTCGTGATCTTTCCCCATGTAATGAGAGGCTGTGTAAGAGAAATGGACGCATTGTAATACGTGCTCTCCATTCCATCATAAAGCTTTATATCATACCCTTGCGGAAGCGGAGGACGGCCAATCTGCGTCAGGATATCATTTGTGTTGATGATGACATCATCAATCAGAGGGTTCGGCATGTAGGTTCCCGTAAGCGTCAGATCTATCGTCGGCTGATAGGCGGCCTTCGCATCCTTGACATCCAGAGAGCTCTGCACAATGCTCTCATCCGCTTTCCTGAGATCTGTATTGTTCACCCTCATTGCTGACACAAGATCGTCAAAGCTATAAGCCGAGAGCGGAAGAATAGAGAGGAATGCAACTATGATAGCCCATACCAGTTTTCTCATATTCTACTCCACTGTGATCTCAACGTATTTAGGTGCGCCGCTCAGGGATGAAACCATAGCCTCTGCCCAGCCAGTCCTTCCATCAGTAGCAACAGCAAGAACATAGTACATCGCCCTGTCATAATCCTCTCCGAACTCAGGATTGCTGGATTCCCATATAACGCCGAAGTTGAATGTCCCGCCTGTGCTTCCCTCTGGGAGTATCGAAGAGCCATCGCTTGATACTGACAGCGCTGTGGTCTTGTCGTAATACCCTGTGATGTTGTCAGTATCAGCCAGTGCTGCATCGAGAGCGCTTCTGGATGTGAAGAGATACACCTCAGCCCCACCGACAGGCTCACCTGCCGAATCAACGACAAGGCCATCGATGTATCCAGTGAAAACGTATGAACAGGCAAACAGCATAAGCGTGATAAGCCCCAGTGCGATATATCTTATCTTCTTCATTTCCCCTCCTCCTTTCTCCAATCCGGGAATGCTTTTCTCAGTTTGTGTCGTTCAAGGAGGAAATAGAACACAGGCATCAAGAAAAGCGTTATGAATGTCGATGTGGTAAGTCCTCCCATTATAACCTGGCCAAGAGGGGCATATATCTCAGCACCCTCTCCTGTCGCTACAGACATAGGAAGCACGCCAAGTATTGTCGTAAGCGTACTCATCAGTATAGGACGGAGCCTTGATGCAGTACCGGTCTGGACATTCTCCTTGAGCGCCTTCAGCTCCTCCTTGTAAGGCATGAAGCCTACAAGCTTCGTATCCTCATCATAAGGTATTGAATGCTTATCAAGATAATCCTTCCTCGATGCATCCTCCAGCTGGTTTATGTAATCAACCATTATGATTCCATTGTTTACAAGCATTCCCGCAAGCGAGACTATGCCGAGTATGGCTATCATCGAAAGCGTTGAGCCAAAGGCCGCAAGGGAAAGGACAACACCTATTATGCAGAACGGCGTGAGCAGCATTATCAGAAGCGGCTGGTCAAAGCGTTCATAGATGAGGACGATGACCATATACACAAGGAACAAGGCTACAAGGATTGCCCTGAAAACAGGTGGCAGAGATTCGTTGAGCATCTCGCCGATGCCTCCAGCTTCTGTCGTAACGCCATCGGGCAGAGGATTCAACCGGAGAAACCTGTCAACACGTTCGGACACTCCGGAAGTTGACTCTCCTGTAAGCTGTGCGCTTATTGTCATTGTAAGAGAGCGATCGCTATGATCGATACGAGAAAGGCTGTTCTCCTCAACAAGGTCTGCAAGAGCATCCATTGTCACAGCGCTTCCAGCTTGTGTGTAAAGCCTGATCGAATCAAGCATGCCCTGCCCCACGGGCTTGTCCGCTATGTCAGATGCAAGCGTTATATCATACCGATCAGCGCCATCCCTGTAAGTGCCTATATCCATGCCATTGAAAAGTATTGCACTTGTCATGGCAGCTTCATAATCAGAGATGCCAAGCGATGAAAGATACTCATATGAAGCATTTATTATGGCTGTCTCCGCATCATACGATGAGCTTATCGATACGGAAAGGACCTCAGGATCAGATGAAAGGAATTCCTCTATCTGCAGTGCCGCTTCATAAAGCTTCCTGTTGTCATTGCCGACAAGGGTGAGGCCATAGCCACCACCGCCGGAGATATAGCCAACAAGATAATCAAAGCCGCCGTTCTTCACGGTCACGGTAGCATCCGGAACCATGCTGGATATCAGATACTGCATCTCTATGATGATTTCGTGGATATCCCTGTCACGCTCCGAGACAGGCACAAGAATCGCATGGATTCCACCCTGGTTCCTTGCAGATGAGAAAGAGAATACCTCTGTGCTCTTACCTGTGTACACGACATCCGTATCGAGCTCTGGGACATTCTCTATCAGGATATCCTCAACCTTCTCCATGCTCTTCCTTGTATCTTCCAGCGTGTAATAATAAGGGAACTCAACATTGATGTAGAAATCGCTGTTGTCGGTTGAAGGTATGAACGAAAGCTGGAGGTTTGAAAGCGAATATACAGAGACCACGGCAACAAGAGCAACCAATGTCAGCACAAACGGCGTATGGTCAAGAGCGCTGCCAAGAGCCCTTCTGTATCCTCGCTCAAGCTTGTCGATCCCACGCATGAGGAAATTATCGCGAGGTGTTCTCTTCCCATCATCCTTCAGCAGCTTGTTGAGGATGTACGGCATGAAGATGATAGCAACGAAAAGAGAGGAAAGTATTGCGAACATAAGCGTCAGGGAAACATCCCTGAGGATATCTCCGATCAGCCCTGATATCATCGCAATAGGAATGAATACGACAACGGTTGTGAGGTTCGAGCCTATGACTGACTTATCAACGACATCGGTTCCCCTGTATATTGACTCACGCGCACTGTAAAGCGCCTTTCCGTTTTCTTCCCTTTGGTAGAACCTGTACACCTGGTCAAGGACAACTATAGATGCGTCGACTATCGAGCCCAGTGCGACTACTATGCCAGATATCGACATGAGGTTTACGGAAATACCTGCAGCCTTCATCGCAATGAATGTGAAGAAACAGGAAAGAGGAATCGAAAGCCCGATTGCAAGCGTAGCCTTCACATCGCTGAGGAAGATGAAGATGACAAGTATAGCGATGACTATACCCATCACGCCAGATTCAATGACATTGGAAAGGGATGCGGAGATTATCTTGCTGTCATCGCTTATCATATGATAGGCAATGGCACCGCCGGTCTCAGCCTCAGCTTCCGCTAGGATCTTCTTCACTGCATTTGTTATCTGGAGTGTGTTTCCATCCGCACGCTTTGATACACTGACCTCTATAACGCTCTTGCCCTGGCTTGTGATGTAATAGTCCTCTTCTGGGTATGAGAACTCGATATCGGCAACATCTGAAAGCCTTATTATCGTTCCTTTCCCATCAGCGCCGACAGGAAGATTCTCTATCTCTGAGATATCGCTGTAAGCGCCATCGAAACGCATATCAACAGCTCTTGACTCGCTCTCAACTGTTCCAAGAGGCATTGAAGCATTGGAGAACTGCAGTATCTGATAGACAGTTGTCGGCGATATTGAGCGTGCATTCAGGTCATCCATCCTGAGCCTTATCTGGACCTCCGGCTCAAGCGAACCGGAAATCTCCACTGTTGATACCCCAGGTATCCTTGTAAGCTGTGGACGGATCACATCAAGAACGTATGACGAAAGTGCGGCTATATCATCCCCACCTTCGATTATGAAAGATGTAACAGGAAGCATCGTTGCACCGCCAACGATGGCCTGCGGCTCACCTTCAAGGCCATCAGGAAGAGAGGATGACAGCTGTGATATCCTGTTCCTCACTTCCTCAAGCTGGTCGTTAGGATCGACCCCATCGCGGAATGTGATGGTAACGACACCTACGCTGTTCATCGACTGCGAGTCCATGCTCTTGAAATCAGGAAGCGTCACGAAGTCATCCTCAAGCACATCAACAACCTCGCTCTCGATATCCTCAGCAGACGCTCCGGGATACACAGCTATGACGAAGATCTGCGGCAGATCCATGTTTGATATGAATTCAACATTGGTCGATGAAATCGAAAGAAGGCCGAAGAGCAGCAGCGCGAGAAGAATCATCGTCAGGACTGCTGGATGCCTTACAGAGAATCTGCTTATCTTCACATCTCCTCCTCATTCACAACCGCAACAGGCATACCCGAAACAAGCCCATCAAGGCCACGCACTATGAAAAGAGCATCGCTGTAGCTATCAGGAACGGAAATCCATGCGTTATCGCTCCTGTCTATAGAATCTTCCAGATACTCAGCGGTTCCGCTTTCAGCTGAGTATATATAAAGTCCTCCGCCTGCATCTGATGCATAGGACGGAAGGGCATAGCACTCATCCTCAGAGAGCACTATCGTGATATTCACGAACATGCCAGGAACGAAGGAAGCAGGGGAAAGAAGATGCACCTTCATATCAAATGTCTTGGATGTCGGATCGATATAAGGCGCAATCGATACAACCTCTGCCCTGCTCTCCCCTCCTGTCGGTGATGATACCCTCACATCAATGTCATCAAGGGAGGAGATCATGCCGAAGTACTTCTCCCCGACCTTTACCGATACAACAAGATCCGAGAGGTCTGAGATGACAGCAAGAGGGGATTCAGATGAGGCAATCGAACCTGTGGCAGAAGGTGCCATGAGGACTGTTCCTGAGACTGGAGATGTGACTGTAGCATATGAAAGCTGAAGCTCGGCAAGATCAAGCTGTGCCTTGGCCGCATCCCGCTGCGTCCTGAGCATCTCCATATCCTGCTGTGTGGCGGCCCCTTTCCGATAAAGGGCATCAACGCGGTCAAATGAAGATGAAAGCCCTAGATATGCAGCCTCAGCCTGGGCTTTCTGCAGTTCATAAGGCTCCTTATCGATCTCAGCTATCACACTGTCCTTCTCCACGTAATCACCGGGCTTTATAAGATAATCCTCAATAGTGCCGGATACGAACGGTACAACAGGTATCATGGCATCTGCCTCTATATAGCCTGTAAGCTGTATGGTGTCCTGGATGATGCGCTTTTCAGGCCTCATGACCTCTACAGGCTTGACAGGACGCTCATATGCGACAGGGCCTCTTGAGCTGAAGAAAAGAACAAGAGCAGCCATGATGCAGATAAAGAGAACAATCAGTACGATATATTTAGCGATTCCTCGTTTTTTCATCACTTATCCTCATTTCTGAAGATAATACCCAAAGGGAAAAACCACCTCGACAAAATATCGTCACCGTGTTGGATTTGCGTCAAAACCAACACAGCGTCCAATCTTTGTTGGATAGTTTCCAGCGTTCACACTTTTCCATCAATTTGGTATCATCGCGCCATGGCCATTTATGAAGAGACGCTGAAAAAGCAAAGAGAATATTTCAGGACAGGGGCGACTCTTCCCATAGAGTTCAGGAAGAGAATGCTCATCAAGCTGAAGGATGAGCTCAGGAAACGTGAAGACGATATCATAAGAGCACTTGGCGAGGATCTTGGCAAAAGCGATTTCGAGGCATATGCAACGGAAATCGGAATCGTTTACGGAGAGATCAGCTATCTTGTGAAGCACATATCGTCGTTCATGAGGAAGAAGAAAGTCCCATCCCCCATAACGATATTCAAGGCGACATCCTATACAATAAGGGAACCTCTTGGAAACGTTCTCATCATGTCTCCTTGGAACTATCCTTTCCAGCTTACCATGGTACCTCTTGCGGGGGCGATAGCAGGCGGAAACACAGCTATAGTGAAGCCTTCAAGATACTCAAAGGCAACATCAAAGCTCATGAAGGAGATCATAGAGAGCCTGTTCCCTCCTGAGTATATCGCAGCATTTGAAGGTGGGCATGAGACAAACACAGCGCTTCTCGAAGGAAAGTATGATCTCATATTCTTCACAGGAAGCCCGAATGTAGGAAAGATAGTCGCAGCGAAAGCCGCAGAGACCCTTACGCCGACGGTTCTTGAGCTTGGTGGCAAAAGTCCTGTGTTCGTAGATGAGAGCGCTGATATAAAGCTTACGGCACGCCGTCTTGCCTGGGGAAAGTTCCTCAACGCCGGCCAGACATGCGTAGCTCCAGACTACGTCCTCTGCAGCAGAAGCACAGCAAAGCCTCTGATAGAAGCTCTGAAGGAAGAGGCTGGGAAGATGTTCTCATCCACTCCTCTTGGATCAGATGATCTTCCGAAGATAATCAACGAACGCCACTTTGAGAGGATAAAGGGACTTATAGCATCATCTGCAATCGCATTCGGCGGAGACAGCGATAAGGATACACGCAAGATAGCACCGACTATACTGTATCCTGTCAGGGAAACAGATCCCGTGATGCAGGAGGAGATATTCGGACCTGTGCTTCCTATACTTGAATATGACACCCTTTCAGATGCCATAGATTTCGTAAGGAACAGGGAAAAGCCGCTTGCCCTCTATGTATTCAGCAGGAACAGGGAGAATATAGAGAGGATACATTCCCTCTGCTCATTCGGAGGCGGATGCATAAACGATACCGTAGTGCATCTTTCAAATCCACGTCTTCCATTCGGAGGTGTCGGCAACTCAGGCATGGGGAGCTATCACGGCAAGCGCAGCCTTGAGACATTCACGCATCAGAAATCGATAGTGAAGGAAGCCCTGTGGATAGACCTTCCTGTACGCTATGCGCCTTTCGGCAGGAAGATAAAGCTTCTAAGGATGCTGATGCGCTGAGGTTGCCATGCAGATTCCAAGATGGATTGATGAATCATTGAAAGCTATTGCTGTCGGAGGTGCCACAGGCGCGGCAATGACGATATTCGCGAACACAGTATCATTTCTAGGCGATCTGAATGTGCTCTGCCCATATCTTGTCCTTCTGCTTCCCCTCGGCGGCTATCTGACGATGAGGCTCTATAAAGCTTTCGGAGAGTCATACAGGGCAGTGACAACAGTTGCCATTGACTTCATCCATGATGGTGAGGCTATTGAGGCTGGAGCTGAAAGGCACAAGCCCAAGATGAAGATATCGCCGATGATGGGAGTTGTCGCATATATAGCTGCTGCCATCGCCCACTTCACAGGAGCATCGGTTGGCAAGGAAGGTGCGGGTGTACAGATAGGGCTCTCGATCGGAGAGCTTGGCTACAGGCTCGATAAAAGGCTTTCATGGGAAGGTCACAGGGGACGTGGTGACTACTACCTGATGGTAGGTGCAGGATCTGCGTTCGGCGCTCTCTTCTCAGCCCCTGTCGCAGGAACTCTTTTCGCGATGACATTCGCCTCTCCTGACATAATAAGGCTATCAGCTCTGTTTCCATCGCTCGTTGCATCCATCACAGCTGTGATAGTATCAGGAAGGATTGGAATACATGTAATGCATGTGCCTGAGTTTGAGGTACTCCCGCTCTCGCTTGAAAGCCTCGCATACGCGTTGGTTATCGCTATAGCTGTCGGCCTCCTAGCACGTCTTTTCATCCACCTTCTCGAGACATTCAAGAAACAGATGAAGAAAAGATTCAGGAATCCTGCGTTCAGGACGATAATCCCATCGATAATCGCAGCAGCGCTTTTCCTCACAACATATATAGTCACAGGCCGCGATGATTACAACGGGCTGTCGCTGACACTGCTGTATGATGCGATGAATGGAAACGGTATTCCATACCTTTCGTTCATCATGAAAGCAATCCTTGTATTCCTTTCGATTGCAGCAGGCTTCATCGGGGGTGAGGTAGTTCCTCTTCTTGTAACAGGCGGAACATTCGGCTACACGCTTGCATCGGTGCTTTCACTCCACCAGCCAGCATTCGCAGCCCTTGGTGCTATAGGGATGCTGTCAGGAGGGACAAACCTTCCACTTGTCTGTTTCGCTCTCGGCCTGGAGCTTTTCGGATACTCAGAGCCTGTGCTGCTTTTCGTAGTTGTAGCTGTCTCATACATGGCATCCGGCAAGAAGAGCATCTACCAGCATCAGCGGAATGCGCTGAAGGAGAGAATCACGACAGGAACAAAAGAATAGGAAATGAAGCCAGATAAATTATCAAGTTTTTTAAAAATTATTTAAAAAGTCCGCATTTTGACATAGTTTTTTAAATTTCCCTGAAAAAGTTCACATTACCTGCTTTTCGATATTCCTGCTTGCTGCTGTTTGGCTTATCAGGGATTGTGCGCTCTATCAGATGCGCGTCCAACGCAGGATCAAGGTGGTTCTTCCTGAATGTCGGACGATGCGAAAGGCCAAGTCTTCCCATAAGCTCAATAGCTGAAAGCGTTTCATTTCCAAGCACTGCCAGCAACCTAGAAACATACTCCGCAACTTGATCGCCAACTTGGTCGCTACTTGCATTGGATGCTTCTATCAAACTGTCCTTTATGATTTCCAGCATCAAAGAGACAAAACATGAACTATCAGCACTCTGATCTGCCAATCTCAGAGCATCGTAATACTCCTTCTGCCTTGACTGGATAAGCTCTTCGATAGGAAGCCAGAAGAACAATTCATGCCATTTTCCCAAAAGCAGAGTATGCCACATACGTCCCATCCTGCCATTGCCATCAGCAAAGGGATCACACTCATAATTCTATTTCAGATTGTCAAGAACTTCTTACATTTTCAACTATAGTACATAGCAAGAAAGAGAGGTTATCATTTCTTCTCAAAAGGAATACGCAGAAGCCTCATGAAATCCTTCTGTGTCTGAAGCTCTGTCTTTGCAATGAAATCGATAAAGCTGTCCAGCGCCCCTCTTCCAAGCCTGTAGCTCTGCAATGCAGAAATATAATCATGTCTTAATACAGGAGGAATCGAGACTGGAAGATATCCATGACTAAGGAGAATTGTATTCATGACAAGCCGTGCTACCCTTCCATTTCCATCCCTGAACGGATGTATCGAGACAAGTCTTGCATGTGCTTCTGCAGCAATGATAAGAGGCTCATCTTCGTTTCCTGCTTCAGAAAGCCATTTCATGAACTCATCAAATAATACAGGAACATCCCCATATGATGGGAGGCTTTCATCAAGCCCGGTGATAATCACATCAACATTCCTGAATTCACCTGGCTGCAGATCTGGCTGTCCGAACGTAACGAGCTCATGAAAATGGAGGATATCACTCTTTGTCATTTCCTCAGAATCAATAAGCGTGTACATGAAATCATAGGCTTTGCCTCCACCGACAGCCTCGAACATCTCTCCAAGTGTATGCTGTCCTACAGTAATTCCATCCCGCAGTATTATTGCTGTTTCATCCTCGGTGAGTGTATTCCCTTCAATGGCATTGGAGCTCCATACATTAGGCACTCTATAGAAGTCCTTGATCTGATTCAGCGTGAACTTGTCAGAGAACGGTCTTTTCTCGGAAATAGCCATTTTCCTATCCTTGCACTCGCCTATTATTCCTTCTGAATACATTATTTACCAACCTTTATGTCATTATACAGCAATGAAGCAGATTCTCCTACATATACTATGGAATATGGTTATCAACAATGCAGAACAATGCTGCATATGGATAACATAACTCCAATTATGAGAAGTTGCATAATTCGGAGCGCTGTATCGATGATGAATTGCCATTTGAAATCCCTGAGAATTGGAAATGGGTGTACATTCGAAATATAGGTACACTCATTCGAGGATCTGGAATACAGAAGAATGATACGACATCTACTGGATATGAATGTGTGCGATACGGAGAAATCCATACTTCATATCAGATGCATTTTCTCAAACAAAGACCTTTACGTCTGAGCTAGTTTTTATTGGAAGTAAACATATCAAGTATGGCGAGTTGATCTTTACTCTTACCGGAGAGAACAAACCTGATATTGCAAAGGCCATTGCATATTCGGGTCATGGTGAATTTGCTGTTGTTGGTGATTTGGCAATATGGTCAAATCATAGTTGCGATCCAAAATAAGATGATGCTTTGTTCCCTGTTTCAATCTTTTCTACATCCAGCAAGAACATAACCATCACTTATCTATAAACCAAGCTCCGTTTCTTCTTGAACCTTGTCGCTTTATGATTCCTGCATCTGACAGGTCTTTTATTACTTTTGCAATAGTTCTGCGGCTTACACCTGTTTTAGAAACAAGATCGCTGTAGCTTGATTCAGGATTTGCTCTGATTATATCTATTATTGTTTCCTTGATTGAATCGGTTTTGCAATCAGTGCCAAATTCAGTACTGTTCCGCACATCAAAGTCCTGTTTTCCTCTAGATAGTCCTGTTTTTCTTCAGATAGTCCTGTTTTTTTTAGTGCCATCAGTGCCAAAACCTGTGCTGTTCTGCAATTCAGAGTCTTGCTTTTCATAGTTCTGGTTTGGAAGCGTCGCAATGAACAGAGATGACATAGACATGAATGTTGGTTCTTTGTCATCTGTATAGTTTAAGCATGTCTGATACCAATTCGATGATCTTTCCAGTCAGCTCCTCTTGAACCATCTTACAGGATGAACATCGTTAACTCAAACCTTTCTATGCATCCACCATGTAAGCATGCCGCTGCGGACAAGGCCAAGTTTCTCCTGCAGAGCCTGGGATGCTGTATTCGATACATACACATTGCAATAAGCAGGATGCCCTTCCTCTATGCTTTTATCGATCAGGAATTTCTCCATTTTCTCTCCCAGCTTCCTTCTTCTGTACTCAGGGAGTATCTCAAGCATACCCATGGCACCTTCAGAGTGGAAACCTGCAAAACCAGCGAAGCTCCCGTCCTGGACTATCTGCCATATCTTCTTTGCCTCTATGCGTTCATGTATGTAATCAAGAGCATCATGATAGTTCTCTGCAGCTTTCTCAGCATGCTCTTCTGCAAGAGGAGATATCAAGCTGTAATCCTCATTGAATGGCTTGCCTCTGTATAGATAGAGATAGCAGGGTTCTGCATCATCGTAGCCATTATCGAGAAGATAGCTGCGAAGATATCTGCCATGGGCAGCTATAAGATCCTCTGTCATGCATGAGTCCATCCATGAAGAATCATCTGAAAAGGAAACAGCCATGATTGTCAATGAAGGGCTGCGTACAGCCACACCGCGCTCTGATGCATGAAGGACTCTGCTTCCCTCCAGCGTAAGAGTATCTATGATATCGCAGAAGGAAATAGCATCTATCTCTCTGAGCATGTCGCTTATTTCAGAATTTGTCATGGATTCGTTATATCAATTTTCCCTCAGCTTACAAAGATACCCTTTTTATGATATGTTTACTGCGCTATGGATGAGAAGAGCATACGCAACATAGGCATCATGGCCCATATTGATGCCGGAAAGACAACAACAACGGAAAGGATACTGTACTATACAGGGGAAAACCATAGGATCGGTGAGGTCGATAACGGCGAAGCGACTATGGACTGGATGCAGCAGGAGCAGGACAGGGGCATAACGATCACAAGTGCCGCAACGACATGCTACTGGAAGGAGCATCAGATAAATATCATAGACACGCCGGGACATGTTGATTTCACGGCAGAGGTTGAGAGATCGCTCAGGGTCCTGGATGGGGCTGTTGGCGTGTTCTGCGCAGTCGGAGGCGTTGAGCCACAGACTGAGACTGTATGGCGTCAGGCTGATAAGTACTCGATCCCACGCATCGCATTCGTGAACAAGATGGACAGGCTCGGCGCTGATTTCTACGAAGTCCTCAGCGAGATGGAGAAGAAGCTTTCCGAGAATCCTGTGCCGCTTTTCATCCCTGTCGGATCAGAAAGCAACTTCTCCGGAATCATCGACCTGATGAATATGGAGTACCTGACCTTCGACACATCAGACGAAGGCAAGACAATAAACCGCAGCGCAATACCGGAAAGCGAGAAAGAGAACGCTGACAAATGGAGGGAGAAGCTCATAGACAGTGCAGCTTCATTCTCCGATGAGATAACAGAGCTGTATTTTGATGGCAAGGAAATACCTTCGGATATGATCCTTGCAGCACTGCGCACAGCAACGCTTGAAAGAAAATGCCTTCCCGTATTTGTCGGCTCATCGCTGAAGAACATAGGAGTGCAGACTCTTCTTGATGGAATCGTTGCGCTCCTTCCATCCCCAGCTGAGACGCCTGCTGTTGAGACAATAAACGCAAAGAACGGAAAGACAGAGGAGCTGAGGCATGACCAGAATGGTCCACTGGAGGCTCTTATCTTCAAGATACAGGTGGATCCGCAGGCAGGTGCAATGTGCTTTGTACGTGTATACTCAGGGGTGCTCAAGAAAGGTGTCGCTGTCTATAACATCACAAAAGGCAAGAAGGAAAGGATCAACAGGCTTCTGAGGATGCACGCAGACAGAAGCGAGGAGCTTTCAGAGCTGAAAGCTGGGGATATCGGTGTGATCATAGGTTTCCGCATGGCTCAGACAGGAGACACGGTCGGACAGGAAAACCATCCATATCTATTGGAGAAGATGAACTTCCCTACCCCTGTCATCTCAATAGCCATTGAACCGAAGAGCACAGCTGAGCAGGATAAGCTCAGGAAGGCTCTTGAGACCCTTGCCATGGAAGATCCTACATTCACATACAAGGATGATGCAGAGACAGGACAGCTTGTAATCTCCGGCATGGGAGAGCTTCACCTTGATGTCCTTGTGACAAGGATCACAAAGGAGATGAAGATAGAGGCAAGGGTCGGCAATCCACAGGTATCGTACAGGGAGTGCATCAGGAAGGAAGCCTCTGGCAGGGAGGATTTTGCCCGCACGATCGCCGGAAAGGAAAACACAGCATCCGTCTCACTCACAGTCCGCCCTCTTCCGCCTAGAAGCGGCAACAGCCTGAAGATCACGGCAAGCACGAGGGATATTCCAGAGGAAATCGTCGAAGCTATCAAGAACGGAATAAACGGAGCATTCCAGAGCGGCATAAAGTTCGGCTACGAATGCACGGATATAGAGGCAGATGTAACAGCTATCGGATACGATGAGAACACATCAACGCCTTTCGCGTTCACAAGCTGTGCGGCAATGGCTTTCGACAGGATCGCATCTGAGGCAGAACCTGTTCTCATGCAGCCAGTGATGAAGGTACAGGCAACAGCTCCATCTGAGTACATAGGAGACGTGATCTCTTCCCTTACACAGAGAGGCGGCATAGTGCTTTCAATGGAATCAAAACCAGGTGCGGATACTGTCACAGCGGAAGCACCGCTTGAGAAGATGTTCGGCTATACAACCGTGCTCCGTTCATCAACCCAGGGCCGTGGAACATTCAGCATGGAATTCTCTCACTACGCTGAAAAGAACTGAATCATTATGATATGAAATATGGGTGTATTTAATATGATACACCCATATTTTTTGTAAATTATGAAACAGCAATTATATCATTTCACCTGATTTGTAAGGGGCTTTCCTTCCTCAAACTCCTTGACGTTGGAAAGCGTTGTCTCGCTTATTGCAGATAGTGCTTCCTTCGTAAGATACCCCTGATGTGAGGTGATGATCACATTCGGCATGCTTATAAGACGTGCAAGCGTGTCATCAGCAATACCCTCATCGCTCTGGTCGGTATAGAATATGCCAGCCTCTTCCTCATATACATCAAGTGCGGCCCCTCCTATCTTCTTCTCCTTCAAGGCATCAAGCAGTGCCTCAGAGTCAATGAGGGCTCCTCTTGATGTATTGATGATGTAAGCCGTGTCCTTCATGTCCGAAAGAGTCCTTGCGTTTATCATGTGCCGATTGTCATTTGCCAGAGGGCAGTAGAGGCTCACAACATCGGACTCCTTGAGAAGATTGTCAAGGCTTGTATACTCTACCCCGCTCAGCTTTGCTGGATACGGATCATATGCCAGCACGCGCATTCCGAACCCCTTTGCTATATCGATTGCTGCACGTCCGATCTTTCCAGTACCGACAATTCCCATCGTCTTGCCATATAGGTCCATCCCGACAAGACCTGAAAGCGAGAAATTGAACTCACGCGTACGGACATATGCATGCGTCAGCTTCCTTACAAGCGCCAAGAGGAGCGCAAACGAATGCTCTGCAACAGCATGGGGACTGTATGCAGGGACTCTCACTACCGGTATCCCCTGGGAAAGCGCATAACGGTAATCAACATTGTCGAATCCA
>CALXLI010000082.1 GCA_944389155.1 uncultured Spirochaetaceae bacterium | reverse complement strand
CCTGACTCCTGGTGGCCATAGCAGGGCGGCAACACCCGTTCCCATCCCGAACACGGAAGTGAAACGCCCCCGCGCCGATGGTACTGCGGCTCGTCCGTGGGAGAGTAGGTAGCTGCCAGGTTTTTTTCGCACTTTTCTCCCCCTCTATATGAGGGGTTTTCTTTTTGTTCCATATAAACGCAATAGCAAAATGCTATTGGAAAACTTTGCTACATGAAAATTACATAATGTTTTTATTACCTTTGAATGCAAGAAGATATCATCTGAAATTCCTGTTCTGTATACTGTTGCAAGACAGATTTTCAAAAAATGTCTCGTCATTTTTCCCGATTTTCTGTTTATAATATATATAGAAATCCTCCCTCTAGAAGCTTTCATTTGGTTTCCGTTAGTTGACCAGCCATCAGGCTGGTCTTCTACTGTTTATTGTCCTCTTTTCTGCTAATATACATCCATGGCACTTATCAGATTTCAAAAACCAGCTTTATATAGAAAGGATATGGATGCTGTTCTGCAGACCATGGTTGATGAGAAGATCGGACCTGGGGAGCGCAAGAGGGAATTCCTGAAGCTTTTCTCGTCTTTTGTCGGGCTGAAGGATGGCATTGCCCTGCGTTCATATCTTGATGTGATAATGTCCTCTCTTGTCGCCTTGGATATAAGCGAGGGAGAGAGTGTCATCATATCAGTGCTTTCGCCTAAAATATATCTTGAGGCAATGCGAAGACTTGGAATAAAGCCGATAATCGTTGATACAAATGAATATGGGCTTCTTGACCCGGAGACTGTGTCAGAGGCGCTTAAGGATGGTGTGAAGGCTATTCTTTATTATGAGCCTGTATGCCAGATTCCCTCGTCCTTTGTTGATATCCAGAACATGAAGGATGTCGGGCTTCCCATCATTGAGGATATAACGGAGTCAATCGGCTCGCAGGCTGAGAGCGAAGGGGGCGATGATGAGGGTGATAAAGGCGCTGAATATGTCAGGGCAGGTATGCTTGGAGATGTTGTGATTGCAGCGTTGGAGGAGGATGGCATCATCTCATCAGGCGGTGGCGCTGTTGCTGTATCTTCAAAGCAGGAGGTTATAGAGAGGCTCAAGAAGTATGCGGAGCTTGGTGCACCTTACATTGAGCTTCCTGATATGAACGCAGCTCTTGGCATCGTACAGCTGTCGAAGATAGATACTCTCTTAGAGAGGCGGAGGAATATATATCAGATGTATATGCAGGCACAGAGGAAGAGCGATACAACGCTCTTCGGTTCAGCCGCTCCGCTCTTCACCGCAAATGGATATGGCTTTTCAGTGATCGTGAAGACCCGTCCGGATGATGCCATAGCATTTGCAAACAAGTATTCTGTTTCATGCAGGCGTACATTCACAGGTTCTGTCGGGCAGAGGTATCAGGATAAGTACGATAGGTTTCCCCATGCGATTGCCTTCATCACGCGTGCCATATCGTTTCCTCTGTACCCATTCCTTTCAAAGCAGGATCTTGAGACAATCCAGCGTGTCATCAGCCATATAAGCTAGGAGAAATTGCTTTGCTCCGGGCTTCCCCTGATGGTAATATTGTTGCAAGGGATGAGAGATGATAAAGAATGTGCTTATCATAGCAAACAGCTCCAAGAAAGAGAGCGGATGCGAAAGTGAGGAGATAGTAAGATATCTCAGGGATGAGAACATACATGCTGAAACCGTAAGCACAGAGTCTTTTTCGGACTCTGTCAATATTCCAATCGATACAGACCTTGTCATAACCCTCGGAGGCGATGGCACTGTTCTGTATGCGGCACGTGCAGTACATGAAATGGGAATCCCGATATTGCCTGTGAACCTTGGAACATTCGGGTATATTACGGAGATATCAAAAGATGAGTGGCAGGATGCGTTTGAGCATTATGCCCGCCTCGGTGATAATCTCTCACGCCGCCTTATGCTCAGGATAACCGTTGTCAGGGAAGGCCGCCGCGTCTGGCACGCATCTGCACTGAACGAAGCTGTAGTCACATCTTCCGGCATTGCAAAGGTCGTGAACCTGGGACTGTCCCTTGACAATACCGCGCTTGGGGATTTCCGCGGGGACGGCATGATCGTGGCAACGCCTACAGGCAGCACAGGATACTCGCTTGCTGCGGGCGGTCCTATCATTGATTCTGAGATGTCAGCTGTCATCATCACCCCTATCTGTCCATTCACCCTCTCAAACAGGCCTCTTGTGACATCAGGCAAGGTTGTGAGCCTTGATATAACAGAGGGACAGCGTACAGATCTTGTCCTTACCGCAGACGGGCAGCTCCTCTTTGACCTTGAGGAAGGGGACCGCGTGATAGTCGAGAAAAGCAGAAGCCGCGCACTTCTGATCAAATCGCTTGAAAGGAACTTCTCCGAGATTATCCGCGATAAGCTCCATTGGTCAGGAGCGTTCCATGCTTGAGCATCTTACTGTAAGGAACTATGTGCTTATCGACAGCCTTGATATAAACCTAAGGGAAGGCTTCTCGGTGCTTACGGGAGAGACCGGATCCGGAAAGAGCATAATGCTTGGGGCTATATCCCTTCTGCTTGGTGCAAAGACAGACAGGAGCGTCATACGTGCAGGATCGGCAAGCGCTGAGATTGCCGGAGTGTTCTATACAGAACGGCCTGCCGTGCTTTCGTTCCTGCAGGAAAAGGGGATTGTATGCGAGGATGGAGAGATAGTCATAAGGCGCTCTATCAAAGAGAGCGGAAGATCTGCATATACCGTGAATGGTTCACCTATGACTCTCCATGAGGGACGTGCCCTCGGATCTCTTCTTGTTGATATCTCATCGCAGAACAACCAGCAGTCCCTGATGAGGCCTGAAGTCCAGCTTGGAATGCTTGATCAGATTTCTGATGCTGACCTTTCCCATTACAGGGCTCTGTATAGGAAGATGAAGGATGCAGAGAAAAGGGAGGAGGAGGTACGCACGCTTATTGAGAGGAGTGCAGAGGAAAGCGACTATATGCGTTTTGCTCTCTCTGAGCTTGATAGCGCTGCGCTGGCAGAAGGGGAGGAAGAAGAGCTCAGGGCAAGAATCCGGATAATGAATGCATCTGAGTTCCTGAGAGCGTCGATATCGTCAGCGATCGAGGAACTCAAGGCAGCCTCTTCATCCCTTTCGGATTCCTATTCCACAATCAGGAAGGCAGAGAAGAAGGATGAGGGGCTCTCATCTCTTTCTGAACGTCTGGAAAGCCTGGATATCGAATGCTCTGATATCCTGCTGACGCTCCGTTCCCATCTTTCCTCGATTGATTATTCGGAAAGCGATCTTGAAGATGCGAATTCACGTCTTTCCGTTATCCAGAGAGTGAAGAAGAAATATGGCGGGACTGTGGAGGAAGCGCTCAGGCGGCGCGATGAATACAGGGCAAAGCTCAGCATCGCAGATGATGGCGAAAGAGCTTTGGACGATGCTGTAAGGGAACTGGAGAAGGCCAGGGCTGATGCGATGGATGAGGCCTTGAGGATAAGCGAGATCCGTAAAAGAGGCGCTAAGAAGCTTGAGCGGAGCGTTGAGGAAAGACTTGGCCGCCTTGGCATGGATAAGGCTGTTATGCGCATTTCGATCGAAAGGAGGAAGGTTCTGACACCTGATGGGCTTGATATAGTCTCATTCCTCATTGCCCCTAACAAGGGAGAGAAGCTATCGCCTCTGGAGAGCACAGCCTCCGGTGGAGAGCTCTCGAGGATAATGCTTGCTCTCAAGACATCCATAAAAAGCTCTGAGGATGTAGATACAATGCTTTTCGATGAGATTGATGCAGGGATCGGAGGGGCTGTTGCGAGTGCGGTTGCTGATGAGCTCCGTTCCCTTTCCTCCAGGATCCAGGTGATTGCGATCACGCATCTTCCGCAGCTTGCAGTGAAAGCAGAAAGCCATTTCCTTGTCTATAAGGAAGAAAAGGATGGAAGGACCAGCTCTCATATAAATGAGATAGATGGGGATGAGCGCGTGATGGAAACAGCCCGTCTCCTTTCAGGGGAGACGAGCGCGATATCATTAGAGCATGCAAGGGCATTACTTGAAGTTCAGTGAAAGATAGCAATCCCTTGAGAGCGCATCATCGGCTTCAGCTTTCCTTGTTCCGTCATAGTAGGGATATACTGCGTTTTGAAGCTCTCCTAGATCTGGTTCGAAACCATGGGAGCGTGCAAGAGCCAGAAGCTCTATTATCGAATCGGCATTTGTCTTGGTAAGCCCATCCTTCTTGACCTCGCTTGAGAGATATGCGGCATGGGTCGCAAGGATTCCGTTTATGGATTGGATGTCAGAGTCCCTTCCGCACTTCTTCACGAAGTCTATCATGTTGCCGAGTATCTCCTTCCTTTCCTGCGGTGTGACATCGACATAGAACGTGAAGAGCGATTTGATTATCTTCAGCGTGAGCCCGAGATTCTCCATGACCATTGTCTCCAAGGGAACGTACTTCGAGTTCTTCACAAGCATGGAGAAGTGCCTCATATCAGCAGCGAGGGATGAAAGCTCCGTGAAGGTCATCCTGTTCATCGATCTGTCGATCCATGCGAATATCTCCATAAGCATCCTGTCGGGAATATCCTGATTTGTTATGCGTGTGTTGCTTATGGGGTTGCCGCTGCTGTCAGTTCCTGCCAGATACAGGTTTATCCCATAGTCAATCGAAGAGGATGATAGGATCTTGAAGCTGAAAAGCTCAAGATTGACTGTGTCGATTATATCTGCAGAGAAGCTGTCATTCTCATCAACCGCCATGTGCGCAAGTATGAAGCGTCCATAGACATCAGTGTGATCATCCTGTGTCGCAAGAAGCCTGTTTATATAGAAATAGAATGCAGCCTCAACCTCACCGGGAAGCCCCTTCATCTCTTCCTGCGCTATATTCATGCCATCACCATGGGCCTTTGTATTGCTCTTTGCCTTCCTCAGATCCGAGAGGAACGGATAAAGCAGGTCTCCCTGGCAGTATGGCTGGAACATCCTTATCGCATAAAGCGCATATTTGATGTTCTGCCTAGGCTCTATTCCCGATAGCTCTGCGAAGAAGAAGCCGCAGCTGGTGAATGAGAAGTGCTTGTTCTTTATCCCTGAAAGAAGATGTGCAAGCTCAACATCGTATGTGGAGGCGAAATGATATTTCTGATGCAGTGTCTCTATGAATGACCTCATTGACAATGCACCGCAGATTTCCTTGCCGCTCTCCTTGAGTATCTGGTAGGGATCGACGTTCTCCCCGAAGATCTTGTGTATTTCGTTCTCAAAGGCCTTCGTGAGCTTTGCGCCAAGGTTGTTCAGGCCATTCCTAAGCGGCGTCCGCCATGCTTGGTTCCAGCCTTCCTGGCCACCTGTCGTGCATCCACAGTCCTTGTACCATCTGGATACACCATGTGAGCATGACCATGAAGTGCCTTTTCCATCTTCGCCCTGATGAAGCTCGGCGTGGAGGCGGGCAGGGTGGGAATCAAGGTATGAGGCATAGTTGTCAAAGACAAAGTCATCCCTTTCCTCTACCTTCCTGATGAGCGCAGCGAGTGCCATATCCCCATAGGGCTCATGGTGACCGTATATCTCACCATCTGTTGCTGTATGTATCAGGCCTTTTTCGTCGCTGTCCCTTATGCCCTTGAGCATCTGGTAAAGATTATCCGCAGAGCGGAGTATGTGGCCGAAAGAGATGCTCTCAGCAAGCCCCGGATGATAGAAGAATGCGGAAATCTCACCACCGCCGCTTCCTGTGAGTATGTAAGGCTGCCAATATGGAGCTGGCTTGCCCTGAAGGAGGACGCTCTTGCCGCTTTCATCCTCAACAGCCTTGCACTGCCAAGGCGACAGGACCACGAAGCGTATGCCCTCATCTGAGAGAAGCTGCACGACGTCCGGGTTTATCCCGCACTCAGGCAGCCACATTCCTTCGGCCTTCCTTCCGAAGCGCCTTTCAAAGTCCATCGCACCCCATTCGATCTGAAGCCTCGCATCGTTCTTCGTATCAAGAGGAAGGATCGTATGGTTGAAGCTCTGGGCCATTGCGTTTCCATGTCCCAGACGCTTTATGCTGGCCTTGTCTGCCTCGATAAGCATCTCTATCGTCTCCGGATGCTTTTCCTCAAGCCAGGATAGAAGCGTTGGCCCGAAGTTATATGAGATGTATGAGAAGTTGTTCGTTATCGAGATTATACGGCCATCGGATGCAAGGTACCTTGAATGGGCATTTGCAGAGTAGCAGTCGTGCCATATCCTTTCATTCCAGTCAAGGTAAGGTGCAGCTGAAGATTGCTTTGGTATGATTCCTGTGAAAGGATTCTCGCGCGGCGGCTGGTAGAAATGGCCGTGGAGTATCAGGGATGTTCTTTCTTCCTTTTTTTCCATAAAGGAGAGTCTATCACAAATAAGAACCATATAAAATGAATAAATGCACATTTCTGCATGGCAAGATTGCTTGCAAAAGCACGGCATTCAACATTGTTTTCCTTGATTTAACGCTTCTATTTGCGGTTTTGTTGACTATTTTCCTTCTATTTCTTAGTATCAAATCAACAAGCTGAAAAGGGGATGCGATGATACTTGTTAACATCGAATCCCTTTCTGTGGATGAACTGAAGGGAATCGCGGCACAGGAAGGGATTGGCAATATCGATTTGTTGTCTAGGGAGGAAATCATCGAACTTCTTAGAGAGAAGTATGAAGAGGATGACGACTCAGGGATGAATGAGCTGGATCCTAATCTCCGCTACCTCTCCGGAATAACTGACTATAGGGGAATAAGCGATTACGTAGAAGGCCTGCCAGGGGTTGAGGAGCTGCCGGATAGCTATCCTGAGACAGAGGTGCATCTTCTGATGCGCAGCTCTTCATGGGTTTATTGCTATTGGAGCATTGCGCCGGCGATAAGCGACCAGATAGCGGAGAAAGGAGGAAGCGTAGCCCTTCGGGTCTCCATAATCAATGGAGGCAAGAGCGAGGTATACGATGTGCCTGTATCTCTTTCTGATTCAGAATGGAATATAGGTATACCGTATGGTGATGGCTACTGCTCGGTCTCTCTTATATCGACAGTGGAAGGGGAAAGCAAAGAGCTTGCAGTCTCCGGACGTGTCGGGCTCATATACCCATACTGGCTGTTCCATAAGGAAGAGATGGCTGATAACGACTCTCTTTACAGGATATATGTGTCTCTTATCACCTCAAAGGATGGAAGCATGGTCCATAACGCTCCCGTGAGGGATATAATAACGGCATTCAGGGAGGCTGATGTAGATGAATAAGGTCAATCTCATACTGCATGCACACCTTCCATATGTACGGCATATAGAGTATCCGAAGTTCCTTGAGGAGAACTGGCTCTTTGAGTCTCTCAATGAGACATATATCCCGATGCTGAGAATGCTCGACCGCATTGATAAGGATGGTGTCAATTACCGCATCTCGATATGCTTCTCACCGACATTGGTGACAATGCTCACTGACGCAGCTCTTCAGGAGAGATTCGTCAACTACATGAATGAGCGCATAGAGCTTGGTGAGAAAGAGGTTGAGAGGACAAGGACAGAGGACACGGAATGCCATGAGATGGCAAAGCGGTATCTTGGTTATGCGAAGGTCAATCTTGAGACTTTTGAAAGCTATGAGCGCAATATCCTGACAGGGTATAAGAATCTGGCTGACAGAAACCGCATAGAGCTTCTGACAACAGCTGCGACGCATGCCTATCTTCCTCTGTACAAGGATTATCCTACAGCGATCAATGCCCAGGTGATAATGGGCCTCAGGACCCATAAGAGGGTCTTCGGGCAGAGCGCAAAGGGATTCTGGCTGCCTGAATGCGGATACTATCCAGGCCTTGACGAGGTTCTTGCCGGAAATGGGGTATCATGGTGCCAGCTTGCAGCTCATTCCGTCATAAGCGCCCGCGACAAGTCGATATATGGCGGTTATAAGCCAGTCGAGCTTCCATCAAGCGTCATTGGCTTCCCTCGCGATTGGGATCTGACATCGCTTGTCTGGTCAGGTACGTTCGGCTATCCTTGCGATAGCGACTACAGGGATTTCTATAAGGATATAGGCTATTCGCTTCCTCTTGAGTATATAAGGCCGTATATCCATGAGCCTGAGATAAGATGCTTCACTGCATTCAAGTATCATGCGATAACCGGAAAGACCGAGGACAAGAAGTTCTATGATCCTGACAAGGCTGCAGAGAAGGTCAAGCTGCATATCGACAACTTCCTTTACAGCATCAAGCGCAAGGGCATCATGCTTGAAGCTTCGGGGATAAGCGATCCTGTATTCAATCTCTGCTTCGATGCTGAGCTTTTCGGCCATAGATGGTTTGAGGGCATTGAGTTCCTTGAGGGATTCCTGCGAGGAGCCGGAGAATCCTCTGATTATGAGCTAACAACTCCTACCTCGATAATCCTTGAGGATAGCGAAAAGGAAAAGCTTGCTGTAAATGAATCAAGCTGGGGTATTGGAGGGTACTCTGATACTTGGCTTGACGGAAGCAATGCATGGATCTACAGGCATATAAGGAAGGCTATAGACAGGATGCAGGAGCTTACCCACAGATTCCCCGATCAAGGCTCTCTGAAGGGACGCTTCCTCAACCAGGCATCGCGTGAGCTGCTGCTTGCCATGTCATCGGACTGGCCATGCATAATGCATGACAATACATCCGTGACGTATGCAGAGAAAAGGCTTCGCAACCACCTTGGGTCTTTCAACGTGGTTTATTCATCCATGTCACGCAACACTGTCAATACAGAGTGGCTGATAAATGCTGAAAGACGCAATGTGATCTTCCCTGATATAGATTACAACCTATTCGATCCGGATAAGGCAGAGACTTATTGACAGAGGGGCCAATGGCCCCTTTTTCAATGCGCTGATCACTTTCTTCATGCAGTATTAACATACTTGCCTTATGATTGCCTTATGATCATCTATGGCAGCAGGTACGGCAGCGCTAGGATATATGCAGAGAAGCTTGGAGAGATGACAGGATTGCCTGTCTTCCCGTTCGAGAGCATACATGGAATCGAGAGCGGCATTGCCGTATATATAGGGGCTCTTTATGCTGGAGGCGTCCTTGGCCTGAAGAGAACTCTTCTGCATGTTGATAAAGCCAATACCCATCTCATCATCGTAACTGTCGGGATATCCGATCCATGCATAGAGGAGAACAGGGTGCGGATAAGGTGTGCTGTGGAGAAAGAGCTTTCCGGCTTTGCATCTTTCGATATCTTCCATCTCCGCGGTGTTCTTGACTATGGCAGGCTTTCGCTGAAGCATCGTGCGATGATGGCTTTGCTTCACAAAGCATGCAGCAGGAACCCTGGGAAGGTGAGTGCTGAGGACCGTGAGTTCCTGGATACATACGGAAAGCATGTTGACTATATGGATTTCAGCGAGCTTGGGATGATATCAGAAAGGATAATGGAATTCATATGAAGCTTGTTTTCATATGTGCTGTCACGACTTTGCTCCGTATATTCTTCCAATTGCTCATTCCCCAGGGAAAGAATGCTGTGCTTCCGCCAAGTGCCTTTGCTGAAAATGGAACAATGCCGATAGCCTTCATTGTGTATGGCATTGCTGCATCTGTTATCGTAGGAGGAAAACGCTATGTACAGGACAATCGTAACTGAGTATGAGCCTAGGGCTGAGAAGATGGCAGCAATGATCGAAGATGAGTGCAATAGGATGGATAGGGAAGGGTATGCCCTTGTGTCTTTCTCCGTGATGCCATCTGCAAAGGCTATTCTGGTGTTTGCCCAGAAGGGATGACAAGAGCCGTCTTCCGACGGCCCTGACGTACTTTATTGAGCGTTTCCGTTCCTTACCGATGATGCGATAAGGCGTATGGCGTTGATGTTTATGAAGCCCTTGCAGTCTATCGGATGATAGCCACCGGCCTTGTCCATTGAGCCAAGATCCTCGTTGTACAGCGAACAGTCTGATGATATCCCTGCGTTGATCACATTGCCTTTGTAAAGAGCCACGGTTGCTGTTCCTGTAACGAACTTCTGGCTTTCGTCAAAGAGCGCTGTAAGCATATTGAACTCAGGAGCTCCCCAGTATCCATTGTATATAAGCTCAGCGTATTTTGGAGATAGCATATCCCTCAGATGCATGGCCTCCTTATCCATCGTGAGCCCTTCAAGGTTGTGATGCGCCTTCCAGAGGATCTCACAGCCCGGAGTCTCATATACACCCCTGCTCTTGATGCCTATGAACCTGTTCTCAACCATATCCACGCGTCCGATAGCGTTATCGTGTCCGATCTTGTTCAGGTACTTGATCATCTCTACAGGTTCTGTGACTACAGTGCCATCTCCTTCATTCTTCACAGAGAGCGGAATGCCATCCTTGAATGTGAATGTAAGCAATGTCTCCTTGTCCACAGCCTTCTCTGGTGAGAGTGTGAGTGAGTAGACATCCTCCGGGCATCTCTTTGAAGGATCTTCCAGGATCCCTGCCTCATGGGAGATATGTATAAGGTTCTCATCCTCGCTGTAAGGCTTCTTGAGCGATGCCTTAACGGGGATGTTGTTCTCCTCAGCATACTTGAGCATGTCAGAGCGTCCTTCGAACTGTGAGAGCCATTCCTCATCCTTCCATGGGCTTATGATCTTGACGTCAGGCATGTTCATATAATAGCCAAACTCAAACCTTACCTGGTCATTGCCCTTTCCTGTTGCACCATGGGCAACGTATTTTGTCCCTTCCTTCTTCGCTATTTCGATGTGTCTTTTTGCGATTATCGGGCGGGCAAGGGATGTGCCGAGCATATATGTGCCCTCATATATTGTATTCGCCTTCAGCGCAGGGAAGATATAATCTGTGACAAGAGGCTTCTTCAGGTCTTCTACATAGACCTTTGATGCTCCTGTCGCGTAGGCCTTTTCCTCTATGGCCTTGAAATCCTCGTTCTGACCTACATCAGCTACATATGCTATGACATCGAATCCTTTATTGCTCAGCCATTTCAGGATAACGGAAGTATCCAGGCCGCCAGAGTAAGCTAGTATGACTTTTTCTTTCATTTTGTTCTCCTACGTTTGTAGGATTATGCAAATTTATCGAATAATTGCAACATATTTCTGCATAATTATTCAAAAATCTGTTATTTTGGTAAAATTTATGAATAAAAAAACCTCCAGAATCACCAGGAAGATGCTGGAGGTTCGCGCCTAGGACTAACTCCCGGACGGCTATGGCAGTCCCTCTTCTAGGCAACCTGACATGCGTCATTCAAGCCACTGATTTCCTTATAACATGACAAAGCCGTGTTGTAAATACAGAAACTTGAAGATTGTATATAATTGTTGTATTGGTACAATGCATTGAATGTATTGCTTTGTCCTTGAAAATAGAGAGAGTAATAGTTAGATTAGTAGAGTATGATTGGTTTCTTCATTAAGAAAGCTTTTTTTGATGGCTGGGATAACCTTATCGGTCTTGTCCTGTTTAATCTTATCTATATCGTCCTCCTCGGTGTTGGGCTTTGGGGCTTTTCAACGTTTGGAACTGTCAATATTGCGCTTGCATATGTCTTCCTTGCCGTTGTGCTCCTTGTCTATTCTGTCCTCTCCGGAGGAACTGCCGCCGTCGTATTCAACTATTCGAATTATCAAAGGGATTCGTGGAATGCATTCCGTACAGGCATAAAGAGGAATATAAGGCACTCCCTTCTGTTCTTTGGCCTTAATTTCTTCCTTTTCATCAATGTACTGCTTCTTCTTCCTTTCTATATATCAATGGGCAGCATAATCGGGCTGATAGTGGCTGTTGTCCTTATCTGGCTTGAGATCATAGCGCTTCTTGCCATTGCCTATTATTTCCCGCTCATGAATCTCCTTCCTGGCGACAGGCCACTCAAGAGCGTCAAGAAGTGCCTTATCATAGTAGGGGATAACCTTGGCTTCACGCTCTTCTTCGCTGTCTACAGGGCGATAGTGTTCGCGCTCTCTGTATTCACGATGGGGCTCATCCCAGGTGTCACCGGAGCACAGCTTGCTGCCCAGGATTCCATGAAGCTCCTGATGATGAAGTACGACTATCTTGAAGAGAACAAGGATGCTGACAGGAAGCATCTGCCATGGGCTGATCTTCTTTATGATGAGAAGGAGAAGGTTGGGCCGCGTTCGCTGAAGAACATGATCTTCCCTTGGAAATAGCATGCGTGAGATTGAGTCAAAAGCGAAGGTGGATAGACCAGATTGCATCAGGGCAGAGCTTGAGAGACGCTTTGGCCAGGGCAGTGAGGTCCATAAGAAAGACCATTACTTCCATCTTCCAGGGGAATATCTGCAGTCGCTTCGGATACGTGAGTATGATGGAAAGATCGAGATAACCACAAAACATAATTCACGTGACAGCAACGGTGAGAACAACGAGGAGTATGAGTTCCTTGCTGCATGCGGAGAATACGATAAGGCTGTTGCGTTCTTTCATGCTCTCGGCCATGAGGATTACTTCATAAAGCGCAAGGACGGCTGGCAATGGTATGCTGATGATATGCATATAGAGCTTCTCTCCGTTAATGACCTTGGCTGCTTTGCAGAGGTTGAGATACTTCTTCCTTTCGGCTGCAGCGATGAAAAGGCTGATGAGAGCGGAAGGAAGATCCGAGCGCTCCTTTCCTCATTGGGGCTTGAAGGATGCATAGAGACTCGTTCATACAGGGATATGATCCTTGAGAGGAGGAGAGAAAATGGAATGGAAAGCTAGCCATATACTTGTAAAGGATGCGGAACTTGCCGAGAGAATATATGAGAGGGTGAAGAAGGGGGAGTCCTTTGACAGCCTTGCAAGGCAGTATTCAACCTGCCCTTCAAAATCAAAAGGCGGAGATCTTGGATGGTTTGGAGAGGGGCAGATGGTCGCACCATTTGAGAATGCTGTAAGGCGTATGTCAACAGGGAGCATATCAAAGCCAGTACGTACACAGTTCGGCTATCATATCATAAAGAAGACAGGTGCAAGATAATTCTTTACGATAGAAGATAGTCAACATGCCTGAAAGAGACTGAATGCACCTATTTGTCTACGATCTGTCTACAGTTTTCCAGCTGCAGGCAGGTATTATCCAGAATATTGACTGCTGCATCATTCATATATATGGCTCAGGCAATCTGAGTACAGAGAAATTTGGATTCCTGAGTATTAGGCAAAACTGATGGAAAAGCCCTTGAATGGATGGACTGCCTCCGCTTAGGAAGTGGCGGCTTCCGATGATTTCCGCTCTAACAGGCGATCTTGTTCCTCGCGGTAGCGCTCCAGAATTCCGTCTGGAATAGAGGAAACCTCCACGCAGGGCCGGACACTTATAGCCGGGCCAGGCTTCTTTATCGTATCTGCATCATGGATATGGCCTTTTCCCATGATAGATTGTTTTGTTGCCAGATCATTGCCGAGCTATGGTGAAATAATCTAAACTCATTGCTTGTTGGAGAGATATCTTGAAGAAGGTTACGATATATACAGATGGTGCATGTTCAGGCAATCCCGGCCCAGGTGGATGGGGGGCTGTTCTTTTCTATGGTGATGCAAAGAAGGAGATTTCCGGCGGGGATGCCATGACGACAAACAACCGCATGGAGCTTACCGGAGCCATAAAGGCTCTCTCTGCGCTGAAGGAGCCATGCATTGTCGATCTATATTCTGATTCACGCTATCTCGTAAGCAGCATCAATGAGGGATGGCTTTTCTCCTGGGAGAAGCTTGGCTTCATGAAAAAAGGGAAGGCTGTGCCTAATACAGATCTCTGGATAGAGCTTCTTGGGCTTATCAGGAGGCACAGCGTCACATTCATATGGGTGAAGGGCCATGACGCGAATGAATGGAACAACAGATGCGATGAGCTTGCTGTAAGCGAGTGGAAGAAGCTCAAGTGAGAAGCCTGTCGTTTATCGTGTTCGTTAAATTGTAGATTTCCTTCACACCTGTATCCCAAGGCTGTGCTTCCGTCTGTGCATTCTCCTGGGATATAGCCCTATAGAAATCGTAGAATTCACCAAGTGCCGCTATTGCTGTCTGGTTTGATGGGCTTCGGGAAAGAAGACGGCGGGCAATTGGTATGGCCTCGACTCGCCTTGCGCCCTTGTAACAGGAAAGAAGCATCTCTGCGATCGTATTGTTTGCGGGGTACTTTCCGGCAAGCCTCTCAAGCTCCTTCTCGTAGCTATACATCATCCCGCTTTCCCTATATGCATAGAGTATGAGGTAATCAAAGCGGATCATATCGGGATACAGCTCAGAGGCGGTTCTCGCACACTCGATTGCCTTATCATAGTCCCTGCTTTCAAGATAGGAGTAGGCGAGGTTGTAATAGAGCTCTGCGGATGGGTCATTCTCAATGCCTTCCAGATAGACAGAAGCCGCATCTTCCCCGCTCAGACGGTAACCCCTGTCCAGATAGCTTTCATCTGGGCTTCCATCGGTTGTTGAGCATGAAATAAGAAGCATGAATATGCTAGCCAAGAACAGCGCTTTCAATTTTCCTCACCTGATTCCTGTAAAGATTCACGATATCCGCGCCATAATCTGCGATCAGCTGTATCATGTTGCGTTCGCATCCCTCGTCCCTGCCGTTGAGCCTATCTCCTGCATCTCCGAGTCCCGGCAGTATATAGGCTTTATCGTTCAGCATCGGGTCAAGCCACAGCGTGTAGACCTCAGCTTCTTCGATAGCCCTTGTTATCCTGAGAGCGCCTTTAAGCGCGGAAATGACGTTTATGAAGATTATCCTTCGGGGCTTCACCCCCTGTTCTTTCAGATATTTTGCAATTGTTATCATAGAGCCGCCTGTAGCATTCATCGGATCTGCGAATATCCAATCCCTGCCATCAAGCTCATCAAGGGAGAAGAATGAGCGGTCAAGGTCGAGAACATAGGCCATATCCTCCTCGCTTTTTGTCTCATCGCGCTTTATCCTGAAAAGCTCGAATGGCGTTAAGTACCCATCCGACGAGCAGTCCTCGATTTCCTTGGAGATGATCATGGATGGAAGAAGCGCGCCTCGGAGCATTACGCATATAACGGAATTGCGTATCAGATCGTCGATATCCGGGATTCGATGCACAGCATAGTTCTGCACTGGAAGCGTCACCGGGGTAGGCTGGATTATCGAGCGCTTCTTTCCAATGCGCTTTGCGGAGAATACATAGCTGAACATCATCTCATATGCTCTCTGCGTGTAGTATATGAATTCCTCATGGCTTGTCTCTGGACTGCGGAGCTTTGCAATCAGGCGTGAAGCCTCGTCATGCATTTCCATAGGGGTTTCGAATGAATACGCATGTATCCTTCCATTTGCCTTTGCTATCTCTGCAAGCCTGTGTCCTATAGCTCTGTGTGTTTCGACAAGGCTCTCTATGGCCTTTGCATCTCCTCTTGCTATGGCAGGGCTCAGGTCCAGAGTGGGAAGATACATCCTTTCGATATCCTCTATCGCTTTTCTGTCGCTTTCCTGCAGATAGCAATCCAGATCATTCTTATGAAGGAAAATCCTGTTCATGATTCATGATGGTAACTTAATAGTCTTTGCAGTGCAATTGCACGATGATTCTGCTATACTGTGGAAAGGAGACTTTAGTATATGAACATAGTGCTTCTTGGCCCTCCGGGGGCTGGCAAAGGAACAGTAGCAGCTCTTCTCAAGAAAGAGCTTGGCGTACCTCACATCTCCACTGGGGATATCTTCCGCGAGAACATAAAGGGCGGAACAGAGCTTGGCAGGAAGGTTGAAACGATCCTTGCATCTGGCGCCCTTGTTCCGGATGAGGTCACGATAGAGATGGTTAAGGACAGGCTTGCAAAGGATGATACAGCATCTGGATACATCCTTGATGGCTTTCCGCGCACGATAGGACAGGCCGAGGCCCTGGATGCGATGGATACGATCGACTGCGTCCTCAACTTCGTCCTTTCCTCTGAAGAGATCATCAAGAGGCTTTCCGGGCGCAGGCTCTGCAAGTCAACAGGCAGGATCTATCATATAGTATCCAATCCGCCAAAGGTGGAGGGGATAGATGACGAGACAGGTGAGCCTCTCATCCAGAGGGATGATGATAAGCCGGAGGCCATAAAGCATCGTCTGGAGGTCTATGAGGCACAGACTGCTCCTCTTATTGACTATTACAGGAAAAAGGGCAATCTGATTGACGTGGATTCATCCCCATCACCTGAAACGATAGTCAAGGCTATCATGAAGGAAATCAAGTGCTGAAGGCATTTTCCTCGTTTTCTGATGTGTTCGTTTCCCCGCTCTTCCCAAGGAAGGGCGAGGATGTGGCTATTTCCATAGTATTCTCATCCAGGCCTGACAGTGTCACGCTGCGCACTGACAGCGATGAAGGGACTGTGACGGCATATGCAATGGAGGAAAGAGGTACCTTCAACGGTGCTTTCAGATATTCAGCAGTTGCCAAGGTCACATCTCTTTCTCCTTTCTGCTATTATTTTTCCTTCATCTATAGAGGCGTAAGCTGGTATTTCTCGAAGACAGGCATTTCCAGGAGCACACCGCGCCGCATCGATAGGTTCACCTTGATTCCATCGCTCTCTGCCCCGGCATGGGTAGCTTCATCAACCTGCTATCAGATATTCCCTGACAGGTTCTTTTCAGGCGATCCTTCTGTCGGTGCGGAAGAAGGCGAGTATGAGTTTGACGGAGGCCGTGTCACTGTCCACACACCCGATGAGAAGCCTGAGCCGTTTTCCAGATCGCGCTGCCTTGATTTCTATAATGGTGACCTGAAAGGAATCGGTGATAAGGCTGAGTACCTGAAAGGCCTTGGCATAGACACGATCTATCTCAATCCTGTGAACGCATCGAGAACAGTCCACCGCTATGACTCCGTGGACTTCTTCCATGTTGATGAGAAGCTTGGAGGGGATGATGCTCTGGCAGCTCTTATAGGGAAAATGCATGAGAATGGCATCCGCGTCATCATCGATATCTCGATAAACCACACTGGATCTGAGCATCCATGGTTCAGGAAAGCCTTGGCTGATAGGGATTCGGAAGAAGCTTCGTTCTATATATTCGAAGATGGAGAGCCTCGGTTCTGGCAAGGCGTGAAGACGCTGCCACAGCTCAACTATTGCTCTGATAAGCTCAGGTCCCTTATGTATCTTTCCCCGGATTCAGCGATGCAGAAGTTCATCAGGCCGCCATTCAACCAGGATGGCTGGAGGCTTGATGTAGCTCCGGAAGTGGGACGCTCGGGGGATATGCAGCTTACAAGGGAGATCTGGCGGGGTGTGAGAGAGAGCCTCAAAGGGATAAAGAGCGATGTCTACCTTGTTGCAGAGGACTGGGATGACAGCAGCGAGTACCTGCATGGCGATATGTGGGATGGTACGATGAACTATTATGGATCGGGCCGTCCTATAAGAAGCTGGATGGGGGAGCGTGACAGATTCCTATGCACTGGATGGGGCCATGACCCGGAGCGCGAGGTCCCATGGACTGGGAGCGAGATGGCAAAGGCCCTGCAGGATGGTGTCACAGCGCTTCCTGATCAATGCGCGTTTTTCCAGATGAATCTCATAGACAGCCATGACACGCCGCGTCTTCATAACAACAAGGCCATGATGGACAGGGATCTCTATTACGGTGCGATCATGATCCTGTTCCTGCTTCCAGGCATGCCATCTGTCTATTATGGTGACGAAATCGGCCTTGATGGGGAGATGGGTTCAGTCGAGGGAGCACGTTATCCTATGTGCTGGGATGAGGAGAGATGGGATATGGACATGCTGGGCATGTACAGACAGCTTTGCAGGATCCGCAAGCTTCCGTTCCTTCCTTATTCTGCTTTTGCGTCAGAGGCTCTGGATGATGATGCATTCGCGATAAAGCGCATTGGACGTGATGAGGCGATTGTCGCTGTCATAAACAGATGCCCAAGAAGGAGGAAGGTGTCTGTCAATGGCTTTGCGCTGCCTTCAGGTGAGATCCGCATTGCAGCAGGTGAGGGATGTGCCGAAAGGGAGGATGATGTGATTGCAGTCGAGCTTGATGCAAGGAAAAGCGTTGTCCTGCATCTTTCGTCTTCAGATTCCATTGCGACGCTGTAATGTTTTTGCCTTTTTCTTCATCTGTGTGTATTATATGTGCATAGGGGCGCTCTATTGCTATTTTCACTTGGAAATGGTTAAATCAGGTGTCACTGAATATTGGATTATCGATAAGTCAATATAAGGAGAGAATGTGATGAAAGTCGGAATCAATGGTTTCGGAAGAATCGGTCGTTTCGTTTTCCGCGCAGCAATGGAGCGCACGGATGTTGAGATTGTTGGTATCAATGACCTCTGCCCAGTAGATTATCTTGCTTACATGCTCAAGTATGATACAATGCATGGCCAGTTCAACGGCACGATCGAGGCTGATGTTGAGAAGTCCCAGCTCATCGTCAATGGAAAGGCTATCCGCGTAACAGCATGCAAGGATCCTAACGAGCTTAAGTGGGACGAGGTCGGTGCTGAGTATGTAGTAGAGTCAACAGGTCTCTTCCTCACAAAGGAGAAGGCACAGGCTCATATCAATGCTGGTGCTAAGTACGTTGTAATGTCTGCTCCTTCAAAGGATGACACACCGATGTTCGTCGTAGGTGTAAACGAGAACACATATGCAAAGGGCACACAGTTCGTTTCAAATGCTTCCTGCACAACAAACTGCCTTGCTCCTATCGCAAAGGTTCTCAATGACAAGTTCGGCATCGTGAACGGACTCATGACAACTGTTCATTCAACAACAGCTACACAGAAGACTGTTGACGGTCCTAGCATGAAGGACTGGAGAGGTGGCCGTGCTGCTTCTGGCAACATCATCCCATCCTCAACTGGCGCAGCTAAGGCTGTTGGCAAGGTTATCCCAGCACTCAATGGCAAGCTCACAGGTATGTCAATGAGAGTTCCTACTCTTGACTGCTCTGTTGTTGACCTCACTGTAAATCTTGCAAAGCCTGCAAAGTATGATGAGATCTGCGCTGCAATGAAGGAAGCTTCAGAGGGCGAGCTCAAGGGTGTTCTTGGCTACACAGAGGATGCTGTTGTATCTTCTGACTTCCTCGGAGACAAGAGGACTTCCATCTTCGATGCAAAGGCAGGTATCGCTCTTACAGATACATTCGTAAAGGTCGTCTCTTGGTATGACAATGAGGTTGGCTATTCCAACAAGGTTCTTGACCTCATCGCTCATATGAAGAAGGTCAACGGCTGATATAGCTTCCGGGTTGCCCGGAGTGCGGGCCTGCTTCGGCAGGCCTATTTTTTCAAAAGGAGAATTATCATGGTTCTTAATACAATCAGAGAAGCAGATCTTAAAGGCAAGAGGGTTCTTATCCGCGTTGATTTCAACGTTCCTCTAAAAGATGGGGTTGTCACAGACAATACAAGAATCAAGGCAGCTCTTCCTACGATCAAGTATATCCTTGATAGCGGTGCATCGCTTGTTGTCATGACACATCTTGGCCGTCCTAAGGGAGAGAAGAACGAGAAGTACTCCCTCAAGCCAGTTGCAGCTGAGTTCGAGCGTCTTCTCGGATCCAAGGTAACACTTGCTTCTGACGTAATCGGAGATGAAGTGAAGAAGGAAGTCGAGGCTCTGAAGCCAGGTGATGTCCTTCTGCTTGAGAACGTAAGGTTCTACAAGGAAGAAGAGGCAAATGACCCTGAGTTTGCAAAGACGCTTGCTTCATATGGTGATATCTACTGCAACGATGCATTCGGAACAGCACACCGCGCACATGCTTCCACAGAGGGTGTTTCCCACTATCTTCCATCCTATGCAGGTTTCCTCATCGAGAAGGAAGTGAAGTTCATGGCACCTCTTCTTGAGAATCCAGAGAAGCCATTTGTAGCTATCATCGGAGGCTCTAAGGTTTCTTCAAAGATCACGGTCCTTGAGTCCCTTGTACGCACATGCGATACGATCGTTATCGGTGGTGGTATGGCATATACATTCCTGAAGGTTCAGGGACATTCAATCGGAAAGTCCCTTGTTGAGGATGATTATCTTGAGACAGCTTCATCCTTCCTGAAGAAGGCAGAGGAGAAGGGCGTAAAGGTTATCCTTCCTGTCGATCATGTAGCAGCAGCTGCATTTGACGAGAATGCTGAGCCTGTAGCTGTTGACTCTGTTGACATCCCTGCTGACCTCATGGGTATGGATATCGGACCAAAGACAACAGCTTTGATCGTTGAGGCTGTGAAGGGTGCTGCTTCAGTTGTCTGGAACGGACCTATGGGTGTCTTTGAGTTTGCTTCATTCGCAAAGGGAACAGAAGAGGTTGCAAAAGCTCTTGCTGCATCCAGCGCAACGACAGTCGTTGGCGGTGGAGATAGCGTAGCTGCAATCAACAAGTTCGGCCTTGCAGATAAGATCAGCCATGTATCAACAGGCGGTGGAGCTTCCCTTGAGTTCCTTGAGGGCAAGGAGCTTCCTGGCATCAAGGCTTTGGAGAAGTAAGATGAGAAAAGCTTATATAGCAGGCAATTGGAAGATGAACCTGACGCCATCTGAAGGGGCAGCATATGCCTCTTCCCTGGCTAAGACCGTAAAAGAGAGCGGGGTGGATTGCCGTGTGATGATCGCTCCGTCATTCGTTGCCCTTCCTGGTGTTGTCGAGGCTGTCAAGGGTTCTGGAATCACCGTTGCTGCGCAGAATATGGCAAACCATACATCCGGTGCATATACAGGAGAGGTTGCGCCTTCCATGCTTAAGGATATCGGTGTAAGCACTGTAATCCTCGGACACAGCGAAAGACGCCAGTACTACGGCGAGACAGATGAGATCATCAACTCAAAGGTGCTTCTTGCCCTTTCTGAAGGGATGGAAGTGGTTCTCTGCGTAGGAGAGACCCTTGAGGAGAGGCAGGGCGGAAAGCTCGAGGAAGTCCTGACACGCCAGATCAAAGTAGGCCTTAACGGCGTTGATGGTTCCCAGATGGATAGGATCACTATTGCATATGAGCCTGTATGGGCAATCGGGACAGGCATGACTGCAACTCCTGAGGATGCTGACAGCGCACATGCATTTATCCGCAGAACCGTTGAATCTTTGTATTCTTCTGATATTGCCAAGAATCTCATAATACAGTATGGTGGTTCTGTTAAAGCGGGCAATATCAAGGCCCTGATGTCGAAGGAGAATGTCGATGGCGCTTTGGTAGGCGGTGCCTCCCTTACTCTCGATGCATTCCTTCCCATCATAACATACAATAAATAAGACGGAGTCTGAGATGAGTATTTTGGGTATCATACTGTTAGTGCTTTTCTGTATTGTTGCACTTCTTCTGATTTTCCTTGTTGCTGTACAGGGTGAGAACAGCGTAGGCCTTGGAGGCATTTTCGGAGGTGGAAGCGATTCTGCATTCGGTTCAAATACTTCCTCTGTGCTTACACGTGCGACTACGATATTGGTCGTTGTCTTCATGGTTCTTTCTCTGGTCGTTGCTATTGCAAACAAGTCCAGCGATGCTGAGCTTCTTGCTGCACAGACAGCTGCAGAGAGCTCAAGCGTTGAAGCAACAAGCTGGGTTGATGATGCAGCATCCGCAGAGACATCAGCTGAGGCAACTGCAGAGGTCAGCACAGCTACAGCAGCAGAGTGATTCCATCAGGATCAAGCCGGCTTCCTTTCAGGGGATAGCCGGCATCTATTTTAAAAAAGAAGGTTTTTATGCAGGTTTGCGTTCTATATGCAGCTAAGACGCGCGATGGTGGAAAGCTTGCAGAGCTTGCGAAAGCTATGGCAAAGGGTATAGAGAGCCAAGGCCATCGTGTCGATGTGGTGAATATGTATGAAGAAGGAGTCAGACTTACTGTCTATGATTATGTCGTCATAGGTTCAGAGCCTGTTTCTTTTTTCTCTGCAAAAGTACCTCCTATAATCTCCAAGTTCCTTGAGAATGCGGGCACTGTATCTGGAAAGAGATGCCTCGCTTTCATCACCGGGGGACTTAGGAAGGGCGGAACTCTGCAGTCGCTCATGAGGACAATGGAGCATGAGGGGATGTACCTCAAGCTCAGCGAGGTAATAAACAAAAGCGACGAAGCGCTTGCCATAGGCAAGAGGCTTAATGTCGAGAGGAACTGAGATCTGTCGACGGCTTGCAGCACGAGGCTCTAGGTTTCCTGTGGAGGTTTTCATGAAGAGAAGGTTTATCGGTATAATATTGCTTGCTTTTGCGGCGCTTTCATCTGTTTCGGCTGCAATGATCAGCCAGCCAGCGGCAACTGTATATCTTACAAGGAATACTGCTATATCTGTTGATGATCTCAATGCTGAGACTGAGCGTTATAGATCTCTTGGCATGGATGTTACGGAGCTTGATGTGCTGCAGACAATGATAAACGATGAGGTTTTCCTGCAGGGAGCAGAGCGTGATGGGGTGGTCGTAAACGACAGGCAGCTGGATCAGATGATCAACACGATCTTCCAAAATGCACAGCAGCAGGCAGCCCAGGCAGGACAGAGCGTCACAAGAGAGCAGTTTGATGAAGAGATCGTAAGGCAGTTTGGATCAGTTGATGCATATAGGGCTGCTTTGAGGAATCAGGCGATCGTACAGCAGTACCTGATGCAGGAGAGAGGAGATGCGATTTCAGCTGCACCTCTTCCGACAGAAAGCCAGATTTCCTCTTTCTACAGGCAGAACCAGCAGTCATTCTTCCAGCCTGAATGCGTAAAGCTTTCGCATATCTATGCAGAGAAGACCGGAAATGCTGAGGAGGATGCGGCGAAGAAGGCTGAGCTTGAAGCGCTTTCCGCAGAGATTTCATCTGGTGCCATTACATTCGAGAGCGCTGTGCCTGAATACAGCGAGGATGAGGCATCAAGGAATATCGGCGGGGATATCGGATGGCTTACAGCAAACAATACAGCAGCCAGACAGGGATGGGGCGATGAGTTCTGCGATACAGTGCTTGCAATGCATGCAGGTGAGGTCTCCCCGGTTCTTGAGTCTCTGATGGGTTATCATATCGTAAAGGTAACCGTGCATTATGATGCAAAGCTTCTGACACTCTCCGATCCTATCTCACCGGAGGATACGATGACTGTCCATGATTACATCGCACAGGGGCTTACAGCTCAGAATCAGCAGAGCGTGATGGCTTCAGAGCTTCAGGATATGATTGCAGAGCTTAGAGGCGAGGCTAGGATAAATATTCTTTACAGGGGCAATAACTGATGACACGGCATCGTGATAGGGTGATTGCGGTTTCAACGCTGTATTCTCTTGATTTCAACAATGAGCTTGAGGCGGATAAGGACAGCATCGATCCTTTCCAGGGTATGAATGAAGAAGAGGTAGGAGCACTGGATGAAGAGGACAAGATCTTCATCCGCTTCCTTGTATTCGGCACTCTTGAGAACAGAGCTGAGATAGATTTGATCATCTCAAAGTACTCTGAGAAGAGACCTCTTGATAAGATAGACATCGTTGATAGGAACATCCTCAGGATTTCCTTCTATCAGATGGCGATAACAAAGGACGTCCATCCTGCTATCGTGATAGATGAGGCTGTCAAGCTCAGCCAGGAGCTTTCAAATGATGTTTCCTTCCGGTTCATCAATGGTATACTTGATACATACAGGAAGGATTTGGAGAGAGTGCAATGATAGTCCTTAAAAGCGATGAGCAGATAGACGGCATCAGAACTTCATGCAAGCTCCTTGCCCAGATGTTTGAGGAAATCGGACCGCAGATAGCAGAGGGAATGAGCACTTATGATGTTGACCGTCTTTTTCATGATTGGATGAAGCATCGTCATCTTGGAATGCCTTGTCTTGGCTATATGGGCTATCCTGCAGCGACATGCGTATCTGTCAATAATGTTGTCATCCACGGTATTCCTTCAAAGCATGAGATCCTGAAGGATGGGGATATCGTGAGCGTTGATATCTGTCTCGAGAAGGATGGGTATATAAGCGACAGCACGCATACATATGAGATCGGAAAGGTCTCTCCTGAGGTCCATGAGCTAAATGTTGTCACGGAGAAGTGCCTTTATATGGGAATCGATGCAGCCAGCAGGCCAGGAGCCAGGATACAGGATATAGCAAAGGCTGTATCTACACTTGCGCAAAAGCATGGATATGGTGTTGTCCGCGACTATTGCGGCCATGGAGTCGGGCTTGAGATGCATGAAGATCCGGAGATTCCGAACTATGTCTCTCTCATGAACCCTAATCCAAGGATCCGCAAAGGCATGGTCATGGCAATCGAGCCGATGATCAATATGGGAACATACAAGGTCGATACAGACAGAAAGGATGGATGGACGGTAAGGACACTTGATGGCAAGCCGGCTTGTCATTGGGAGCATACTGTCGCAATCACAGATTCCGGGCTTGAGATACTGACTCAGCTCTAAGGAGGCATGATGGGAAAGGAATTCATCACCTGCGATATGATCAGGGACGCGGCTATAAAGCTTGTCCACCGCATGTATACTGAGGATCACTTCGTTCCTGATGTCATCTATGACTCGCTCAGGGGCGGTGCCTACATGGCCAACGTGATGAGCGAGTACTATAAGCTGATGGCTATGAAGTCAGGAAAGACCCCTGTGTTCTATGCTGCAGTCGTTGCACGTTCCTATGGTGATGTGAGAGAGCATTCATCCCATGTTGATATCGATGGCTGGACGTGGTCTCCGAAGAATCTGAGGAAAGGGCAGAAGGTCCTTATCGTTGATGATATCTTCGATACTGGCATGACGGTAAACGCGCTTGTCGGAACGGTGATGAGGGCAGGGATTCCCCGAGAGGATATAAAGGTTGCTGTATATGACTATAAAGTCCCTCTTTATAAAAAAGAGGAGCCGCTTCCTGTCCAGCCTGATTACTGGTGCCGCAAGCATGTGCTTGAGAAGGAAGAGGATTCCAGGTGGATACACTATACCTGCCATGAATTCATCGGCCTTACCTATGATGAGGTGGATGAGGTATTCAAGGATGCCGAGGTGAAGGAGATACTCCACTCGATACTGTGATTATGAAGCCGCAGGTATATTCCTGCGGTTTTCCTTCAGTTGGGACTTGAGAAGGACTTCCTGATATCTATGGTATGATATCTGCATATGAAGAAGATCTTGCTTTCATTCATTATCGTTTTGGTTTCTGTTTCTGCATCCCTTTCTGCCATCCCGGCATCTGATGTGTCATCTGAGAGCATTGCAGCATTGCTTTATGGCAATGGATATTCCGCATATGTAGATGAAGATGGTGATGTGACAGTAGAGGATCAGTATGGGATGGATTACTGGATAATCCCATATGCCGATGAGAACAGGATATGGATACAGAGCGGCTGGAGTGCTGCAGATGATGTGAAGAGCAGCGATGCCAACCGTATTGTGAACGAGTGCAACAACAATCTCTTCCTTATCCGCTGCTCATACTCATCGATGTACCGTACATTCTACTGCGATTATGACTTCTGCTATTCCGATTCAGGTTTCGATGATGCGCTCCTGATATCCATAATCGACTATTTCTTCAGCCAGGCAGATATCTATACGGATTATCTTATAGGTGAGGGGATGATATAATTGCAATATTGCGAAATTTGCTGTTGACTTATACTATCTATGGTGATTATCTTTTCGTAAGACACTAGGAGGGGCTTTGAACATGGAAAGAAGTTATGATTCAAACGAGATAGCTATTGACAGCAATGGCCTGTCCTATCTTCAGGATCTGACTGAGAAATCTATAGAGAATGGTGTTCAGATCGGAGTGCCTTGGGCAAAAGGTGTTTATGAATATCTTTTTGAGGAAGGCTCTGTATCTGATCTGCAGGCTATACTTGGTGTTATCTCAGGCGGCAATATCGTAGAAGTGGATGCTGAATGATTGTTCTTGGAATAGAGACAAGCTGTGACGAATGCAGCGCTGCTGTTGTCCGTGATGGCAGGGAAATACTTTCAAATGTGATTGCAACGCAGATCGAGCTTCACAAGCCTTATCAAGGGGTTGTGCCGGAACTCGCATCGCGTCTTCATACAGAGTGGATTGCGCAGGTCGTTGAGGCCGCAATAGCACAGAGCGGCATCGGGAAGAAAGATCTCGATGCTGTTGCTGTCACGTCAAGGCCAGGCCTTCTCGGGTCTCTTCTTGTCGGTGTAAGCTTTGCAAAGTGCTTTGCCAGTGCGCTTCATATACCGTTTATCGGCATTGATCATATACGGGCGCATCTCTATGCCTCGCAGATAGAGAATCCTCTTGAGTATCCATATCTTGGGGTATTGGTATCTGGCGGTCATACTGTCATATGCCGTGTGGAAAGCTATGATAAGGTAGATGTCCTTGGCACGACAATCGATGATGCGATAGGTGAGGCCTTTGATAAGGTCGCCAAGTTCTACAACCTGGGATTCCCTGGAGGGGTCGTGATTGACAGGCTTTCTAAGAACGGAGACCCGAATGCATTCCTTTTCCCAGGCCCTACGCTGGACAGGACAGAGCATCCTTATGATATGAGCTACTCAGGTCTTAAGACTGCTGTGATAAACCAGAAGGATAAGTTCAGAAGCAAAGGAGCTCTCGATACTCCTGAGAATATTGCTGCATCATTCCAGCGTCAGGCTGTAGGCATCCTCATGAAGCGCGTGAGGAAAGCTCTTGATGATACAGGGCTCAGAAGGGTATCTGCAGGAGGCGGAGTTGCAGCTAACTCGCTTCTCAGAGCAGAGCTGAAGGATCTGGAGAAAGGCGGCTATACCGTAACATTCCCATCTTTGAAGCTTTGTACAGATAATGGTGCCATGGTTGCTGGTTTGGGATACATGTATCTTAAGGACGGTTTTCGCGATGATAGCACGCTCAGTGCATCTGCAAGGGTGACAGCATTTAAGAAATTCTGATAATTCTTTGTGTTATCGAGGATTGTAAAATTTGTGTAAAATTTTTCCTAAATCCTGTTGACATTATATCCGCTATTCTGTAATCTTGCATAGGAATTCAGAGATGGGATGTGGTGTAACGGTAACACTGCAGATTCTGGTTCTGCCTTTGGGGGTTCGAGTCCCTCCATCCCAGTTTGGGTATGGTCCCTTCGTCTAACGGTTAGGAC